>CAYFJO010000035.1:0-46133 GCA_964343305.1 uncultured Pirellulaceae bacterium | reverse complement strand
GAGAACTTCCGTCGCGAGATTCGCACGCAAGCGAAATTGTCGCACTCAAATCTCGTGGCGGCATTCGACGCGGGGGAAGATGGCAAGGTGCATTACCTGGTCGTTGAATACGTTCCCGGAATCGATCTGCGGCGGCTGGTTCGGTCGCAAGGCAAGTTGAGCCAGCAGCAAGCTTCCAAGGTCATCATTCAATCTGCGATGGGCCTGCAGTATGCACACGATTCAGGATTGATCCATCGCGACGTCAAGCCGGGAAATATTCTGGTGACGCCGGACGGGGTCGCGAAAGTTTCGGATCTTGGACTAGCCGGTTTTATGAACGAGTCGGACGATCCTCGCGCCGGCAAAATAGTTGGAACGGCCGATTATCTCGCGCCGGAACAAATCCGCAGTCCGGGCGAAGTCACGAAGCTGATTGACATCTATTCCTTGGGCTGTTCGCTTTACTACGCCATCACCGGCAAAGTGCCCTATCCCGGCGGAACTCCAAAGAGCAAGGCGCAACGTCATTTGTCCGAAACTCCCTGGCATCCGCGACGGTTTAACGAAGAAATCAGTGACGAGTTTGTCGACCTGATCGCCGACATGATGGAAAAAGATCCCGCGGACCGCATCCAGTCGATGTCCGAGGTCGCGGCCCGGTTGGAGCCCTGGTCCAGCGGTTCGGATGTGCTGCCGCAACAGATGAGCCGTTCGCCGTGGGCGTCACCGCCCGTGCCGGCTGGTTCGGTGGAAGACGATCTGGGCATGAGTCTGAAAGACACCGGGTCGGCCACATTTTCGGCGATTGACTTTGTCGCCGTGGACGGTGATAGTTCCAGCCAACTTTCTCAGGGAACCAATGGCCTCTCGTCCGCATCACAAGACACCCTCGCTCCGGCACCGCCGCCAATCATTAGCGCGGACGCGGTGGAATTGGACGGACAACTCAGCCGGACAGCTTGCGTCGCGATCGCGCTGGCCATTGCGATTCCGGTTTCGCTGTTTATCGGCGGGATCATCGGATTCGTGGTCGCCAGATTCTAACAGCCTATCCCAAAAGCGGGACAGCACCTCCGGCCAAAGGAGTCAGTGCCGGTTTTGATATGAGGTGTGTTCATAATGCCTCCCTTTTGCCTTTAGGTGGGCGGTTGTGAAAGAGAATCCAAGTAGAAGCAGAATATCCGAAGACGCCCGTCCGTTGAATCAGAGATGGAAAAAGGTGATTTTATGACGACCCGCGTCGTTCGTAACCTGTATTGGTCGCGATCTCGTCTGTCATCTTGTTAATCCGTGTCCGTGACATCGGACGGTTCGTCATGAGCGTCCAACCACGCCGGCGCATCTAACGCCGGTGTTGTCGTCATGTGCAGGTTCGGGCACATGCGGATCCCAGCACGCCTACCGACTCGATGCGCCATCATCTTGATCCACGACGCCGGCACAGGCTCAGCCGAAACTGCGGTCGGTGAATCCCACCGCTGCAGTTAGCGACAACTCCTTGCGGCGGTCGGGCGATGCAACCAAATGCAGTTGGCAATCCGCTGAATTGAGCGAAGTGTGTCGCGCCGCCGCACGTCTAAATGACGTCTACGGGCGAATATCCTGGGTGCGGCATCGTCCGCCATGAAAGTCCGGCCTCCCGCAGGTCGGCGCGAGGCCCAGTGACCACGTCCTCATCCATTGGGCAATCAAAAAGCTACGCGGTGTGTTGGAACTGCGAGCTTGGGGAATTTGACCCTAGTTCTTACGCATGATCTAATCTCATTCCGACGCTCGGACAATTCAATCAACAGGATTAACACAAGGAGAAATTCCTATGGCAAAGAAATTCATCTTTCTGACCAACCTTTGCGTAACGCTCATTTGTTGCCTTGCAGTCGAGGCGGACGAGAAGAAGAACTCGAAGTCCGTGGCCATCAAGGAAAAGACTATGCTCTTTACCGGCAAGAACCTCGATGGCTGGATTGGCTTTCTGCCGAAGAAAGAGGAGATCGCGAATAACTGGTCAGTCGCCGAGGGCGTCATGCGCTGCGAAGGAAAGCCGGTGGGTTACATTCGCACGGTCGACAACTACCAGAACTACAAGCTACATGTTGAATGGCGCTGGCCAGAGAAGCCCTCCAACAGTGGCGTTCTCCTCCACCGACAGGGCAAAGACCAGTCCTTCCCACTCTGTATCGAAGCACAGTTGAAAAGTGGCAACGCAGGCGATCTTGTTATGATGTCTGGTGGCGCGCTCACTGTCGACGGCAAGGAGATCGTGGCGAAGAAGTTCGCCGTTGCGAAGAAGAAGCAATCGAGCAATGAAAAACCAATTGGGGAATGGAATTCGTATGACATTGTCTGCGACAACGGTGCAATCACAATCATGGTTAACGGCGCAATGCAGAATCAAGGCATCAAGGCCAAACCGGCAAGCGGTCAAATCGCCCTACAAAGCGAAGGAGCCCCGGTCGAATTTCGCAATATATACCTTGAACCTCTAGACTGATTGAAACGGGACAAATCGCTACGCTATCGGCTAAATCCCGGTATGCCTCAAGAGTAAGACCGGTTTTGGCATACGGCTAACTTGCGTTGGTCAAATTGCCCGATCGCAATTCGAGACGAACCAAACTCCACTAGGTTGGACAACCCCGTACGAGTTCGGGATCAGCCGTAACTTCAGCGGTGTCTCGCCCGAGAATAGACCGCTGCAGTTTAGAAGGAATCGAAAGCCGCGCAGGCCGATGCTACCGCTGTCACGAAGCAGATAGCGAAACTCGCTTCGGTCGCGATCCCCGGACGCACTTGTAAATCACGCTTGCGTCGTTTTCGCTCGCGATGGATTTTCGCACGGCCATCGCGCGCAACGGAGGTGTTTTGCTTCGTGGACTGACTGCCATCAAGTCGGGAGAGGCCCCCTACGATGTACTGGAGTCGGTCTCAATTTCAGTGACACTTCGGCAGCTTGATCTTTTTCTGAGGCGACTTGACCAGCCCCCGCGATTTCCATATGATATCTATAACCCTAGTCACCTAGGGTAGTCAGGAGCGCGCGGTGGAAATCGACCCGAGAAGTCACATCCCGATCTATTTGCAGATCGCGGACGGAATTCGTGAGGCGGTGGCCGCCGGCGTCTATCTTCCGGGCGAGGCAATTCCATCGCTGAAAGCCATGTCCCTCGAAGCTCAGGTTAACCCGAATACGGTGCAAAAGGCTTACGACGAATTGGCTCGCGCGGGTTTGATCTACACGCAGCGTGGCAAGGGTTTGTTCGTCGCCGAACAGGGCAAAACGTCGGCGAAAACGAGTGCCCAGCAGTCGGTGCAGCGCACATTTCAAGAGGGTATTCGCGCCGCGAGGGCGGCTGGTATGTCGGTGCGGGAGATCCGCAAAGTTTTCAGTGCCGCTCTCGATGACTCGTCCAAAAAAGGAAATGACGCATGAATGCAAACGCTGTTAGCAGTGGCACCGAGCTGGCCATCGAGTTGTCCGGCGTCTCCAAGCGGTTTGGCAATACGCTGGCAGTCGACGATCTTTCAGTTTCGGTGAAGCAGGGGAGCACGTTTGGGCTGATTGGGCCAAACGGATCAGGAAAGAGCACGACGATCAAGATGATGATGGGAGTACTCCGCCCTACTGCCGGAACCGTCCATGTCTTGGGACGAGACGTGGCTGAGGAAGCAGTGGAGATCCGACAGCGCGTGGGGTACGTGCCAGAGTTGCACTTCATGGACCGCTGGATGCGCGTCAAAGAAGTGACCGGCTTTTGTCGATCGGCGTTTGCGAGGTGGAGCGACGAGACGTGTCGCGAAATGCTCGACCGGTTCGAATTGGATCCGAACAAACAAGTCAAGCACTTGTCCAAAGGGATGTTGGTCAAACTGTCGCTGGTGTTGGCGGTGTCGCACGAACCGGAGATGTTGCTGCTGGACGAGCCGATGGCTGGCCTGGACGCGGTCGCTCGCGAGGAGTTTCTCGACGGAGTGCTTCGAACTGTCTGCGATCGAGGGCACACAGTTCTCCTCTCGACGCACTCGCTGGATGACATCCAGCGCATCGCCGACACAGTTGGCTTCCTCTACAACGGTCGCATGCTGGTGCATCGCAACATTGATGAATTGCTGGCCAGCACCAAGCGGGTTCGTGCCACACTTTCAAGCGGCAGTCTTCCTGAAAAACTGCCCAAGGGTATCGTCCGGCAGCAAGTCGACGGGCGCAATTGGTTGGTAACGATTGCCGATTTCACTCCGGAAACGTTGCAACAGATCGGCGAGTTAGACGGCGTCAACAATGCCGAGGTCATCGAGATCGGGCTTGAGGACTTATTTAAAGACTTCGTCAAGGGACAAAGGAGTGCTTCATGAGTTGGCTTCTTTGGAGAGAATATCGTCTGAATCGACTCATCCTGACCGTGGGTTTCATGGGACTGCTGCTGCCTTGCATGATCGTCTTCTTGAACAGTATCGGCGGCTCGGATGACCACGAAACCGCTTGGGTCTTGGTTATCTTGTTGTCCGAGCTAACAGTTGCGATGTTGGCAGGCAACGCCATTGCCGGAGAGCGAGCGGACTGCTCAGCTGAGTTCGTCGCCTACCTGCCGTTGCGTCGACCACGTCTCGTTGCCAGCAAACTGTTGCTTTTCATGATTACGATCACAGCCATGTGGAGTGTCAGTGCACTGATTGCCCCGGCCGACTGTCCGGGCGTTTTCCCGTTCCCCACTTCATTCTTCGTGATATACGGAGTGGGTTGGTGCCTCTCGTCGATTCAGTCGTCTACCGTCTTTGCGAGCGTGATGGGATGGTGTGCGCATATTGTCGTTTTGGTTAGTTCGCTAGTTTTTTTTCTTACGACAATGAAGTTAGAAGAACATACTGTTTCCAATATGGAAGAGAACCTAGTCGACTACGTCTTCGAACCCACGCTCGATTTGTACAACACGATTGGTCTTACTGTCGCCGTTGTCTCCTTCAGTATCGGGACCTGGGCGTATCTTCGTCGCAGCGCACCGTAGGTAACAGGAGCAAGACATGAATTGGCTTCTCTGGAGAGAGTATCGTCGCAACCGGATCATCGTAGCTACCGGGGGTGTACTAGTCCTGTTGTCCAGCGTGTCCGCCTTCTTCTTGGCACTCGACCGCAACGACCTGTTCGCGCCCGACGGATTCGTGGTGTTGCTTTTTTCAGCACTGACCCTTGCAACGCTGGCCGGCAATGCGATTGCCGGGGACCGTGCCGATCGAACCGCTGAGTTTATCGCCTATTTGCCGCTGCCACGCTCTCACCTGCTAACTAGCAAGCTGTTTCTGTCGCTAACTGCATTCGTCGTTCTCTGCGCAGCCAATCTGCTGACGCTGATGCAGCAAGTTGAGTTCCAGCCGCTTCAAAAACGGCCCGACAGTCTTCACGTCTTCGGTCTGGTCGTCAGTATCTGCCTTTTGATTTGCGGCGTGAGCTGGCTTGTCTCTGCGATTCTATCGTCCCCCGCCCTAGCGACTTTGAGCGGAATTTTTGCAGCATTGATCAGTGCGGGAGTGGCAGACTTGACCGGAATGATCAGAGAGGTGTCGCCAACATTTAGCGAACCTGGCTGGTGGTTTACCATGAATCTTATTATGGCCGTTGGCTGTTTCTGGATCGGGAGTTGGTATTACCTCCGTCGCAGCGAACTGTGAGCAGGGAGTGTGGTCGCTTTGTGGTAACACGCATCGGTTGAAAGCGCCTCTCGAAACTCACGTCGGTGGTGCACACCTCTTGCACGAATCAAATTGACTCCGCTAATTCACCTATCGCCAGTCTTGCGTTCGGCGCGCCGTCAGAATTGACACTATTTCGGTTTTCCTTGCGCGCTCATGACAAAACGACCTGAGTCAATTACGCATACCGCCGAGTTGACCAAGGTGGGCGTGTCTTTGGTCATTCAATCGAGATCGCTTTCGCGCCGAGCTCAACATCTAATGCATTAGGATTCAGTCGTTGCGTCGCTGCGCACGACGGCGAGCAATCGGCGTGGAACACTCGTCTTTTCAACGGACCGTTCGCTGGCAACTGTTTGCAGATCGGAGATCAACCCGTCCGCGTAGTCATCCAGTTGTTGCAAATCGGCATCACAGCGTTCACAGTTGGCGACGTGTCCCGCAACGTTGTCCAACTCGAAGCCGAATAGGTTGCCGACAACAAACGACCGCAATGTTGCAGAATTAGGGCAGATAGTAGAAGGCAAAGGAGAACTCGTGGATCACTCGTCACGTTCGTTTGATACCGGCGTTATTTCAACGTATGGCCGTTACAGCCGTCTGGATGTGGATCAACTCGAGTTCTGGATTCGAAATGGGGTTGGAAACGTCACTTCAACGCAGGTGCGCGGTTGAACAACGCGTACCACGGTACAAACGCTTGCGGCGTCCACGCGATGCTTTTATTGTGAACGAGGATGCCACCTGCGAAGAAATTGTGTGGACGGTCAACGGCGAGATCAAAGACGTCGAATTTGCCGTCTTCGATTTCAACGCTGGTCAGATCCGACAGTGTACCGTCTCGCGACAACAACTTGTCCCCTTCTCGCAGAGAACCTGCTGGTGTCCATTCCAATGTGTCGAGACGTTTGACGAGGACTGGGTGCGCCGCAGTGACGCGAAGATCGCCATTGATTCTTACACACGTGTGGGCTTTATTCGTGATGATGGTACGTATTGTTGCCGGAACGTTTGTTTGATCTTGGACATGGTAAGCCCAAACTTGTTGGCCCTCGATTAATTCTTCAACGGGAATGTCACCTTCAGGTGTCGCGATCTTCGTTCCGCGGGCAACACAAAAGCCCTTACGTGCTCGCGCGAACGAAACGACTTTGCCGTCGGGCGTCATCGTGATCTCATATTGCCAGTATCCGGTTCCCCCAGCGATCGCGATGACAATTCCACCTGGCGGCTTGGGTGGCGGTGGAATGGTTGTCTTGACTCGGATCACTCGATTTCCCTTTGCGTCGGCAATCGGAAGCCCATCGACTGTGCCCACCGTCAGCTTCTCCGCAGCCACGGTCGCATGCTTCTTGAGTGCTTCGATCGCCTGCTTGGAAAGTTCCGCGACCGATTGGTCGGTCATGTCCTCGCGACTGACGTGTAACTTGACCGGTTTGCTTTGAAAGGCGACCTCCATTTTCGTTGCGGGAATCTTCTTGGGTGCTTTGCCACGCTCCCGAATCGTTCGTTCCATCGTGCCCAATTTCAGTGTGCCGCGAACGGCAATTTGGTATTCGCCCTCCGTCATGGGATGTTTCCACTTCCACGGCAGTAGCAATTCTTGTTGTCCGTTGATCATCAGCGATGCAAGTCCTTCTTCACGCACTTCAAGTAAGAATGTGCCGTTGTTGTACAGCATTGTTTTTCGTGGACTCGCATCGCCGATGTCTCCGCGAAGCACCTGCCAATTCTCGCCTGGCGTCCGAATCGCGACTTCGAACGTGTCCAGGGTAGCGGTCCGATCGAGCAATTGTGGGCCGAGCTTTGGATCACCATGATCGACGGGGCCATCCTTGGTTTCAAAGTGCAGGGCAAACCGCAGTGGGTCGCCGGTCGTTAGTTTTGGCAGGATAGGCCGTGCTTTCGTCACGATGCCATGCTCGTCGGCTTTGGAAACCACAATCCCTGCGGACGCATTGGCCGTGTCCTTTTCCGCTTCGTCTGCCCGTATCGCCTGGACGATGTAAAGAGCAGCAGTAATAACAACACACTTCGATAAGAAGATGAGTTTCATGGCGTTCTCGCTAGTGATTGGAGCTAGTGGATCGAAAGTATTGATTGTCGCATTGACGTGAAGAATCCGCAAATCCATTGCCTTGGCTCGCCCATCGAAAAGCTCTGGCCAGAGCAAGAAGACACTGAATCCACCAACCACGGGGCCAATACAGCAGAAGACGCGAAATTTCCACTGTTTGGTCGGCGAGAGATTATCTTCACGGACTTTGTCGTTAAGTACCAACGCGGGGCCCGTATAGTGCCTCCGCCAAATCTACTTCATTGATCCGATAGATGAGAATGGAATAGCCGACAAAAGCATCCGGCTCTATTTTCAACAAATGTCGGCAAAGCCTTTTGAAACGCAGAAGATCGTATTCGTATAGCAAAGCCCTCCATTCTCTTGAGCCTTGTTGTAGATTCATTTTGTCCGCCAACTCAGGGGTATTCAACATTTCAAGAAGCTGGCCGTCTTCACGATATCGCCTCTCCGATTCCACCGTCCACGGGCCGTGCGGACGATCGTAGACACCTTGCAACTGCGTTGCACTAATGCAGTACGTGCCGGGACGGAGTTGCCTCGCGATCGTCCTGCGTGGCAAGTTGTCGGCGGTTGCGCGTTCATGATCTTGCGGAAGCAGAATGGCGTCTTTGACATAAGAATGTGGCTTGCCCGTGCCGAAATAGGCCAAGTAAACTGGTCCACGGTCAGGGTCCTTTTCAAGGTCGGCTTCTAACCAGCGCCGAAGTGTGGGGAGATCTTGTCCCCAATCTAGTGAGCTGTCCACCAGGTATCGATATCCATTTTTCGGACCTCCGCCCGCCACGTTGAAGAATGCGATGTAGTTTGGCCACGACAACAAACAACCGACCACGACCCAAGCCAACACGAACGAGATCGCAATCTTCGAAAACCGAGCCCCACGGCGAATCCACCATATCGAGGCGCCGCCCAAAACACAGATCGCTGGATAGATCGGCAAGAGATGGCGATGACCAATGTTGATCTTGGATGTCAGCACAAACAGCCAATACACAATCAGCAGCCCCCAAAGTGGTGCCGTTTGATACAAGTCGTTTCGGAGTTGGTTTGCCTTTTGGGAATGGTTCGCGGTGGTGTTGCGCCGCCAGCGAAGCCACGCGGCCCAAATCACCGCAAGGATGACCAGCAGCCATGGGACGGGAGTCTTAATCAAGAACGTAACGGGAAAGAAATACCAAAAACCTGTGTCACCATACTCACCCATCAGAAATGAGGAACGTCTTCGCGTCTCTTGGTATTGGAAACTCACTCCATAGAGACATGCTTCTGGGAGCAGACGGTAATCGTGGCAAAACGAAATCAAGGCCGGCAGGGCGCCTTCTGCATTTCGGTAGTCGTCGACATCGGTCACATATCGAGCATCTCGCGGAACCTGTGGATTCGGATCCTCATACGAAAACCCGAACAGCGCCCATTGAACGACAAAGATTGCCACGATGTGGCCCAAACACAAACCAGCAAACAAGACGACACGCGCCAAATGGGAAGACACAACGGCGACACTTCGCACGCGAATCTGGATTGGCGCCGTGCTCCACAGGCGCAGCAAAATCAACAACACAAAAACAGGTGCAATCGCAACGAATGAGTGCTTCGTCGCCGAAAGACCACCAACCGCCAGACAGCTTGCCACAAACCACGGGATGGTCATGCGATGCAACAGCATCCAAAACGCGCCCAACGACAAAAGCATCATTCCGCTGGTAAACAGGTCGGCCGTCGCCACACTGCTGCTGGCTAGGATGGTCGGGCTGAACGCGTAAAGCAGCAAGCTTACGAGTCCCGCACCTCGGCCCCAAAGCGAGCTTGCCCAGCAAAACACGACCCAACCAAATAGCATGCCGCAAACGATGGTCGGCAATCGTCCCCACCAAAGAACGTCCGCGGCGTCGTTGCTCAATTCGAAAAACAACTGGTCAGCCAAATCGAACGGGAGAGGCCAGTTCGGTTCGTCAGCGGGCGGCAGTTCCGCGCCCCGGAACACCAACGGAAGGGACGCGACCCGCTGATACAAGTTGCCGCCCTCAGGCATCACGTGGTAATCGTTGTGTCGCCACATCGTCATTCCGGCCGAAAGAAATAATCCTTCATCGAAGGTATTTCCTTTGACCGCGGCGGTCGTTGAACAAATGGCGAAATAGACGGCGAGAATCAAGCCTGCCATGCCGCGATAAAACCACGGATGTTCGAGACAAGACTGCATGCGGTCGTAAAGCGACATGACAACGAAAGAGCCGGCAATGTTGAGAGGTTAGGTTGAGACGTGCTACGAAACGTCTACAAATCTTAAGCAGCCCCCATCACACCGACAACACCGCGGTCCCTTCAAAACGCACCGGCCCCAGCCTATAATCGCTCGTAACTTGGCAGTTGCTCGTCGACCAATCCATCTACCGCCTATGACCCCATCGGGAATCCTTCGAAAACGAACGCACCTGTTGGAGTTCATTTCAGTCACGTCGCTTGCGCTGGTTGTTCGTTTTGTTTTCTTGTGGCAAATCGAGACGCCCTTTTTCGACCCGTGGCGGCACATGGTGTTGTTTCGAAATCTTGCCGACGGCGATGGCTTTACGCTGTTCGCCGGCCAACCATATCTCTGGTACAACTTCGTCTGGTATCGCCTAGCCGCGCTGTTGCATCCCGTCGTTTCTCCGCTCGTTTTTGCCGGCCTGTTGTCGGCAGCATGCGTCGGATTTCTTTATCTCTTCGTTCGCCGCATCGATCCGGAGTCCAGCGCCCCGCTCATCGCCAGCGCCTTGCTGGCCATTCATGGACCGACGATCAATTTCACTTGCCACCTTGGCTCCGAAAGCATGGCACTGTGTTGCTTGCTGGCCGCACTTTATCTTTCGACGCATGAAAGGTGGTGGTCGCTTGTGCTCGCCGGCATGTTGATGGCAATCTGCCTGGTCAGCCGCATGAACTTTGCACCCGCTATCTTTCTGTTTCTGTTTTCGTTGTCCATCAGGCGCTACGTGGCTTTCGTCGCCGCGGTCGTGGTCGGCCTACTGCCATTTTGGATTTACAACTTCAGTGTCATTTCGGCCCATGAGTACCTCTTCACATGGGATGGACTAGCGACGGACACCGAGGGGTTTAATTTGATCTCGACGCTCGTTGTGCCGATGCATCCAACCGTCCAAGCCACCGCGCTCAAAACGTATCTCGAGATGGCCGTCTACCCGGAATGGATTCACGGACCGCGCGGCTACTGCGTCGGCACCATCGTCTTCATGGCACTCGGAACGATCATGACGCTGATCAGCCGCCGCAAAGAGACGATTGCCACGTTGGCCGTGTTTTGTATCCTCATCCTCTTGTTCGATCGCTCCATGACGGGATACTTCTTCCGGCACTACCTGATCGTCTTCATCGTCTTTTTTATCGCAACGGCGCAAGTCGTCGCCAGACTGCGCGGGAAGTGGACGGCGGTTGTCGTGGTTGTTGTGTTCGGCGGACTGGACGCCGGTTACCTGATGCCCGAACCTTTCTATCCGATCGAGGACCTCACACCGCCGCGCGAGTTTCTCACCGAAGACCACTACATGGCCAATTCCGGCACTTATCATCCCGAGTCGTTGGCGTTTGCGTTTCCCGATAAGAAATTCATCGGCCTGCCAGGCGACCACAGCGAGTGGTCCAACTTTGTGAAGAATTACCCGACTTACAAACGATTTATTCTTTGGCGACGCTACCATAGTGTCCAGGACGATTTGATTTTGATGTTGCGCCATCACGGAACGTACAAAGTCATTCGAACCACGACGAATTCGATCGGAATTGAATACAGCGTGCTGGAAGAACAATAACCTTGGTCGTCGCGTTGCAGATTTTCAAATGAAACTTTCCATCGTCATTCCCGCCTTCAACGAAGAAAAAAACATCGACGAATGTGTACAACAACTCCGGCAAGTCGTGGGCCAGGAGCACGGAATTCCGCTGGAGATCATCGTGGTGAACGACAACAGTGACGATGGCACGGCGGAAGTCGTTCGGCAAATGTCCGAGAGCGACCCAACCATTCGACTGGTCAACCGTTCCGCCCCGAATGGATTCGGCCGCGCTATTCGAGCGGGACTTGCGGCCGTTACGGGAGACGTGGTTGTCATCTTCATGGCCGACCTGTCCGATGACCCGCAAGACGCCGTCGCCTATTATCGAAAGATCGAAGAGGGCTTCGACTGTGTCTTCGGCTCGCGATTCATCCAAGGGGCGATGGTCGAGCATTATCCGCCGGTCAAACGGATCGTCAATCGCATTGTGAACACCTTTATCAAGTGGATGTTTTGGTGCCGCTTCAACGACCTGACCAACGCGTTCAAAGCGTATCGGACGAGCGTGATTCGCGATTGCGGACCGTTCGACGCGAGCCATTTCAACATCACGTTGGAAATGTCGCTGAGTGCCCTGATCCGAAAATACAAAATCGCACAAATCCCCATCCGCTGGTACGGCCGCACCTGGGGCAGTTCCAAGCTGAAACTGCGAGAAATGGGCCGTCGTTATTTGAGCACGCTGTTAATGATGTTTTTTCAACGCATCCTCGTGTCAGACGACCTAATGGCTGAGCGACAGATGCATGACGAACAAAACGAAGGTGGCAGTTCTGATACCGAGAATAATTGACACTTCTCGTTTTGAACCACTATCGCACTTCTGACAGGATCCGTTTTGCCGCGCCGCCCAATAACAGCGTATCGACGCCTATGACGATGAGCGTAAATCCCTTTTCGATGTAAGGTTTCACCGCGTCGGACGTGACGCCGAACATGCCTAGAGGAATGCCGGCGTCCAGACACGTTGTGGTCACGTGATCGATCGCTTCGACGACTTGGGGATCGTTGACTTGGCCCATTTTGCCAAGACTGGCGGCAAGATCGTAGGGGCCGATGAGCACGGCGTCGATACCCGCGACCTGGACGATGGCCTCGATGTTTTCCACCGCTTGGGCGTGTTCCGCTTGGACAACGACGGTGACTTGGTCATTGGCCACTTCGAGATATTCGTTGAATCGCAATCCGTAGCCGTGAGCGCGGGCCAAGCCGACGCCGCGTGTGCCGTCCGGCGCGTAGCGCGACCAGGCGACAACTTGTGCTGCTTGTTCGGCCGTGTTTACTTGCGGCACGATGATCCCGGTGGCTCCAAGGTCGAGCGATTTCTTAATCGGAACTTCGCCCGCTGCCGGCACGCGAACGATGCAGGCCGACCGGTCGCCCACGGCCTGAAGCGTGGCGTGAAGATCCGCGGTTTCAAACGGACCATGCTCGCCGTCGACAAACAGCCAATCAAAGCCGACGTCCGCCAGCACTTCGGCGACGGCTGGCGAAGTCAACGTCACCATCGTGCCAAAGAGTTTGTCGCCCGCTTCTAGTCGTGACCGAAAATCGCTTTTCATTGGACGTACCTTTTTTGTTGCTTGTTATCCTACGTCACCTAATTCCAAAGCGTGGCCATATCGCACGAGCACCATGCGGCGCAGTCGCGCGAATTCCTGTTGCGCCAAGTCCGGGTCATCCACGATCAACCGCTGCGCATCGCGCCTAGCGACATCCAGGACTTTCGCGTCTCGATTCAGGTCGGCGATTCTGAGCGGTGGCAAGCCGTGTTGTCGCGTGCCGAACAGATCGCCAGGACCACGCAACTTGAAATCCACCTCGGCAAGCTGAAAACCGTCGGTCGAGTTGCAAAATGCGTCGAGCCGCTGCGTCGACTCTTCCGTCGATGGATCGGCGAAGACGCAAAGATATCCCGGATGTGTGCCGCGACTGATGCGGCCTCGAAGCTGGTGCAGCGACGCCAGGCCGAATCGCTCGCCGTCTTCGATCGTCATCACGGTCGCATTCGGCACATCAATGCCAACTTCGACGACCGACGTGGTGACCAACACTTGTGTCTCGCCGCGATAGAACTTGCCCATCACTTCGTCTTTTTCGCTGGCCCGCATGCGTCCGTGGATCAGGTCGAGTCGATACACGCCCAGTTCGCCGTTGGCCAGGTTTTCGAACGCACTTTCCGCGCTGGCCGCTTCGACACTTTCCGATTCGTCGACCAACGGCGTGACGACGTAGCCTTGCCGGCCTTCATCCAGTTTTTTGCGAAAGAAATCCCACCACTTTTCGCGCTGCGTTTCGTTGGCCGCGTAGGTATGAACCGGTTGGCGGCCTGGCGGCGTTTCGCGCAGCGTCGACGTGTCGAGATCGCCGAACAACGTCATCGAGACGGTCCGCGGGATCGGCGTCGCGGTCATCACCAGGTAGTGTGGGTCCAGGCCGGATTGCTTTAGCGTCGCGCGATGCCGAACGCCAAACTTGTGTTGTTCGTCGATGACGACGAGGCCTAGTTTGGAAAACTCGACCGCATCTTGGACAATCGCGTGTGTGCCGACGACCACGTCGATCTCGCCGCTTTGTATGTCGGCCAACGTTTGTTTGCGCTGCGCCGCGGTCAGCGAACCGGTCAACAAACCGACCTTCACACGGCTCTCGGAAAGACTCGTGGTCAAAGTGCGAGCGTGCTGTCGAGCAAGCACTTCCGTCGGTGCCATTAGCACGGCCTGGTAACCGTGTGCGACGGCCAGCAACATCGCGTAAATAGCGACGACTGTCTTGCCACTGCCCACGTCGCCTTGCAACAGCCGGTTCATCGGATAGTCGCGAGCCATGTCGTCGGCGATTTCCGCAATCGTCGTGCGCTGGTCTTCGGTGAGTTCAAACCGAAAGAGCCGCAAAATCCGAGCGTCGATCTTTGCCGATGCGTTCAGGCTGGGGGCACGCCGCAGAGTCGTCAATTGCCGCCGTCGCAGAGCCAAAGCCAATTGCAAGACGAGCAGCTCCTGATAAATAAACCGATGACGCGCCCGCTGGAGCGACTGGGCGTCGTCCGGCGAGTGGATCTGGTCAACGGCGCGATGTATCGGCCAAAGATCATGAGCGGCGAGAAACTCATCTGGAAGGACTTCGTCGAGTCCACCAGCACATTGCTCGACCACGCCTTGGATGATGCGTCGCATTTGGGATTGCTTCAATCCCTCGGTCAGTGGATAAACGGGCATGATCCGGCCGGCCGGCGGTTGTTCTTTTTCGTTGAGATACTCGACGCGTGGGTGAACCATTTCCCAGCGTCCGCCGCGAAATTGCGCCGTTCCCGAAAGCAGCACGCGTTGGCCTTGTCGAAACTTGTCGCGCATAAAAGCTTGGTTAAACCACACGGCACGGAGATACTCGTGTTCGTTTTTGACGAGCACGCCGAGCATGGATCGGCCGATGCCCGTGTTGCGCAGATCGACTTCCTCCACCGTTCCACAAACGCTCAGCGGGCAATCTTCTTCCAATTCGTGGATGGCCCGCAATTCGCTCATGTCCTGATAGTCGCGAGGGAAAAAGAACACCACGTCGCGGCCGGTCTTCAGTCCCAAGCGTTCGATCAACTTCGCGCGATCCGGCCCGACTCCTTTGAGAAACTGGATGGGCGTGGTGAGAAGATCCGCGGGCGTTTTTTCGGAGGATGACGTGCCGGCCATGCCGTCATTCTACGACGACGTGGACGGGTTGAGTATAGTGCTGGGGAAACGCAGAGGCGCAGAGAGGAGAGTTACTCCGCGTTCTCTGCGCCTCTGCGTTTCCATATCGTTGACGACAAATTACGAGCGGCGTTTGGCCACGAGGTCCTGGTAAGCCGCCACTGCGAGTTCGTCGCAGCGATCGTTTTCGGGATGGCCGCTGTGTCCGGCGACTCGCGTGTATTTCACCGTGTGCCGGCTCACCAACTCGTCGAGTATACGCCACAATTCCTCGTTCTTGACCGGTTTCAGACGCCCGCCTTCCTTGCGTTTCCAGCCGTTCGCTTTCCATTTGGGCATCCATTCACTAAGGCCTTTGCCGACATAGACGCTGTCGGTAAACAACTCGACCATGCAGGATCGCTTTAGTGCGCTTAAGCCCTCGACAACGGCCCGTAACTCCATCTGATTGTTCGTCGTATGTGGCTCGGCGCCGGACTGCTCTCTTTCGGTGCCCGTCTTCAAATGGCGCAGAATAAAGCACCAACCACCGGGGCCGGGATTGCCGCTGCATCCGCCGTCGGTAAACAAGTGGACAACCGAAGGATTTGTCGGGGAAGGATCGCTCATGGTTTCGTCGCGTGATGGTTTCGTCGTGTGATGGTTTCGTCGTGTGATGGTTTCGTCGTGTGATGAGAGGTTGACAATGTCAAACTTCGGCCCGTTCGTCAACGACCGTCGTGGTGGATGTCGGGGCGAGAGGCGTTTCGGCTTCCTCCTGCGCGCGGCGAAAATCGAGTCGCTTGGGCGCCGTCAGCGCGTCCAATTTCAACTCCACTTCCGTGTGGTGGATATTTCGCTCGTCACAGATCCACGGCAACAGCATCTTGAACGTGCTGCCTTTACCAAGTTCGCTTTCGACGGAAACACTGCCGCCCATCAGTTTGCACAACTCGCGGACGATCGACAGTCCCAAACCAGTGCCCGAATACTCGCGTGTCAAAGTATCCTCGCCCGTGGCCGACTTGCCTTGACGAAACTTTTCGAAAATGACTTCCAAGTCGTCCTGGGCAATGCCCACGCCTGTATCCGCCACGACCAACTCGAACTGGTCCCGGGTAGTCTTGCGGGCCGCGACGTCGATTCGGCCGCCTTCGGGTGTGAACTTGATTGCATTCGACAACAAGTTGGTCAAAATCTGTTGGACCTTGGTTTGATCTTGATAGATCGCCGGCAGGTTTTTGTCCACGTCGACATTGACATCGATATTCTTCTCTTCAGACAAAGCGCGGACCATGTCGCAATGGGCGTGAATCACCGATGAGACGTTGAATTCCAACGGACGCAATTCCATTCGGCCCGCTTCCATCTTGGCGAGATCCAGGATGTCGTTGATCATTTCCAACAGCACGCGGCCTGACTTCTGAATGTTCTCGGCGTACCGTTTTTGCCGATCGTCAAGCGTTTTGATGCTTTGCAGCACTTCGGAAAAACCGATGATGCTGTTCAGCGGCGTGCGCAATTCGTGGCTCATGTTGGCCAGGAACTCGCTTTTGATTTGATTCATCTCGTGCAGCCGCATGTTGAGCTGCGCGAGTTGGTCCACTTTGGCATCCAGCGCTGAGTTGACATCGCGCAACTCGGCATGGGCGTCCACCAGGTGATGCAGCATGCGGTTGAACGAGTCCGCCAATTCTTGAAATTCGTCACCGGTGTTCAAATCGGCCCGAAATTCGGTGTTGCCCTGGCTGATCTCGTCGCTGACGTCACGTAAGTGCTTCAGCGGCTTGACAATCACGTAACGCACGATGATGTACAAGCCAACCATCGCGATGAAAACCGTGACCACAGCCATCGCGGTGAGAATGGCACGCGTCTTGTTCAATGCGTGCTGGGTCTGTTCATAAGGAATGGTGACTTTGATCGCGTGCAATGGCAACGCTTCCTGATCGGCAGCGGGAAAGGCACCCGCATCGACGAGCGTCTTGTGACACGATTTGCAACTGTCCTGCCAATAGATGGGCTCGTAATAGTGGTAGTCATTTTTGCCGTTCTCGTTCACGTGCTGTTCCGCAAAAATCGGATTCACCTTCTTATTAAGGACACTTGCCCGTTCAATCGTAGTATCGTCCGAGCCCGCGGCGTTCTCTTCAACCGTCGATGTCATTTCCACTTCCTTCAACGCGGCCTCAAGTTCTTGCAAGGCCGCTCGCTCGCGTGTGTTGGGCCTCTGGGCCTCGATCCACGGCAAAAGACTCACCGTATCTTGCTTCGATGTTTGCTCCTCGAGAGCGTCACCTGGATTGTCAGTCGTTGTTCCCACGGGCTGATAATCTTCGGGAACCAGGGCGAGGGTCTCGAAGGGAAAAGAATCCGCGGTTAGATCCTTGCGGAATTGTTCATGGAGTTGTTTCCATCCGTCTGGATTCTCGGACCGCGACTCGGGCATGAACTGAAAGTGGGCAGCGAGCAGCGACGTGTCGACGAGACTGCGGCCTCGGCTTTGGATGGTCTGCTTCACCACGTCTTCCGCGATCCAGTCAACCCACAGAAAGGCTGCGAAGATCAGCACAGACAAACAGACGCCAAACAGAATGCGGCACTTGCGTTCGATGTTGGTTTCGCCGAGGTATTTTTTGATCGAGCGATAAGACATCGGACAAGCTGGAAAAACAGGAGGAGTTGGGCAGTGGTAGTATTCTACGAAGCCCTCGCTCGTGAAACCAGGGCAAAACAGGTGTCGCCGCGTTCTCGTTCTACTAGGCGTGGTTTTCTTGTTTTTTTGCGCGCATTTTTGGGACAACGCGGAGGAACGAAGGGCGCAAAGAAAGTTGGGAATGATAATCTCTGCGCTCTTCGTTTCTCTGCGTTGCAAGAAACAGCATGTCCGCTCAACCATTTTTGGTTGCGGCCAAGGCCGCGCCGTTTAACCTACGTACACCGGGCTCGACCACGCCAGATGACCGTCGACCTGGATCGCTTTGACGAACAACGGTGTACCGTCGCTGTCCACGTCACATTTCATCGTTAACTCGCGAGTCTTGATCGATTCCGGATATCGCCTGGCAGCAACATGCAAATCAAGCCCGCCAAAATCCGCACGCACTCCTTGAGCGTCCAGGCTGGCTAGGTCAACTCTCAACTCACCCAGTTTGGATTGGAATTTGATCGAACCATTGGTTGCTTGATCGAGCCAGAGGTCGATTCCGTCGAGGTCGCCCGTGGTTCGTGAACGAAACTTGACGATCGACTGTGTCACGTCGTCAATCCCGTCGGCCGGCGAATCGAACGAGACTGGTTCGGCATTTTCGATCCGAGCGCCGTCGACTTCAATCGTGCCATCCCACGTCGCGCGTCGCCCTCGTCCGCGAATGCGTGCTCCGCCCCACAGGATGCGAATGCGTCGTGAATCATCGCAGCAATCAAATTCGGCTGGCCGAATCGTTTGAATGACCTCCTTGCCGCGATACAACAGTAGCGAATCAAGCGGCGCGGTTCCTCGTACGGACGCAACGACTTGGCAGCGATCGCTGTCTTCGATGCACGACCCCATTTCGTGCCCGTTGACTTGAAACGATAGATCGATGCGCGGGCCGGTCGTGCCATAACATCTCCGATTCTTCAGCGCTGCGAAAACTGCCTCGCGCGTCAGGGACTCGGCCAGCACGCACGTCAATCCACTCGCGATGCCAAACTCGCCCGCACCGGGGCCTTCCGCGCCGGGGCGGCCTTTGTGCCCGTCGCTGTTGCACATGACGCCGACTTTGTATCCCATTTCGAACGCGTCCCACAGCATCCATTCAAACACACCCCAACACGAAACTACTTCGACCAGCGGTCCGAGGTCCTCGTCGAAATAGCGTCGAATGTCGGCATATCGGCCACCAACGTGAGACGCCAAAAGCACTTTGCTCGTATCGACACTTTCACGCATGCGGCGAAAAAACTGATCGGCGGGATGGGCCGGCGTGAATTCGTCTTCCGGCGTCTCGGCAATTTGCCAGTGACTCGATCGATAGATCGGCATGCCTTCTTCCAGATAGAACACGTTGCGATCGCCACCCGCCGGAGTATTGGCCGACCACTCGTATCCCGGAAAAACGACGAAGCGCCCGTCTTCGTGGACCTCACGCACAACTTCGTTCAGTCGACGCCAATCTTCGTCGGTCATCTGAAAATCGTTGCCTTGATGCGATGTGAAATCGAGCGCCGCCTGGTCGCGCCCAAAGGCAAAGTATTCGACCTCGGTTCCTGTGCCAACCGTTGCGTCGCTCTGCGCGTGAAGATCGCCCCAATATCTTTTCAGTGGCTGTTCATGATCGGTTGCGGTGATTGGATTGCTCGCGTACTGCCTTCCGTCCCAACGGGCAACAACATGGCCTCGCCCGCTTTCCAGGCACTTGAGTTCGAACCCATCAATCGTCGCCCGCGACTCGCCTTGCCACTGAAGCACCATGTCTTTCGGCGCCGGCGTTGGATTTCCCCAACAATCCTGGCCCTTTACAAAGATCTTCGCGGGTTGACCCACGACCGATCGCGTCGGCACGATGACGATCACTTCAATCGGCTCATCGGCGACCACCGGAAATATCGGCGACGAAGGAACTCGCCGCGCAACGCATGCATTCGTCGGATCGACGAGCAATTGAAATTCGTGAGCGGACTCCTGAAACGACTGGGCTCGAATCCCCGGTGAACCTTGACTTTGATCGCCCAGCGTGATCGTCACCGTATCGCCCGGCGCGAGACTGCCGTCGTAGACATCTATCACCAGGCACTTCATCCACGGCCGCTCGTGTGCCTTGGCGTCGTAACGCGGCGCGAGTTTGGCTTCGCCATCGGTGATGACCGTCGTATAACCAGGTTCTGTAGGCCGATCAAATTGCGGAATTTGCCAGTCATTGGCGAATCGTTGCGACAGCTTGATCGTGCCGCCTTCGTCGACGCCATAGCTGCCGACCGTGTATGTCAACGTCCACTGGCCCATCGACCCGGCCACAACAGCCCCCGAAGGATCGAGCGTGACGTGGCCCAGTCGTTTGTCCAATTCGTTCATAGCGACGTTTGATCTTTCATCTCTTCGTTTAACGGCGAGCCGCAACCAAATTCGAAATCCGAATTTCGAATTTAAATGCGCGCGGGAAAACAATAAATCCACGAATAGTAGTACGGACGATTGTTCCAGCCTACTTGATTTCGATTTGCAGACCCATGATTCTAGCAACAACACAATTCAACAACATCAGCGAGAACGAAAATGCTAGTTGGTTATGTCAGCGACGAACGATACGTGGCTTTGCCGGACGTTCAGTTGGAATTTGAATCGCCAGACGGCAACTTCGAAGTGCGATCGCGGGCGTCGGGTGCGGTTCACGCCGACATCCAACACGGCAAATACCTGGTCACGATCGCCAAGGCCGGTTACGGTTCGAAGCGATTCGAACTCCGAGTTCGTGACGGACATCCACACCACTTCCGCTTGCTCAAAGACACGCTGCTTGGCTACGCCTGGCCCAAGTGGGTTCGTTGCGGCGAGAAGTCGGAGTTTCGCGTTCACTCCGATTCGCCCTACAAGCTGTCGTTGTGGCGTTACAGTTTTAAAAAAGAGCGGGTCAAAAAAATCGGTTGGTTCGACGAACACGGCCCGCGTGCCACGGTCCAGATCACCCCCGACGGCGACTATTCGCAAACCGGCGTCCAGTGGAACAAATTCGGCTACACCTGCCCTCATCACAAGCAGTACGTTGAAGCACCGGAACGTAGCGGCCTGTACTACTTTCACGCCAAGGATGAACTGGGGAGATTCTTTTCGTTTCCGTGGATCGTCGCGCCGAAGACGCCACGAGCGAAGATCGCGGTGTTGGCGGCAAACATCACGTGGAATGCCTACAACAATTTCGGCGGACGCAGCAATTACATCCATCCCGATCAACTGCCGCCGACGCCAACTGTGAACGCGCGTCTGGAATTGCACCGCTACACCGATCCCGAACACATCAACTACGGCGTCGAGGACTACGCCCCACTATCCTTCGATCGCCCCGAACCGATCTGCCACATTCCCGAAGGCGAAGAAATCATGAATCCCGTCGAAGGCCGCGCCGCGTGCCACATCGCGCCGGCCGAGTGGCGTTTCTTCGGTTGGCTTGAGCGAGAAGGATTTGACTACGATCTGTACGCCGAGACCCAGTTCCATTTCGACCAACTGCCGCTGGACGAATACAAGGTGTTGATCATCACGACTCACCCGGAGTACTGGTCGAGCAAAATGTATTTCGATCTGAAGAAATGGGTCTTCGAGCGCGGCGGGCGTTTGATGTATTTGGGCGGCAACGGCATAAACTGCGACGTCGAATTCCTGGACGAGCAAACGTGCATCTATCGCAACGAAGATGTGCGGAAACTTCGCAATGAAAGTCCTTATGAAAGCCGCTTCTATCTCCGTCACGAAGACGAGTCGAATTTGCTTGGCGTGTCCTACACGGCTACCGGAATCATGACCGCCGCGCCGTACGAAGTGATCGACGAGTCGCACTGGGTCTTCGAAGGCACGGCACTCAGAAACGGCCAAGAGTTCGGCCACGCCTCGCAACACGAACGCATCCCCGGCGGAGCATCCGGTCACGAGACCGACAAGATCACACCAAGTTCGCCGGCTAACACAAAGCTGCTGGCCAAAGGCAAAAACCCAGACGAGGGCGGTGCTCAAATGGTGATCCACGAACCCGGCCAAGGTGCTGCCGCGTTTTCCGTCGGCTCCATCAACTGGCCCACATCCGTGCTGGTCGACGAAAACGTTTCGAGAATCACATCCAACGTCATTCGCAGGTTTACCGAGTGACCGACATGAATCAAGCTCCGCGATGTCTTAGTCCTGATCGGAATCGATTCGTGACATGTAGATCCGTCGCCATTCCAATCGGACCATCGCTGGCGGCGTGTATCGCGCGGCGGCAACGGTCGAGATGGCGTCCATGAACTCGCGCGATGGTTCTGTCTCGGATCGGATGATGACGTCGATTCGGATTCGGCCCTTGTGTCTTGATTTGACCACGTCCAACAGCTCAACATTGCCATCGTCGTCGGCGCACTTTTGTATCTCTTCGCGCAGATACTTGAGGTCTTGCCCTGTTGGGACCGCTTCGTATATCGCCAGCGTGACCGTTGCGATCAAAAGCGTCAACGCGACCCACGGGGCCCACGTTGCGAATCCGCCATGTTCGTGCGCGCCGCGGATGCCTACACACCAGAGGCTGCACGCGGCTCCAAGCACGATCGCTAGGAAGTTGGTCAAGAACAAAAGCGCGGCACCGATCGCAAGTTCCCAATGGCCGGCGACCGTGGCCAATCCAGAGGTTGCGATCGGGGGCACCAAGGCGGCTGCGATCGCCACGCCGGGTAGCGCCGAGACAAGATTCGGTCGGCCAATGGCATACGCCGCGCAAAGGCCGCTGGCGTAGGCGACCAACAAATCGATGATTCCCGGCGAACCACGGTTGGTCATTTCCGACTGAACATCCCAACCTGGCACGAACAGTCCGGTGACCAGCGCAATTGCAAATGCGGCCAAAAATCCTCGCCAAATCGAACCCGCCGCGTTGCGGGCCATGACGGCATTGCCTTGCACGAGCGACAATCCGACACCCAGCATTGGCGTCATCAGCGGCGCGACCAACATCGCCCCAATAATCACGGCCAACGAGTTTTGAATCAAACCAAACGTTGCGATCAATGTCGACAGACAAACCAGCGTAATGAAATCAAAATCCCATTTCGAACTGGCTTGCACACGTTCCACCAATTCAATCCGTCGTTGACGATCGAGTTGCGGGATGTAATACGTCGCGGCACGATTGATCGTGCGCCAAATGCGGCTGGTCCACGCCATGGCGGGTCGGATCACGCACACCGTCGCTTCCGAAGGCTGCGACAAAAGTTGTTCTGAAATTGATGAAAACAGGAATCGGTGAACGACGCCGTGGTTTGTTGCGCCCAACACGAGCAACTCAGCTTCGTCATCGCGCGCGGCAGCAAGTCCTTCGGCCACGCTGTTGTTCATCAGCACCTGGGTGGTGATGCGGTCCGCGTTCTTTCGCAGCTCGCGGGCAACGAACCGCTCCAAAATCTGCTCGCCGACTAAATTGGCGACTGGATCGATCTTCGGTTCAATGTAGACGGCCGTCACGTTGCCATCGTTGGCCACGGCAAGGTCCGTGGCAAGATTCAAGGCAATTTCCGAGTGCTCGCCACCGCCGGCGGCGACGACGATCGATTTGCAGGTGTCCACGTCCTTTTCACCCGGTCGCAATTGCATTACCTGGCAAGGTGCTTCGCGAAACAAACGACGCTCAATTTCGAACTCCGGTGATTTGCTTTTTACCGACTGATGACGCGGAATGATCAGCAGTTTGCATCCCGCCTTCGAGATCTCGGTCAATACAGCTTCCGCAGGTTCTGCGTGTTGGATCTGCTTGATCGTTAGCTTCGGTTTTGGGTTTTCTGAATCGCTGCTTTCGTCACCAACTTCATGTTCGTCCGGCCAAACGAAATCGTTGCCGACGATTTGCTGGCCGGCCTGGATCAAATTGGAATCGGGCTCTTCAGAATCAGGCCAAATCGTGTTGACATTTGGTTCACCCGCGCGGCGTTGAATTTGAAGCAACAGAAGATCGTCGCCGGCGGCGCGAGCGCATTGGCACGCCCATTTGGCCAAGACATCCAGGTCCCAGTTCTCTGAGATGACCAACGCGACGCCCATTCGCTTGCTTCCTGTTGTTGAGACGAGCTACCGATCCGGCGTTCAGCAAATGCGTCACGATTCAACGGTCGTTGCCAAGTGATTTGATAGCGATGTTGCGAAACATCACGGGATCGCCATGGCCGGCGAAACCAAAGTGACCGGTCTTTCGATCTTTGCCGGGATGAGGCGAGTTGTCTTTGAACTGCGAAACGGGGCTCAAGTCTGTGTCGAGGATGACGGAACCGTTCAGTTCGACTTTAATGGTCGAGCCTTTGACCGTCACTTCTTGATAATTCCACTCGCCCACCGGTCGTTGATAACCGCGATGTGCCGCGACCATGCCGTACGCCGAACCGTGGAACTGACGCGGGTCGAGATTCGAGTATTTCTCGGCCGTGTTATCGAGTACTTGGAGTTCACACATCGCGTCGAAATGCGCGGGACCTTCGCCAGGATATCGAATCGCCAGTCCATTGTTTCCGCCAGGCGGCAATTTGAATTCGAGCCGGACAATGAAGTCGTCGTATTGTTTATTGGTGAATAAAACGCCGCCCTGTTTGGGTTTGCAAACGACCGCACCGTCACGAACTTCGTAATCGTCCGTCGCACCGCTCCAGCCCGTCAGGTCTTTGCCGTTAAAAATCGGTTCGAAGCCCGCAGCCCGGTCGTCGCCGCGCAGCCGCGCGTTCGCTTCGTCGGCCGAGACCTCGCGAACGTACAGATTGCGCCACCGGATTTCGCCGCCATGAGTTTGTAAATGAATCGGACCACGCGCGGGCAACGGGGTTGCTCGAGTCTTGTCCCAATAGTTTTCCATGATCGCGTTGTCAACGACCAGCTCTTCGTTCATTGTGACGGTCGTCCGGCTGCCAAGTTGAACGATGCGGAAACTGTTCCACTCGCCGAACGGTTTGTCGGCCAGTACCAGCGGTAGCTTGCCCGGCGATTCGGGACGATTATTGAACAGCCCGCCGGAACCCTTGTCGGCATGGCGATCCCATTTGCCGCCTTCTTTGGTGGTGTCCCAAATCTGCACTTGCGGCGTGCCGCGAAGATAGATGCCGCTGTCCGCTTTGGCGACAGTTTTGTATTCGAGATGAAATTCCATGTCGCCGAATTCATCTTTCGTTGTTGCATAAGGCCCATGGCCGTCGTTGACCAACTCGCCGTTGTCCACACTCCAGTGGGCCTTGAATTCCGACTGCTGATCTTCGATTGCCTTGTCGTGCTGATCGCTCTTGGCTTTGGCGGTTTGATGAGGGTTGTTGCCGTACCAACCTTTGAGATTCTGGCCGTTGAATAGCGCGCGAAAACCTTTCGGTAGTATTGCGTCGTCCGCGCTGGAGCTTGTCGGTGCGCCACACAAGGTGGTCGCCAACAGAATCAGACAAAAACACTGCGCGGAATGGGAAAAACTCAACATGAACATCTTCCTTTTTTACTTTTGATCTGAAGTGGAATTGCCAGCAACCGGTATCCATTGTCCTTGCGCGCTAATTCTGTGCATTGACGAATGATTTATCAATTTCCCAAACGAAACCGGTCGTTTTTGTATAGGCGAGTAGATGTGTCTCCTGAGAAGCGAATTCGACTCCTCGAATGTCGTTTGGCAAAAAATCTGCTTCAAAAGCGCCGACAATTAGTTCTCGTTTTACATCAAATAACACCAACATGCCGTCCGTGCTATAAGTGACAAATCGCCCATTATGGGAAAGGCAAAACACACTATTGCCGCAAGTCACAGTTAAAGTGCCACCAGGATCAGATCTTACCTATTTCCAATGATTTTCCACCGTCTCCAGATTTCCCAAAGTCCGCACTTAAAATTGACAAAGTGGCCATAGTTTGGCGTCGTGCCGAAAACAAGCATCAAGCGGTGTTAGGTTAGACGTAGCTAGCAATAGAATAGGCAGACTTCGCCAGTAGTGGCGAATCAATTGTGAGTTGCGGCACTATTGTGTTGACGTGGCGCGTAGAAATGGGAAATCCTTTGGTCGTCGCGCCAAAGGCAGATGTTGATCAGCTGACGGTCCCACACAGCTAAAACATTTCCATTAAGGGAAACGTCCACAAAGGCCCTTCGTACGTCAATACTCTCAATCCTCTGTAAACGCTCTGGGTTATTCAAGTCGCGAGCACACACACCCTCAATACCGCCATCGAAAACAATCTCTTCAGTAGGATGAAAACTAGCCCGCTTGACAGAAAATGTCATTAAGCCATCCGCGGCACCAATGTAAAAGCCGCCTTGTCCGTCGGAAAAAACAAATGCTTTGAGGTCGGCGGTTGCAGCAAATGGCTTTGCGTCTAAGTCCTTAGTTCGATTCACTTCAAGCGTCGACAAATCAACAACTGAAATCAAATAGCGATACGAACCATTCGACTTAGATCGGCGCGAAAATATCGCATGCTTTTTGTCGGCTGTCGAAAATACGGAATCAGCCCTTTTGTCGCTGAGATTTTTCAAAACTCGTGATTCGCCTGTCTTGGTGTCAAACTCAACAGGTTGTGAAGATTCGCTGATCGACAAAACACTCGCGCCGTTTCGTGCAAATACGCAAGCCAGATTATCTCCTGCCCCGTGAGAAAACTGCAAAATTGGTTTCCCAAGCGAGATCGGCTTCTTGGATTTGGGGACCTCAGGCTTGAAACGATCGCGGTAGTTGTAGGGAGTCACTTGACCTGAACCTGGCCGCGAAGTTCGCCAAGACGACTGAGTTGGTTTGGGGGATCCCGAAGTGAAGTGAGTATAAAATGCACCGAAGCTAGACAAAAGAAAACAAGCCCCAACGATCAATAAGACGACGCTACCGCCGATCCCATACTTCCTGACGCCCTCTTTTCCAATGATAGCAACCCAAAAGTCTGTCCAAAGGCGCGACCAAAAGCGTGTTCTCTGAATGGAAAGCATTGATTCTGGAGTGCGAGTCCATCCATAGTAACCAGTTGCGCCTATCACAATGAAGAGCAGCGCAAAACCGAAATATATAACTGCAATAAAACCAACATCCATTAAACCGTTCCTTCAATTCGACGATCTCATGCTACGACATAAATTCATTCGTAGCGGACAAGATTGTTTTTCGTGATTGCTCATAAGATGTGGACGAGATATCTTGAGTGCAATTCTAACCTTCACAACCGCAGTTCGACAGTCAGACAAACCGCGAGTTCGATTGAACCAAAATGAAAATCGCCAGGATCGAAACCCACTCTGTTCGCATACCAATCAAGCCTGAGTATCTCATGATCACGTCGCTTGGCGTCCATGATGTGTCGGATTACACAATCGTTCGCGTGTTGACTGACGAAGGGATTGAAGGTGTCGGTGAAGCGACGGTCTCGCCGCGTTGGAGCGGAGAAACGATTTGGGGGGCCGAAGCCTTGATTCAGCACGTTCTCGCGCCAGCTGTCGTCGGCAGCGATCCCTGCGACGTGGAAGCGATCGATAGACAGATGGATGCTGCCTGCCGACACAATTGGTTTGCCAAATCGGCAATCGAAATGGCGTGCTGGGATATTGCGGGGAAAACGGCCGGCAAACCAGTCTATGAGTTGCTTGGCGGCGCTTGCCGCGACCTGACGATTCGAAGCCGGTTCTCGATGGGAGCGTATGACGTGGATCGCGCGAAGAAGCGGGCAACCGAATTGCTTGACCAAGGGTTCACGACGATCAAAGTGAAAGTCGGCGGGAAAGCGGAAGATGACATTGCTCGCGTGCGCGCCGTGCGAGAAACGATCGGCTCGGACAACGACCTGGTGTTGGACGCAAACTGTGGTTGGGACGCCGACACTGCGATCCATTGCCTGCACGCACTGGAAGACTGCAGCATCGGCTTGATGGAACAACCAACGGCGGATGGCGACTACGCTAGCATGGCACGCGTTCGCCGCGAAGTGAAGCCACCGATCATGGCCGACGATATTTGTTTTGATTTGATCCACGCCCAGGAGCTGATCCGCAACGAGTGCTGCGACGTGATCAGTCTGTATCCAGGCAAAAACGGTGGCATTCGCAAGACAAAGCAGATCGCCGAGTTTGCGGCCAAGCACGGCGTTGCCTGTTCGATCGGCTCGAATCTGGAATACGACATTGCCACTGCCGCCATGTGCCACGCGATCGTGGCGACGGAGAACATACGGATCGAACAATTCCCCGGCGATGTTTTGGGTCCGGCGTATCATCAGTTCAGCCTGGCGAAGAACGCGGTCAAGATTGATGGGCCAATGACGACGATCACCGATCAACCGGGATTAGGAATCGATGTTGATTGGGATGTAGTTAAAGAAAATCCATCGCCAAGCTGATGCATTCAGATTGAATAAGGAAGGCAGGAATATGTTTACCTTATTCCTGCCTTCCTTATTCTCAATCACCAGAGCGCGGCGAACCAACGTTTCTCAATTCGCGTAATATGTGCAAACTGGCGTTGACCAATTCTCAAGGGGCCGCTTTAGTTCTCTCTCCTAAAATCGCGGAGATTCTGCGCGCACGGCGGCAGACGTTATTTCAGCTAGCATTGCACGACCCGGCTATGCGAGCGTCCAAAATACAAACGGTTCGATTCACCGATCGCACGGCGCGAATCGTCGCGACGCTGCTGACGATCGTCTGTGTCTCTGCATCGACCGGCTGCATCACTTTCAACAAACAGAATCTGCAACGTTTCGCCAGCGTGATCGACTATGGCACACCCAGCATGGTGGCCATCCGCAAAACCGGGCGTGATCGCCTTCATCAACGGTTGACTTGGTTTACTTCTTCCGCTCCTGAACCGAATTCGCGCACCAAGCGGACATTGATTCGATATGGTCTCGATGAACAAGCCCGGCGCGAGCCGCAAGTTGTGCTAGCCCGTTTGTCGCAATCCATCCATGTCGAGCCAACGCTGGACAAACTGTTCGCGTTCTCCGATCTGGCAGGACTCTATGCACACAAAGCGGTTGCCGCGGGCGACGAAAAAGCGGCGATGGACCTCTTTGGCGTGGCCGTCGTGCACTCGTACATGTTTCTGCTGGACGAGCGATTTGACCGCGAGCGGAACACCTATGATCCCGTGTTTCACGAAGCGCGAAGAATCTACAACTCGTCGCTCGAAGGAATGCTGCGCATCATTGCCAGCCGGGGAGAACTGCGTCCGGGAAAAACACACTCGGTGTACACGGCTGGCAGGAAGTTCGACATTGCTTGCGTTTCTCGTGGGCCATGGGCGAATGACGAGTTTGAACGATTTGAATTCGTGTCCGATTACAAAATGACGGGGCTCAGGAATCGCCACCAAACATTTGGGCTGGGTGTACCTCTGATCGCGGTACGACGCAAGCAGGCTTCAAACGGTCCTATCGAGCGATACTATCCCAATGGACTCTCCTTTCCCGTGACCGCGTTTTTGCGAGTTTGTTCAAGCCGCCGAAGTGCGGCGAACTCCAGCGACGATACCGTCGAGCTATGCTCGCTGGAACTATACGACCCGCTCACCACGCGAGACGTGAAGGTCGATGGCCGCGTGGCTCGGCTGGAGAGTGACCTCAGCACTCCCTTGGCATTCTACCTGAACGATCCGCTGGTGCGGACGCCCGCCGTCGCGACTTTTGCCTTGCTCGATGCGAACTTTGGCAAACAACTGCGCGGGCTTTACATGCTGGAGCCATATCAATCCAACAAAATCCCCGTTGTCATGGTGCACGGATTGTGGTCCAGTCCCACGACGTGGATGGAAATGTTCAACGACTTGCGCGCCGATCCGGCAATTCACGATCGCTATCAATTTTGGTTTTATCTCTACCCATCGGGACAACCGTTTTGGGTTAGCGCGAGCGACATGCGAGACGATTTAGCGCAGGCACGGCGGACACTTGATCCCACGGGGCGTTCGCCCGCGATTAACGAAATGGTGCTGGTTGGGCATAGCATGGGCGGGCTGATCTCGAAACTGCAAACGCTCGAAAGCGGGCAGGACTTCTGGCGAATCCTCAGCGACCAACCGTTCGATCGATTGAATGCCAACCATGCAACACGCGAACAATTGGCTCGTTCGTTGTTTTTCCGTCCCGATCCATCCGTCCGGCGAGTGATCACTATCGCCACACCGCATCGCGGCAGCCAGTTTGCGAATTCCACGACGCAGTGGCTGAGTCGATCGCTGTTTACCATCCCAGAGATGTTGACTTTTGGCAGCGAAAAACTGTTGCGTGAGAATACCAACTTCTTTCGCGACACAAAGTTGTTGCAGGCGCGCACCAGCGTCGAATCGCTGGACCCAGATTGCCCGATGTTTCCCGCGATGCTGGCTGCCAGGAAATCGAGTTGGGTGAAGTATCACAATGTCGTCGGCACGGCCGGGCCGTCGAATTCGGTGGCACGAATCGGAACCAAGATTACTGGCGAAGGAGACGGCGTTGTGGAGTTGGCAAGTGCCCATTTAGAAGACGTCGATTCGGAACTCGTCGTCGAAGCACACCACATGTCGGCACATCAGAATCCGCACAGCATTTTGGAAGTGCGTCGCATTTTGCTGGAGCATTTGCGGGACATCGAGACATCGCAATAGATTGGGCGAGAGCGATGAAGAAGTGCGGAATGCGGGCAATCCTTGCCCAATGAATCCAATTCTTCTCAAATTCCGCGTAAGATTCTGTTGTTCGACAATTGGCACGAGCAGAGTTGGCCGCCTGTCATGGATGTTGAAAAAAACGTGTCAGCCCCACGCCCTTTTCAACTGGTACGCCGTTTGGCACGATCTCCATCGGAGTTTCCGCGATGAATTAAATGGCGTTGGCAATGACTGCCGCGGCCGCTTTTCGCTCCTGTACCAGTTGTTCAACGACATCGGATTCGGCAAGCGTCTCCTCATTTGTCAGACTCGGATCGTCTTCACACGCCAAGTTTTCCGACGGGCAGTCCGTCGTCAAAGTCATTTCCTTGGGCGGCAACTCGCCACGCACGACGCGAACATCGCGAGGAGCTTCGATGCCGACACGAACTGTATTGCCTTTGACTTTCAGAATGGTGAGCGTGATGTTGTCACCAATTCGAATCTGTTCTTGACGCTTCCTTGTGAGAACTAGCATGACACACTCCTTTGCAATAGATGAGATAGTGATTCTAAAAGGGGTCAGGTACCGTTGTGCCAAGCACCCTGCGGGCCGTCCCGGCAACGGCACCTGACCCCTTTTTGAACCGGTTAGTAAACGATAGGCACCGCAATGCTATGCAGAGAGAGTGCCAATGCACATTGCAAAATCGTCAGATGGCTGCAACTTGCCGCGACGTCGAGACTTAAGCGAACTTGAGCGAAAAATCGTTAGATGGACACTTTAGTTGCAAAATTACAAAGGTCGTGTCAATCGTTTCAATCACACCGTTGCTAGCTGCTTGCGTTTGCGCAATTCACGGTGTGATCAAAGTCCGACATCGCTTCGCTGAGCGATTTCATCACGGAGCTTCGCCGCCAGTTCGTATTCTTCATTTTCAACGGCAACACGCAGCCGTTCGTGCAGCTTATCGCCAACGTCAAACTTGTCGCGGAGTTCTTCCCGCAGTTCGACGAGCCGTTGGACCAATTCATTTTCGTCGAACACTTCGTCGACACCTTCGTCCTCGAACAACTCACGTAGTTGCTCCAGGCCGCTGTTGATCTCCTCCACCGCGACTTCGGGGCTTTCTTCATCAAGTTGCGACAGAGCGGCAGCTTGAATTCGATGAAACAGCACAAATGGGCGGTATTGTTCGTGGGACATGGTCCAATGCTCGTCCGGCGAATGAACCTTGCAGAAGTCCATTAATTCCAGCGTGTGGTCGGCGTCACGAACTGCTCGGTCATAGCGATGCAGTTGCAGCCAACAAATCCGCCGATGGTAGTACTGCACGAACTCGCGGTCCACTTCGTAGCATTGATCCTCGTCCATCGTGAATGCACTGTCGCTGTGAAACGTGAGACTCATTAAATGGTCGAGATACGTCTCGGATCCCTCAGGCCGCGTGCCATCGGGACGACCGGAAGCTTCCATTTGCAAGAGCCCCATGTCAATTCTCATTTGCAGCACGTCGCGGCCGTCGATTCCTTCACGCATCCGGACGTTGAGGCGGTTTGGATCGTAATTCCAGTTCACCAAGATGTCGTCGATATGATCGTCTTTGCCCATGTTTGGGAATTCCCAGCTGATTAATTTAAGTCGAAATTCTTTCTTTAACTATTATAGCAGACCGCCATGCCGTGGAAGAGGCAGATCGTCCATCCAAATTGTCCACCTTGCATTCGTGTATTCGCAGCCGCGCCGTGAATCGTCATAAATCGTAATTTATGCGTGCTAGCTCGTCGTTGACAATTGCCATTCGAAAGACTGCTATTCAACGAAGTTGTCGTCGCATCCTATCATTGTGTTAGAGTGCATTTCAAAGCCTGTTTTGTCGTAGCTGGATTCGTGAGAATTCAGGAAATCTCTGAAGTCTTTCGACTTCAGCTACGGTTTTGAAATGCGCTCTTGAAACTTCAATCACTGGAGATGTTACGATGGGCACGATAGATCGCGAAAAGCAAATGGCCGAAGCCGAAGAGATTTTGGGCGACCGGCTGGGACAAGTCGGTTTTGCCAAGGGCCTGTTCTTTGGTCAGTACTTCGGCGACCGCCTGCTGAACTATCCAACGAACCAGCACAACGAACGGGCCAACGGTGTTGTGGATCGGCTGAAACAGTTTTGTCACGATCACGTCGATCCGGTGGCGATCGATCAACAAGCCGAGATTCCTCAATCGGTGATCGATGGATTGGGCGATCTTGGTGTCCTCGGAGCGTGTTTGCCCGAATCGTGCGGTGGGTTGGATCTGTCACAGACGGAGTATTGCCGAGTGTTAGAAGTCCTCGGTGGGCACTGTGCGGGTACGGCGTTGTTCGTCAATGCACACCATTCCATTGGCCCACGTGCGATTGTTTTGTTTGGTACGGAAGAACAAAAGCAAGCGTATCTGCACAAGGCCGCTTCGGGCGAGTGGATCAACGCATTTGCACTGACTGAACCCGAAGCGGGCAGTGATGCGGGAAACGTCCAGTCCACGGCGACTCCGACTGCGGACGGACAAGGCTTTCTCATCAACGGCGAAAAGCGATGGATCACCAACGGCGGCATCGCCAAGGTCCTGACCGTCATGGCACGAACTCCTGTCGCCGGCAGCGATGATTCGAAAGTCACGGCGTTTATTGTCACGCCTGACATGCCCGGCTTTGAAGTCACCGAAAAGTGCATGGAAAAAATGGGCGTTCGTGGCACGGTAACTAGTCGTCTGGCATTTAACGACATGTTCGTTCCCAAAGAAAACGTCCTCGGCCAGTTGGGCAAAGGCTTGCGAGTTGCGCTGACCGTGCTGGACTTTGGCCGCACAACATTTGGTGCCAGTTGCACCGGTGCGGCAAAGTTTTGTGTCGAGCGAGCAACCGCCCATGCAAACTCAAGAGTCCAATTCGGCGAGACACTCAGTTCGTTCGAATTGGTGAAAGAGAAACTCGCCTATATGCAGGGCGGTGCCTATGCCATGGAAGCTTGCACGTATCAAACCGCGGCTTTGATCGATTCGGGCGAAGGCGACTTCATGCTGGAAACGGCGATGCTGAAAGTCTTTTCGACGGAAGTGTTATGGAAGATCGTTCACGACACGTTTCAACTTCATGGCGGCCTGGCCTACTTCACCGACCAGCCTTTTGAACGCATGATGCGTGACGCCCGCATCAACATGATCGGCGAAGGTGCCAACGATGTGCTGCGAGCGTTCACGGCGTTGATCGGCATGCGCGACGTCGGCCTGGAGTTGGAAGGTGTGCTCTACGCGATCAAGAACCCGTTGGGCAATTTTTCCAAAATCGGTCGCTTCGCTGGACGCAAGCTCGGTTCGCTGCTCGTTTCACCCTCGGTGCCAGTCAAGAACGTCGAACTCGAAGACGTTGGTGTGAGGATTGGGCGGCTGGTCAACCTGCTCGGTTCCAATGTCGAAAAACTGTTACGCACTTATCAAACCGACATTTTGGAAATGCAACACAAGCTGGCCCGTGTTTCAGATGCGGCAACTGAATTGTATGTGAGTTCTTGCGTATTAAACCGGCTTGATTCGCTGTTGCGTGACCATCACGTAGACGACGCGCGGAAACAGTTCGAATTGGCGACGGGGCGTTACTATCTGAAGACCGCGGAACGAAGAATCCGCTCCAATCTCAAATCACTTTGGGACAACGACGATGAGGAAACGAATCAAATGGCAAACAAGTTGCTGGCGCGAGCAGCGCATGAAAAAACTTCCGAAGTCTCTGAGACGTCGGAAGTTTGAGGCTGATTCGTTGGCTTTTTATTCGCGGACTTCCAAATCAAAATTCTTGGTGACAACCTTGGCGTCGTCTCCGTCTTCCCCGATAAAGAATAGCTTCTTACGTTCCTCGGCTTCCATCGCTTGCAGGATCAGGTAGACATCGTAGGTGATTGCCAAGATCCCGGCGACGAGCCAAACGATCGATTGCACGATCATTTCGTTCACAATCATATACGTGAACGGCCCTGTGATCACGCCTGCCCAAACCAGTGCATAAACCCAGCCTTGCCAAGACACTGGAGTCAGCCCCCAGCCGAGTACTTTCTTTTTGAACCATTCTGGTTTGCCGAACATGGTATGAAAATCCTTTTGGAGGGGTGATTCATGCGGGGAAGGAAAAACCTACAGTGAGGTACTTCGATCATGAATCGAATATCTTGTGAAATTATAATTGTTTTTGCGAAGTGTAGAGCAATTGGCACCAAATGTTCCCGGTGCAATGGGAACGATTGCTCGACATTACCCAACTCAAGCGGGGTAATTAGTCGTTCAGCGTCGGTCTTTTTCGCATTTGTTTTCGGGTCGAACGAGCTTTCTTTTCCTTGAGCCGGCGTTCTTTGGACGCCTTGCTTGGTTTGGTCGCCCGACGTTTTTTGGGTGCCTGGGCGACTTGTTCGATCAACTCACGGAGCTTCGACAGACAGTCGGCAACGTTGCGGCCTTGATCCCGGAACCGTTGGCTTGACATGACCAAGTCACCTTCGGTCGTCATGCGGCGACGATATTTTTCGACAAACCGCTGCTTGACGTCATCCGGCAGGCTTCGCGTCGTCGACACCGCCCAACGTAACGTCGCCTTGGTATTGACTTTGTTCACGTTCTGTCCGCCTGGACCACTGCTGCGCGCGAACGTAAACGTGAATTCACGAAGCGGAATCGACAGTTTGGAATTGATTACCAACATAATGCGAACTAGAAAAGTGAAGCTTGGTCGGGTTATATTGTTGGGCAACTGGCAATTGTCTTTTATCGTGCAATGTAAATCAAGGAAACGCCAAATGCGATATTCGGTCAGCGCTGTTTTGATTCTAGTCGTGTTGGCCTCTGGATGTGGTACCAGTCCCGCCGAAGACGTTGTTGACGCGAACGCAAAGAAGCCAACTCCGTCCAAAGACGAAATGCCCAGTCTATGGACACGTAAGCAAGGCATTGACTGGCCAAGCTTCTTGGGACCGAATCGCGATTCCAAGTCGCCGGAAAAAGGTATTATCACCGATTGGAAAGACGGCGGTCTGAGAATTGTCTGGCAACGCAAATTGGGCACGGGTTATGGCATCGGTTCGGTCGCCAAGGGCCGTTACTATCAGTTCGATCGATTTGTTCGCAAGGCGCGACTCTATTGCCTGAACGCCGAGACGGGCAAAGAGCTATGGGAGTTTGAATACGACACGGACTATCGCGATATGTTGGGCTACAACAACGGCCCGCGTTGTTCGCCGATCATCGAAGGCAATCGCGTTTACATTTTCGGTGTCGAGGGTATGTTGCACTGCGTTCGTGCAACCGACGGCAAGTTAATCTGGAAGAAGAACACGGAAAAAGAATTCGGCGTTGTCCAGAACTTTTTCGGCGTTGGCGGCACCCCACAGATCGAGGGCGACTTGTTGGTCTGCATGATCGGCGGGAGCCCGCCCGGCAGTCCTGGCTTGTATGCCAGCCGCGGCGCGGTCGATGGTAACGGTAGCGGTGTTGTTGCATTCAATAAATTCACGGGCGAAGTGAAATACAAATTCAGCGATGAATTGGCCAGTTATTCTTCGATGAAAATCGCCAAGGTCAACGGACGGCAGACCGGATTCGCCTTTTGTCGCGGTGGGTTGATTGGATTTGATCCAGCGACAGGCAAATCGAGTTTTCATTATCCGTGGCGGTCGCGAAAACTCGAAAGCGTCAACGCCATGACACCAGTCGTCGTGGGCAACGAAGTGTTTATTTCGGAAACTTACGAAATTGGTTCGTCGCTGCTAAAAGTCAAAATGGGCGGTTACGACCTCGTTTGGAAAGACAACGACCGTGTTCGCGAAAAGGCGATGGAAACCCACTGGAATACACCCATTCACATCGGCGGTTATTTGTACGGATGCAGCGGCCGAGATGAGCCCGATGCCGATCTGCGCTGCGTCCAGTGGAAGACCGGCAAAGTCCAATGGGTCGAGCAACTGCCGCTGGAGATTCGCGAGCGTCAAACATTGATGTACGTTGACGGTCACTTCATTGTCCTAGGTGAACTCGGCACGCTCAAATTGATCAAAGCCAACCCGGAGAAGTACGAACTAGTGAGTGAGGTGACGTTTCGAACTGATGAACCGGGCACTGATCCAATTGACGGCGGCAAACCAAAATTGCTGAAGATGCCGTGCTGGGCGGCTCCGATTTTATCGCACGGTCTGCTCTATGTGCGCGGCAACGATCGTCTCGTCTGTTTGGAGTTGATTCCCGACAAAGAATGACGAGATCATCTTACGTCATTGTTTCGCAGCCAACATTTCATAGACGGCGTGCTTTGACTTCGCGATCAATTCGCCATATTCAACATTCTCAACCTCTTCGCCCATCAGTTCGATTTCATAGCAACCTTCGTACCCGTTTTGGTCAAGCGTGGCGATGATTTCGCTCAGCGGGATGACGCCGTCGCCCAACAGGCAGCGATTTTGTTCACCGTTGGGTGGCTGTTTGGCGTCGCCGAGTTGAACCAAACCGATACGTGGGACCAACTCCGGTATGCGATCGATGATCGCTACGTCTTGCGCCAGGTGATAGGTGTCGAATACGAGTTTCAAATCGGCACTGTCGGCGGCGGCAATGATTTCAAGCGTTTCATCCAGATCGGTCAACATGGTCCATTCGGCCGCGCAGCCGATGTGCATCGGTTCGACCGCCAGCGTAACGTTGGCATCCGCCGCGACCGGTAACAACTCTTTGAACGCGCCTTTGATCAGCCGTCGTGCATGATTATGCGTATGACCCGCTCGTCCACCGGTATAGACAACCAGGCAGGTAGCGTCCAACGAGCTGGCGAGTTGAACCGCCTCTTTCGCGTCCGCGACGCTGTCTTTGTAACTGCGGCCGTCGCTGCCAGTGAATCCGCCGGCCCACAGGACGCTGGACACCTTCAAACCACTGTCGCGCAGCAGTTCCGCACCTTTTTCTTCGCCAAAATCCGACAGCTTCTGCCGCCAAACGCCGATGCCCTGAAATCCGGCGGAAACATAGTTTTGGACGTCTTCTTCGAACGACCAGCGATAGGTCGTCGTTTCACAAACTGATAGCCGTTCCATCCGTGCACACTCCGTATTAATCCGTCAGGAGGGTCTAATCGCGGGACGATCGTTCTGCTCAAGTCGGTAGTATGAAGCAACGTCGGCGAACTGTAAAGGAAGGTTGCAGATGTCCCCGACTTCCCAGGGTTTCCTAAACTTCGGAAGTTTAGTCCTTGGATTTCTCTTTCGGCTGAAGCGACCACGCGCTCAACCATCGCACTTCCTTTAGCTCCAAACCATAGTCGTTGATCAGCCGCTGCTCCATGTCAGGCAAGTGTCCCGCCCCATAAAAGACTCCAAGGCGCTTCTTGCCCGCCGTGATCTCGCGATCCATGACCTTAAAGGCCTTCTTATTGCGCTCGGTGATAATCGTCGATCCGTCTGGTCCATTGAACATGACCGTCATCGTTTCCAAGTCTTCGAATTGCCGCGCCATCAGACGCTTCAAACGCAATGCACGGTCCCTGGCGAACAAGGCCATCAGCATGGCGGCGTCATTGAAGCGCTCTGGGTCCTTGGCCTGCATCGCCGCGCCATGGCCCATCGCCTTGAAGAACATCTTTAGAAAACTCTCGTTGCGGTCGCTCATCGTCTTGGCAAATTCCTTGGGCGACATGTCGGCGTGGACAAAGTTCTTTTCGGTGTAGTCGATGTGGTCGAGTTGAAATTCCAGGTCAAGCATACTTTTCATCATGCGTTGAACACCTGAGAGCATGCTTCCCGATCGACGCTTGTCGCCAGCGCGCGGCACGCGTGCGTTCTCTGGGGCAACCAGTTCATACAGCAATGCATCATATTGCGGAAAGATCGCGTTCAGCTTTTCGTAGTACGTTTGGTCGCCGATATGAACCACGCCAATCAAATCCACGACAATGGACGGCTCCTTGCCAGTCGGACTAGCGAAGCGAACGATGGCTGTTTCCAAAGCAGCCGGCTCGCCATCGTCAAGTTCACGAACGCGAACGAACGGAGTGGTGGATTTTGCTTTGCCTCGGGCACCAGCGGATTCATCGCGAGATGCTTTTTGGGCGTCGTCCGACCGGCAGACGCAACAGAGCAACAGCAGCGGCAGAGTTAGATATAGAACACGCTGGTGGAATACCATGACGATTTCTCTCGGTTGGATACACGAAACTCACAAACGGTAGTTACCACCGGAAATATAGGCCGTTACAGACGCATTCACAATTGACCGACATCAAATCGGCCACAGAGTGTAGAAAGGCAACGATGTACTCGATTCTTGCAGGTACCCACTTGTATGGAGTACAACCCCCCGCTAAGCATGGTCATTACCTTGGGAGGTTTACTCTCTCTAGCTATCGGCCCCCCAGGTACCTGCCCCACCTGTGGGGGCCACCTTTTTCCATTTAAGCCACTGCTTTTCCTGGCAAACTCTTCGGTTGGCGGAAAAATCGTAAAGATCGGAATTCTTTACCTTTCTTACTCAACTTCCACAACGGGCACATCCGATAATCCCGTCACGTGAAGGATTGTGTACCAACAGCACGTAAGACGCGCCCATGTGGCTCTTCGCAATTCAACGGAATGAAATGATGGCCAAAAATCGAAGTCGCATCGTTCTGGCAGCCTTGATTGGATGTGTTTGCATCGGTTCCAACAGCTTCTCACAAGAGCCACCCGCCTCGCCGTTTGAAGCAGGTTACTTCGATCATGACATGCAGTTTTTTGCCCCAGCCGAATGGTCCGAATTTGGCAACGGGCCCGACGCACCGATCGGTTGGTATTTTGACTACCGCCGCATGTTGATGAGTCTCTCAGGACCTTCCGGCACAGCCACTGGACTTGCCACCGCGAACCGAGGCCAGTGGGGGTGGGGAAACCGATTTCAAATCGGCTATATGACCAACGAACAAAAAGGTTGGTCCGCCGAGATCTATCGGCAATCCGTTCCTGTCACGACGGAGTTGAACAGCATCGAAGTGAATCGCGTCTTCCGGCTTAATCCCCTCGAAGACGGTGGGATCGTCGAGGTTTTTGCGGGACCTCGGTTCGTGAACTTTCAGGATCGAGTCATTACTTTCCCAGATGGTGTCACACTCAACATCGCTTCCACTTCAAACAACATGGTTGGTGCTCAGTTGGGAACACGCTGGTTTCGCCGCAAGGGCCGTTGGCAATTGTCCACCGAAGGTCGCGGTTTCGTGATGCAAAACTTTCAAGCCTACAACAATCCCGCCGGCCCGAGCAATAACTCGTCCGGTGACGAATTTGTGTGGGGAGCCAACGTTCGAGCGGAAGCAGCCTACATCCTCACGAAAGACATCTCCATCGTTTCCGGGATTGACATCCTTGGCTTCGGCCAGGGAATCGGACGTCAAAACGATCCATTCACCGCTGATCAAGAGATGATCGTGTCTGCGTTTACGTTTGGATTTGTATTTGGCCGCTAGGACGGCGTCCTCTGTCTCGCGGACTTAGTGTTTCTCGCGTTCAAATACGACAAGTAATGCGTCGATATCGGCGCCGTCATCTTTATCAAACTTGGTTGGACGCCCATCTTTGCCAGGCTCGTTGGCACACCACTTAAACGTCTCGCCGTCCAATTCGTAAATCGCTTTCGACGTCTTGCCCTTGTATTCCGACAACTCAACTCCCTCGCCGCCGGTCACCGTTAGGTCCATGGTTTTCGGCGTCTTCGAGCTGTCGATCACAAACGTGCCTTTGAATTCCTGGCCTTCTGATTTAAGGCTAAACTTGTTTCCGTCGATTGTCATCACCATGTCCTTCACTGGCCCTTTTTTGGTATTCCAGGTGCCTTGCAGTTTCACAAGGTCTTGCTTTTCGTCCGCAAACAAGACGGCTGCCAAGACCAGTGAGAGAACGAGGGCGATTGGATTGGTGCGTTGCGACATGAATTCTCCTTGAAGTGATCGGACAGGTTGTTGTGTGACACCCGACCTTCCGGGGTCAACATGATCCTTTCCGGGACAATTGGAAAAGGGAGTACGTGCAGCATTATAATCGAGCAACAAGTGCCGAGTCACGTCGTACCCAGCACCCAGTACCCGATCCCAACTCCCCACCGTTTTAATCAATCATCTACACCCAAGGAATCTACAATGTTCTCCCATCGCGTCACCTTCCTCGTCCTCGCGATCCTCTCCGGCATCTCATCGCTCGACACCCAAGCCAGCGAACAAAACAAACGCCGTCCAAACATCTTGTTCTTACTCTCCGACGACCAACGCCCAGACACCATCTCCGCTTTGGGCAACAAGGTTATCAAAACGCCAAACCTCGACGCACTCGCGCGCAACGGCACAGTCTTCACTCGCGCAACCTGCGGCAATCCCATCTGCACCCCCAGCCGCGCCGAAATCCTGTCCGGCTGCAGCAGCTTTCGCAACGGCGTGTTGGACTTCGGACGACAAATCAAACCGGAGCTAGCCCTCTGGCCGCGGACGATGCGCGAGGCTGGCTATCACACCTGGTTTGTCGGCAAGTGGCACAATCGCGGCTTGCCGCGCGATCATGGCTTCGAAGAGTGCGTCGGATTGTATCGAGGTGGCGGTGGCAAGTTCGCAAAAGATCAGGTCGATTGGAAAGGCAGCAAAGTCACGGGCTATCGCGGTTGGATTTTTCAGACAGAGGATGGAAAACTGTTCCCAGAAAAAGGCGTTGGCCTAACGCCGGATATCAGCGCCCACTTCGCCGACGCCGCCATCGAGTTGATGGAGCGCAAAACGAACAAGCCGTGGTTCCTACAGGTTAGTTTCACGGCACCTCACGATCCGCTGTTCATGCCCACCGGATTCGACGAGATGTATCCGTTCGAGAAAATGCTGCTGCCCAAGAACTATCTGCCGCAGCACCCGTTTGACCACGGCAACTACGAAGGTCGCGACGAACGGCTCATGCCTTGGCCACGTTCCAAGCAACTCGTACGCGAGGTGATCGGCATGTACTACTCGGTGATTTCGCACATGGACCAAGAGATCGGTCGAATGATCACGACCCTAAAAGAGACTGGACAGTGGGACAAGACGATCGTCATCTACTCAAGCGACCACGGGCTGGGCGTCGGTAGCCACGGGATTCGCGGCAAGCAAAACATGTACGAACACACGATTGGCGTTCCGCTGATTTTTCACGGCCCCGGAATTCCTCAAGGCGAACGTCGCGACGCTCAAGTTTATCTGCGCGATCTCTTTCCCACGGCGTGCAACTTCGCCGGCACAGAAATTCCGAAGTCTGTCGAAGGAAAGAGCCTGAGTGGCGTCATCGCTGGAAAACAAAAGTCAGTCTATCCCCACATCTTCGGCTATTTCCGTGACAGGCAGCGGATGATTCGAACCGACGAGTGGAAGGCAATTCACTATCCACAGATCAACCGCTACCAATTATTCAACCTTAAAGATGATCCCGACGAGTTGAATGATCTGTCGAACGAAAAGAAACATCAGCCAGTTCTGAAGGACTTGCTTGCCAAGATGAAGAAGTGGCAAAACGAAGTGAACGATCCAGTTCTCAACGTGAAACCAAAGACGATCCCGCCACCCAAGCGTTAGCTTGCCACACGCACTTGACCGTCGCCACTTTCATCGTCGGAGTCTTGGTTTTCCGCAGGTGCCGCAGAGTCGCCGTTTTTCGAGGGCGCGACGCTTGATGGATTGGTACGCTGGCGATGGGAAAGCAACGCGGTATTCAACGAGTTGTTGACTAACCAGAAAAACGCGTCGCGCACGATTTCGGGATCCTCTTCGTGACTGAGCCCTGCTCGCTCAAGCAACACTTGGGCAAAGTCGGCCGACGGCATGTTGTATTCTTCGATCAATGCCTGTTGAACCAATCGCGTACGGCGTTTCTTCTCAACAAACGCCCGCGTTTGCTCGCTTTGAATCAATGGCTTGCTCAACGGAGCCAATTCTTCGTAAATACGAGAGCTGGTGTAGTCGAGACGGAATTCAAAAAACGGCTCGTTCCGCGGCTCGCCCCAAGTCGAAAAACATCGAAACTCGAACCCGTTGGTAATAATGCCGACGTCCGCGCGCGAGTGTTCTAAGAACCAAACAATCTGTCGAGCTTCGACGGGACGAAACGGCGTTTGTGGCGAAGTGCAATTGACCAGCAGTGACTCTGCCCCGTGTTCCATCATCGCAAAGTCGACCTTGCGTTTTCGAAACTCGGGGTCGGGTGGAAAGTCGGAAACGACGGCGGCGAAGCTTTCAAAGTTGTAGCCCAACGCCTGCAGAAACGGCGTGATGATTTCCTGGCGAATCGTTTGTAGTTCGACAAACTGTTCGGGGTAATTACGAAGCCGTTTGGATGTGGGCAGAATATGAGCGCGGATTGACGCAGCAATCTCGGCATCCGATTGTCCCGTCGGATTCGCCGCTGGCTGCGACATCGGGTGAGCCTTTCCTGCATCCACGCTGGTTTTGGAGCATACGAAGGGATTTTACATAAACCGTACATTGTAGTTGCACCCTCAGATATCTCCAAGGAATTGCCTTCAATTCACTTCGATTCAACGGGCATGATCAATCGGAAATCGCATAAAGCCCTTCGTAGGATCGCAAAAAGATCGTTCCGTCACTAATCGCTGGCGTCGCATAGAATTCACCGCTCAACGAGTTTTCCGCGATCACTTTGCCTTCGTCGCCGGCTTCGACCACCGTGCAAACGCCTTCCATACTTTGGAAATACACTTTGCCATCACCAGCGACCAACGCCGCATAATAGGGCCCTTTGCTCAAGCGTTTTCGCCAAGCGATTTCGCCAGTGGTCGGCTCGAGACACGAGGCAATGCCCTCGTGGCTGACCATATAAACGCGTCCCTCGTAGACCAGCGGCGACGAGCTATCGGGCGTCGTCTTTTGAGACACCCACAATCGATGGCTTTCGGTCACATCGCCCTTGCCGCCGGGCTTCAGCGCGATCGACCGGCCAAGCCCACCGCCGCCAGGATTGCCCGACGTGGCAATCACGACTTCATCCGAAACCGCGGGCGAAGCGATGATGCGTCCAAATTCGCTCTTGATATCCAAGCCACTGCTGAGCCAAAGTTGTTTGCCCGACTTCAAATCGTACGCGTCGATGTGATCGGACCCCGACACAAGTAGTTGCTCTTTAAAAACAACGGGTGTCGAATAAGCATCGGGACCGTCAAATTCTGCTGGCAAACGTCGTTCCTTCTTCCAAACTTCCTTGCCGTCAGACTTGTTGAGTGCCACGACATACGATGCGCCTTTCGTCATGCACGAGACGTAAAGCACATCGCCCCACAATCGCGGAGACGAACCCATGCCAAACGTGATGTCGTACGCGCCAAAGTCTTCGACCATATCGCGCGACCAAACGACATCACCCGACTTGGCATTGAGACAGAGCAAAAGTCCCGTGCCGAAGAATGTCCACACATTCTTGTCATCGGCGGCACAAGTCGGCGTCGCGGGATTGTGACGATGGGCGTACAAATTCTTCGGCCCTTTGGCTGCCAGCTCGCCAGCCCCAACTTTCACGTTCCACCGGACTTTGCCGTTCTCGCGGGCCACGCACACAACCCAAAGCGACTTGTCGTCGAGTTGCGTCGTAACGAAGACGTGATCGGCCGTGACACAGGGCGAAGAATTTGCTCGCCCGTCAAGTTTCGCCTTCCAGGCAAGATTCTTCGACTGGGACCACTCAGACGGCAGTTTGGTTTCGGTTGATACGCCCGTGCCGGCAGCGCCACGAAAACCTGGCCAGCTCTCGGCTCGTAACGACGACGTAAGAAGGCTGGTAAACGTAATCACGACAAAAAGCGATCGAAGCTGGCTGGTCATTTTTTCACTTCCTAGGTGGGATGTTTTGAGGGGCATAAAGGCAGGTGATGATTATGGCGCGCGACAAGTCGCAAGACAAGATTTCCGGCGGCAAATCGTAATGCGTCTTGTATCGTGCGAAGGTAGACTTATGAGTGAGCCAACTGGCAGAAGAATAATGAAGAGGAATAGAAAATGAAATCGAACTCACTAGCCACGTTACTAGAGCGCATTTCAAAACCCAAATGTGTTGTAGCTGCGTTCGCCAGAACGCGGAGTTCTCCAGCATTCATCCGTACTCTGGCGAGTGCAGCTACGGTTTTGAAATGCGCTCTAGTTCTGCTTGCCGCGGCCCTCCAAGCTGACGAGATTCGTTTTGTCGAAGATTTCGCGCTGGCCAAGGATCGCACCGTCCCACTCGCCCAGCTCATTCCTGGCACGGAAGACTATTACTATTTCCGCTGCCTGCACTATCAAAACAACGAACAGTTTAACAACGTCGACGAGCTGGTCAAAGCGTGGGTCAAGCGGCATAACTATACGCAGCGCGTCCGCGTGATTCTCAATCGCCAGGCATTGCTGACTTATGACAATGATCCGGCCAAGTCGCTGGAGCACATTCGTAGCCAGTTGGGAATCCAATTCAATCATCAGCGCGAAACGCTGGGACAGAAATCAAGTCATCCGACTTCGCTTGATCAGAAGTTGATCAGCCGCCCGGCGCTCACCAAGCAAGCGATGGCTCGTCGCACGAACCTGCAAGACTTTGAGGATACGGCGCTCGACTGGCTGACCGGCGAAGAACTCAGCGCCGATCGGCGACGACATTTGCTGCAACGACTGATTCGTCCCGACTACGACAACCTGCCCAAACTTGTTGTCGACGATTTGAATCACAAGTACAGCCGTGGTTTCGGCTCGTTCAAGATTCATCAAAATCTCTTGCTCGCACAGCTTGATGAATGCTTGAAACTCAAGCCCGATCTGTTGAATCAAACGAACTTCGTCAACACTTACCTCGCAAAGTTGCATCCCAGCGATGACGTTGATTGGCGGCACGATGATGAGCAGTTCGTCGCTTATCTCGATCGGCTGTGGAGTTTCGTTTCGCGACTTGCACCGGTTCACAACTCGCTCAAGGCCCACGTGCTCTACCATCGGCTGGCCTTCGATCGCGCGCAAGGTGTGCACGACAAAGGTCGCTTTATGACGTACATCAAGCTGCCGCGCAGCGTCGGTTACGTGAATCAGAAGTATCTGGCGTTGGAAGAAAACCGGCGCTGGCGAGCTAATCTCGGCGCGAATTTTCCGCAAACGAAGCTGCCGCCTGTTGGCAACGACGAACCGCTCGTGCGCAGCTACTTGCATCACTTTTTTGTGAAGGAAACCGCGTACAAACCTTACGAAGCCTACATCAACGATCTCTACTTGAAGCACAACTTTGCCGAAACAAAGATCGTCAACGGCCTGGGCGAGGCGGAGCAGTGGTACTCCATGCTGCCGCCCGCGACGTATCAGGCGCTCAAGGATCGCATCGATTTGGACTTCGCCCACACGAATGAAAATCGATTCGCCGTCGACCAGCCCGTGACGCTCGATTTGTTCGTCAAAAATGTGAAAATGCTGATCGTCAAAGTTTACGAACTGAACACGCAAAACTTCTACCGGCAATTCGGACGCGAGATCGACACCGACATCAATCTCGATGGCTTGGTGCCCAACGACGAGCAAGTTTTCAATTACAAAGAGCCGCCGCTGCGGCGCGTCCG
>CAYFJO010000034.1:0-46321 GCA_964343305.1 uncultured Pirellulaceae bacterium | reverse complement strand
GCGGCATAGCCGACCCGGTTGAAGGCGTGGGCGAAGCCGACCCCGTCGAACCGCCACCGCTGACCGAGGGCTTCACCCCGCAGCAAATCATGGTGCCCGACGGTTTCACCGTCGAATTGGTCGCCGGGCCGCCGCTGGTCGCACATCCGACCTTTGCCACGTTCGACGACCGCGGCCGGCTGTTCGTCAGCGAGAACGCGGGCGTCAACATGAGTGCACAGGAGCTGAAAGAAAAGCGACCCAATTCGATTCGGCTGCTGGAAGACACCGATGGCGACGGGCGTTTCGACAAGAGCACGGTCTTCGCGGACAAGATGACGTTCCCGATGGGTGGAGCGTGGCACGACGGAGCGCTGTACGTCGCTTCGCCGCCGAACATCTGGCGGCTGGAAGATACCGACGGCGACGGAGTGGCCGATCGGCGTGACGTGATCGTCAACAAATTCGGCTTCACCGGCAATGCGGCCAGTATTCACGGCTGCTTTCCCGGACCGGACGGGCGGTTGTACTGGTGCGACGGCTATCACGGCCACGAGTTCAAAGACGAAACCGGCAAGGTCACGAGCAAGCGCGAAGGGTCGTACATTTTTTCGTGCCTTCCGGGGGCTCCTCGTAGCCGAAGTCGTGAGACATCGGACGGGACGACGGCCGCGGGACCGAATTCTTACGAATCCGGCTACGGGCGAGACGTGCGGATCCATTGCGGCGGCGGCATGGATAATCCGGTAGAAATCGACTTCACTGACGAAGGCGAGATGCTGGGCACGGTCAATATCTTCTACACGCGGCCGCGAGTTGATTGCCTCGTCCACTGGCTGCACGGCGGAGCTTATCCGCATCGCGAACGAGTGCTCTCGGAACTCAAAGTCACGGGCGATGTGCTCGGTCCGGTGCATCGATTCGGACACGTAGCGATCTCCGGCACAACACGATATCGCAGCGGCGTGATGGATCATCGCTGGCGAAACAATATGTTCGCCACGTTCTTCAACAGCGGCAAAGTGGTCCGCGTCGAGTTGGAGCGGGACGGCGCAACGTTTCGCGCAACGCAGCGCGAATTCCTTTCCTGCGCGAGTCGCGAATTTCATCCCACCGACGTAGCCGAAGACCCCGATGGCAGTTTGCTGGTGGTTGATACCGGCGGCTGGTTCTATCGCGGTTGTCCGACGTCGCAGTTCGCCAAACCGGATGTGTTGGGCGGCATCTATCGCGTGCGGTGCAAGGGAATGACGACGCAGGTCGATCCGCGCGGCAACCGCATCGACTGGGCGAAGCAGACCAACAGCCAAATCGCGCGCCTGCTGGGTGACACTCGGTTCGTCGTCCGCGAGCGCGCGATCGCCGAGTGTGCCAGGCGCGGCGACTCGATGGTGGCGACGATTAAACAGACGCTTCTGCGCCGCGATATTCTCCCCCGAATGGGCGCGGTCTGGGCGCTGACACGGATCGTAGGCCGTAGCCGGATTCGTGAGACTTCGGATGACACGACCAACGCCGCGGGACCGAATTCTTACGAATCCGGCTACAAGAAGGCGATCGAATCCGCTCGCGCCGCAATCCGCCTCGCGCTCGACGACCGGCATCCGAGCGTTCGGCAGGCAGCTTGTCGCAGCATTGCGACCTATCCCGATCCGGCGGCCCTCGATCGGCTGCTGGAAATCGTGCAGCACGACGAACCCGCGATTCGCCGCGAAGCCGCCACGGCACTTGGCCGTGTTGGTGACGCGCGGGCCGTGCCGGTCCTGCTCGCGTCGTTGGGCAGCCGAAGTCGTGAGAATTCGGACCGGACAACAAACGTCGCAGGACCGAATTCTCACGAATCCGGCTACTACGACCGCACCGAGGAGCACGCGATTGTTCATGCGCTGATCGAGGTCGATAGCGCGGCCGTCACGCGCAGCGGATTGACTGCGAAAGACCCGAACACGCAGCGCGGTGCCCTCATCGCTCTGGATCAAATGAACGCCGGTGACCTCACGGTGGACGATGTCGTGCCGCTGGTAGCGGCCGATGACGCGAAGTTGCAACGCGCGGCCGCGAACGTCTTCAGCCGACACGCCGAATGGGCGAACCGCTCAGCGACGAAGACCGCCGCACAATTGTCCGCTGGATCGATCTCGGCTGTCCCATCGACATGGACTACGATCCAAAGCAACCCGATCGACGCGGCTACGGCTGGATGTGTGACGACAACCGGCCGACACTCGCGCTTACGTACCCGCGCGCCGGGTCAAACAAATCGCTTGATCGAATCCTCGTCGGCATGGACGACTACTACAGTGGTCTCGACGCAGACTCTTTCAAGGTAGTCACAGATTTCGAAATCAATGGCATTCAACCCGAAGAGAATCTTGCTGGGCAATTTAAACCAAAATCGGCGGGCGTTTGGGAACTGAAGTTGGCCAAGCCGATCACGTCACTTCCATCGGCAGTGATCACCGTTTCAGTGAAAGACCAACAAGGCAATATCACGCGCATTGTTCGAACATTTTCGGTCGGCTCGTAAGTGGTCGACGTGAGTCACTGTCCTTCGTTCGCAATGCAATACAAATGCTTGTAGGTTCTCAAAAACAACTCGCCATTGCTCGGTGCAAGTGCGGTGAATGTCGGTTCGCCAACGCTGTTCTTGGCGATCAATTCGAACTCCGTTTGAGCGCGCACGACGAAAGTGTCGCCTTGGATGTTGCTAACGTATAGTTTGTCGCCAGACCTCAGGATTGATCCCCACAGGTTTCCGCCAAGCCGCTTCTTCCAAACCGATTCGCCCGTCTTGACGTTCAGACACTCCATCGTTCCTGGCACATTCGAAATGAACAGGTGTCCGTCATGGATGATGACGCTGCCGATTCGTTCCGGTGTCCGCTTGTCGGTTCGCCACAGTCGATGTGTTTTGGTGACATTTCCAGAACCGCCTGGACGAACAGCGAGCATGGGACCATTGTGACCTGAGATGCCAACAATCACATTTCGATCGCGGTCGACGATCGGCATGGCGTATACCTCGTTGCCGAGCCCGTCACACTGCCAAAGCACTTTTCCATCGCGCGGCGAGAACGCTTTGAACCAACCCGTGCCACCAACACGTTCACCGGGAAACGGCATGATCAACTCTTCACGCATCTTCGTGCGAAGCACAAACGGCGTACTCCACGATCCAAAAATGTTGCGGTTGATATCGCACTCTTGCGACTGCCACACGGTTTTGCCAGTGCGTTTATCAAACGCGTAGAAAATCGACGGCGTGCCAGGTCCGTGAAACACAAACAGCAAGTCGTTGTGGACAACGGGGCTGCTGGCGTTTCCCCAATGCGAAAGGACCGGCCCCAGATCGCGCTGCCAGACCTCGTTGCCCTCGAAGTCCAACGCCACAAGGCCCGGGGATGCAAACCAGGCGTAAACCAGTTTTCCATCTGTGACGGGCGAACTGCTACACGGCGGGTTTTGATGATGTGACGTTTCTTTCGTTTCGCACGGCAGTTCACGCTGCCAGAGTTTTTTGCCAGCCTTCCGATCCAAAGCGATCAACGCGCGTCGACGCCCCTTGTCGAAACCCTGCGTCAAAAAGATGTGCTCATTCCAAACGATGGGTGTGGAATTACAGGGTTCGGGCAACGGCACCTTCCACCGAATGTTCTTGTCACCGCTCTTGTCATTTGCACTCCAATGGATCGGCAGGTTTTGCTCGTTGGACACACCTGTCCCGTCAGCGCCGCGCCATGCCGGCCAGTTGTCGGCTAGCAGTGTAGACGCCGGTGCAAGCAATAGAACAAACAAAACAGTTAATCGGTACACGAATCGTTTCCTAGTTCGGCTACTTGGCGCGACGAAGCCAGTTGGCAATGGATGGCCCGTCATCGGTGATGACGAATTGCTGTTCGGCATTGGCGTTGCGATAAGCCGCAATTGCGTAGGCATATTCCTTTCGAGTTTTTTCAGGGGATTGGCGGCGGTTTGAACCGTCGACGAGGCCATCGAGTCGCAACGGCCGAGGTGCAATCGCCTCGGCAATATCGCTTAGATCGCCGGTCGCAAGCAAACCCGGAACAACAACATCGTGCGGCAGAACGACGAATGGGCTGGCCAGCACATCGTGAAAACTTGACAGTCCGCTATGAACATACACGGCTGCGATCTGCTCGTCGCACAATGCGGCCAGCATTGCGAGCATGCCGCCAAGCGGTTCAGACTGTTTTGGTAGATCTGCGATGCCACGCGGCACGTCGAATTCGCAGTCGACAGCATTGGTCGTGGCGAAGCTGTCGCCCCACAGAACAACTTGGTCTTCGTTGATTTCTTCGCGTTGGCGAAGGTAACTGATCACTTGGCGAAGATTGCGCAGTCTTGCGCCAACAAGCGTTTGACCAAGCATCAGCTCGCTAGAAGAGTTTGAGGTCGCGGCGCTCCGTCGACCGCGGCCATCACCAGGATCGGTTTCGCCCGTACACCGCACGTCGAAAAGGCACACCGCCGTTCCACTAGCAAGTAGCTGGGCAATCTGAATCGTGCGATGGCGAAGGAACCGGTCTTTCCCAGATTGGGCAACGGCAACTACGACACGTTGTGGTGTGCCTGACTGCGGGTTCAGTAGAATCACGGGGACGATGATGCCCGGCTCTGTCCCCAGTTGAATCCGTTCAACGTCGATTCGACCGAGTTTATCTGATTCGAGTTTGCGAACTATCGGAGCCTTGGCCGACTGCACATCGCCCAACAACTTGGACCATTGCTTGCGAAGGCGTGACAACTGATCACTCTTTGATAGCTTGGCGAGTTCCTTTCGGGTGGCGGATGCTCGCTCGGATGCAAGCTCAGAACACAGGCGATGAAGTCGCGCGGGGCGAAGTTTCTTTGCCGCTGGTGTGGTGAGGCAAAGCAACTCTTCTTCTGGGATGAGTTCGTCGAATTCCTTTTTGGGATTGGGAATACCGAGCCACTTGTCGAGAGTTGGGTAAAGCAGCTCACGGCTAAGCGGCGTCCAGTGAGTGTTTTCAGGCGACGAGCCAACGACGAATCCATGGCCGGCGATCCCGGTGAGTGAATCTGTCGCGTCATAAAGTCCATAGATCTTCTGAAGCCGTTTCCACACCGGATCTTGCTCGTGGTCCCAATAGAATTCGTGATAGTAAATCAGGCGGCGCGGCGCGATCGACGCGATGATCGTCCACGGCAAGAAACCGTCACGTGACGACCGTCTCAAATTGCGCGTCGATTCCCAGCTTCCTGACGATGTGAATGAAAACCACGACTCCGCATCGGGCGGCAGCGGATAGCCATTCTCCGGTTCTGGTCCGCCGAAGTTATTGACCATGACGCACGAGATCCGATCGTCCAGCGCACCGGCAACCGCCGCCACATCGCCGCCGCCCGCTGGTTCGGAGATCATGATGATGCGTTTAGGATCGACACCTGGTTGGTCGAGCAGCACATCGACGCCGCGCCACAAATCCCAGACCAACCAACCCATCAAGCTGTCGCCAATCAGATGCAGTTGAATCCCAGCGTCATAACGAAAGTAATAGTCTTGGCTCGAAACACGAAACGGTTTGTGGTAATCCGACTCAGAACGAAACGGATGCTGTCGCCGCTCGCCATGACCGAGATGATCAGGAACCAAAACGACACAACCCGCTCGCGCCCAGATCGCACCCATCAATTGCCGCGCGCCAGTCTCCTTCGGGCGATGATGACTATGGCAAACGACCACTCCCGGCATCAAGTTCGTGGGTCGTGCGGGTCGATAAAGATTGGCCGTGACAATGACGCCGGGTCGGCTTTCGAACACGAGATTGTCAACCTCAAATCCATCACCCTTGGTCGTTCGCACAACCTTAACTTTCAAATCCTTTGGGACCGCGGGAAACTGACCGAGTGTCCCGCGCAGTGCCGTCAATCGGGCGTCGCGGAGTTTTTCCCAGTCCGCCTTGGTCTGGATCGACGCCCACTGCTCGCCATCGCTTACGTTTGCTTGGCGAAGCTCCGCAGCAACATAGCGCGACAACATTGCGTTCATCGGATTACGCTTCAACGTGCCGCGTAGAATCACGCGACTATCCAGATTGAGAAGTTGATTCGCCAGCTTGTCCGTTGCCGTTCGCTCATCCGCAAGTGCGATTGGTGCCAAACAGCTCACAGCGAGCAAACTTGCGAGAACAAGGCGAATCATGTTGTTGTTCCGGTTAAGGTTGAACGACATCTGGTAGGAACGCGGTCGATTTTAGTTGCATCCGGTATTTCATTTCGGCGGGCTTCGATCGGCTCGACTTGCCCCAGATCTCGTGAGTGACCGTTGGCGGATCGGTGGTCGTGTCGATGTCGAGTAAGCCGAAACAGCGGCCCGAAAAACTGAAGACAAGGCCATTGTCACCGGGCTCGCCGACGGAGCGTTGCGTGCGGCTGGAGATGTTGCAGTTGTTAAAGTCCCAGAAAATTTGATCCGGCCGATTGCGCGGCCAGACTTTGACGATGTCCGCTCGATGACGATCGCCTGATAGCAGGATGACGCCAGGAATGCGCCGGTGGATAATGAAGTTTAACAACCGGTCACGGTGGAACTTGAACGACGCGAGCGTGTCGCCCGTGGCGTCGTAGTAGTTCTCGTCGGTCAGAACTTTGGCTCCGGTCTTTGGCTGATTGTTCCAAGGGCTGCCGCAGACGATGAATTTGAACGGCGCTCGCGAGGCGAGCAAATGGTCTTTGAGCCAACGTTCTTCGGCCTCACCCAGGAATCGGGCTTCTTTCCCGCCGCCGCGCGTTCGATAGGTCCGCGCATCGAGCAGGAAGAACTCTGCACCAGGCACGGTGAAGTGACACCACGTTCCTGGAGCGTCATCGTTGCCGTAGTAAGGCAGTGCAAAGTTCTCGCGAAAGGTTTGGATGCTCTCCTGCCGCAACTCGATTGGTTTGCTAGCGCCGCCCTGGCCGTCGTGATATGCATCGTGGTCGTCCCAAACGGCGTAGATCGGATGCCGCGCGATGAATCGTTGATAATTCGGAACGGACTGTTGAATGCGATAGTAGACGCGGTGGAAGAGAAAACCGCTTCGGCCTCGCCAGCCGTTTTCTTTCTTCATCAGCAGTTGCTCGTTGCCGCCGAGGTCTCGCTTGAGCAACGCTTCGTTCTTGATGTAGTTGTCGGGATACGTGTTGTCGCCCATCAACAGCATGACATCCGGCTCGCGCGCGGCGATGTCGTTCCACAGCGTTTGCTCCGGGTCAACTTGAAATCGAATTCCCCCGCCGAAGGTAACACGGACGCGTGTCTTGCTATCGAGCGCCGGTAAAGTTCGGAAACTCGGCAGCGGTGGTTCTAAAGCCGGTTTGCCCTTGACGAGCACGTTGTAAAAGTAACGGGTCCGTGGCCTGAGTTCCGAAAGTTCAACGACCGTCGTCCAATCATAATCTTTCGATGGCGTTGTCGCTGCGGATGTGGTGGGTTGTTTGAGACGCTCGTCTGTGCCGAATACCACCTTCACGGAGACAGCCGCATTTGTTCTCGCCCAGATTTTCGCAGTTGAATCCGTCACATAGCCGATCATTGGACCGTTCGCCAGCTCGGCCGCGGAGAGGTCGAGTGTGAGCAAAATGCACAAGACTATGGCGAACCGACTCATTTTCTGGACACCGTTCCGTCAAATTCATATAAACAGTCTCTGATGCGAGTCATTGTATGCCTGCGAAGGACCTCGTAACAACTCATTTACGAATCGAAATTCCTCGCGTTGATCGCACGGCCCAATCTAGGAGAACGTCATGTTGACCAGCTTGCACCGACTACAAATCGCCCGATTCGGATTCTGTTTCGCGGCCGCGCTGTCGATTCTATCGTCAACACATGAGCTCGGCGCTGATGAGTTCAAGTTGGAAGAGGGTTACGAACTTTTCTTTAACGGCAAGGACCTGACCGGTTGGAAACTCCGCGGCGGCGATTCGCTGAACGGAAAGACAGAAGCGCCGAAAAATCGCTTTCAAGTAAAGGAAGGTAACATGATCATCGACGGTAAAGTCAAAGGCAACATGGTGATCGACACGGCGCGCGAATTCAAAGGCGACGTCCACATCAAGTTTCAATACCTGCCCGATGAAAAGTGCAACAACGATCTGTATTTCCGCGGCCTGAAATTCGACATCAAGGCTGCCGGCGTCAAGAACATCAAATACAACGAGTGGAACGATTTCGAAATCGTCGTCCAAGGCGATAGCGTCCAGTTCATCAACAACGGCGAGCCGCAACGAACGCAGAAAGCCAAAAGCGATAGCAGCCCGCTGGGCGTCCGTGCGGAGTTCGGCGCGATGACGATCCGTCGAATGCGGTTCAAGTAGTTCCAGCGTGGTTTAATGACATGAGAAAGACCGATTCAGTGAGTTTCGGCAACGCGACGGCAGCTTGGATGGCTATTTTTGCTCTCTGTTCCGTCGTGAATGCCCAGGATCCCTCGACCTGGTCTCAGCATCGCGGCAATGCGGGATCGACGGGCGTGAGCGCGGATGATTCGGTCAAGCCGCCGCTGCGCATGGTGTGGTCGTATCGGTGTGACAGCGATACGGCTGGCGACGCCGGTGCAGGGTTGACTGTGGGCGGCGGCAAGGTGTTTTGCAATATGGCGATGACCCGGTCGGTTTTGTCACTGGACGCCAAGACCGGCGCGTTCTGTTGGGAATTCTTTCATCACGACGTTCACTACATGCAGACGTCGAGTTACGATGACGGAAAGTTGTTCGTCTGGCTGCGAGGCTATGGGCGTTCGGCGCTCGTGGCCCTAAACGCCGACACAGGCAAAATCATTTGGGAGAAAAAGCTGGGCAGCACGAAAGGTGTTATCGCTCGTCGGAGCGGACCAGCGATCACCGATGGCAAGGTGTTAGTGGCGGACAGCGAAGGTCGAAGGGAAACGCGTTCGGATTGACAGCTCCCTGGCAATCGACAACTCGTGCCAAAGGAATGGAATTCAGCAGTGAGGTGCGAGCCTTTTTTCCCTTGGTTGGAAAATCGAGAGTCTACTTCGGCCACATGGGCGAACTCGTCGCCGTCGAGCGTTCTAAGATTTCACAATTCATGACGACCCGATGGTCGCCGCGCACCATCAAAGAAAAAACAGCACTACTTGACTGGCAGACGCACGATCTTCCATGCGGCAAACCAGACTGGGTGATCCTCACTGGTGACGACACGAACGACAAGGCCGTGTTGCTCGCGGGTGGTCCCAAGGGGATCGCCGCGACCGCAGCCGCGACAGGCGAGAAAGTTTGGATCGTTGAAGAAAAGGAATCGACGCTAAGTCCAGCGGTGTCGCGAGGGCGAGTATATTTGACAACAGCAACTGGCAGGATAGTCTGCCTAGCTGTGCCTTGATTTGCGTTTCGCTTCCACTTCGAGCAACCTAATGAAATTCACGTCACGACTCATCGTCCTCTCTGGTTTAGTGCTTGTTTTTGACATGGACGCCGGAGCCGAAGATCGGGTGGCAAAGGCTCCCCAATATCGTTTTCGCAACCGTTCGATTCCAGGTGCCACTGCTGATGAACCAATTAGAAAAGCGTTTTCGTCCGAAGCGGCTAGATCCTATCTGGATTTGGGTGTGACGCTCTGGTCGAGTCAGAGAAAGTGTGTTTCGTGTCACACGCACGGAATTCACATGATCACGCGGCCTGCGCTGTCTGTGAGTTGGGGAAAACCAGTGGATGATTTGCGTACGTTCGTCGTTGGACAGTCAAAAGAACTCATCGACAGCGGCGATGACACTGGATCGGCGCCGGCAAAGATGGCGTACATCGCGCGGGGGCTCGCTGAATGGGATGCGCAGTTTCACGAATCGACTTCGGCTGAAACAGATGCGGCTCTGCGACACTTGCTCACGCTCCAATCGGACGACGGCAGCATCGGCGTGCAATATCGCTGGCCGCCTTTGAATTCGGATAGCTACCACGCGACAATCATGGCCGCGAGGGCAATTGTGACCGGAACGAAGATAACCCAAAGAGTCGTCTGAATCATGGAGTTAACTATCCTGTTGCAGTTTAATGACTAACCCGTGTTGAAACGCGATCGTGAGGAAATGCAGAAGAGACCTCTCCTCCCCGTGGGGCGACTTTTGCATTACGCTCCGACGCGATCTCGGCCTCGTAAGGGATCATTTGGTCAGCATGCGCGGGACACAAACAAAAAAGACATTATGTCTTTAGTGGCTGCGGCCTGCACCGACGAATGGAATCTTGCAGCGTTTGGACAACCTTTGGCGGCTTTTCTATCTGCACAGGTGTCACCCGCGAGAAGACACCGCTGTCAGGTTGCTCAGATGCTAACCTGCAGCGATCGATGCAACCGATCGCACGAGCCGCGATGGTTAACTGCGTTCGGTGTATCGGACCTCCGCAGGAAACATTTTCAAGATCCGGCTTTCCAGAAGATTTGGCCTCGGCCCCCAAGCGATTCCTCTACCCTCCGCAACTCGCCGATTGGGCGAACTAGCCATTCTTTGTTGGCAAGAAAGACCAGCCACGGCGTTGTGCGAAACGCGCAGTCCATTTGCAGCTAATTTTCTTGTTAACGTTTTCGTTGCTCAAACGGCATAGTAAGATGTCGTTCAGCAATTCGCTCAAGAGGCGGGAAGAAGGCTTGAAGAATACGATGCAAAGACCCACTGTAAGAACACGAAGTCAGCCCGTTGGATAAGATCGCGCCAGGACGGCGGCAAAGGCTGCAGATGATCCTAGACCGGCTTCCCACGATTGCCAAAGCTCCATTTCACGAATTCTCGAAAGGAGCAAACTCGCATCGCAACGACCAGAGAAATGACCTTGTCAATTACAATCGCAGAGAAATCCATCATGTGTTTTCGATGTTTCATCACGCTGAGTCTGTTTGTGGAATTGAGTGGTGCGCTTGCCGCTCAGGAGCAGCGGAAGCCATACAACGTTCTGTTCATCATCTCCGACGACCTGACTGCAACCGCACTGGGCTGTTACGGCTCCACCTGCAAGACGCCCCACATCGACAAACTCGCCTCTGAAGGCGTTCGGTTCACACGGGCCTATTGCCAGGCCACTTTCTGCGGCCCGTCGCGCGCCTCCATGATGTTCGGCTATTACCCCTATGCCAGTAAAGCGAACGGCTACACCAGCGGACGCGAGAAAGTGGGGCCGAACAAGGAGAGCTGGCCGCAGTATTTCAAACATCGGGGCTATCACAGCGCCCGTATATCCAAAGTGTTTCACATGGGAGTTCCCCCGGATATCGGCAAAGGCAGTGACGGCGCGGACGATCCAGCCTCCTGGGACGAGGCCTACAACAGCAAGGGGCCTGAATCCAAAGCGCCGGGCATCGGCGAGACCCTGCAGAATAACCCTGGCGACAAGAAGAAAGGGGCAGGCGGCGGAAATCACTTCGTGGTGGTCGAGGCCGAGGGCGACGACTTCGTGCATTCGGACGGCAAGACGGCGCAGAAAGCAGCGGAACTCATCACTCGATACAAGGACCTGGACAAGCCGTTTTTCCTGGCGGTCGGATTCGTGCGTCCGCACGTCCCCTTTGTCGCACCGAAGACGTATTTCGCTCCCTACAAAGCCGAGAAGATGGTCCTGCCGCCGAAGATCCCCGGCGATCAGGACGATATCCCCAGGAATCCGGCCAACCGGCGGACCAGCGCCAACTACAAAATGGATATCGGTCAGCAAAAGCGATTGATCCGCGGCTACTATGCCTCGGTCAGTTACATGGACGCCATGGTCGGCAAGGTCATCAAGACCCTGGAGGAAAGCGGCCAGCGCGACCGAACCATAGTGATCTTCACCAGTGACCACGGTTATCACCTGGGAGAGCACGACATGTGGTCGAAAGTGAGCATCCACAAAGAATCGGCGCAGGTGCCCCTGATCATCTGCGTGCCTGGAAAGAAACCGGCTGTTTGCCGGTCGTTTGTGGAGTTACTCGACCTCTACCCGACGATCTCCGGCCTGTGCGGGCTTAAGATCCCCGGCAACGTTCAGGGCAAGGACATTTCCCGGTTGCTCGATAATCCGGTGGCGAAGGTGCGGGACGCGGTTCTGTCGAGCGGCAAGGGGCTGCTTTACCGCGAGGAGCGATGGGCCTATCTGCATTACGGCAATTCCGCGGAGCTCTACGACATGAAAAACGATCCAAAGCAATACACCAATCTGGTAGGGAACCCCGAGTACGCCCCGATCCTGACCGAGATGGGCCACAAACTGAATGCGAAGCTGGCAGAAATCCGCAAGAACGATCTGGGAGAGAATTGACATGAAAAACCGCGCCCTTCCGAATCGTCGCGATGTCCTGAAAGCCGGGGCATTCGCAGCCGCCGTCCCGTTTGCCAGTCGTGTTTCATGGGCAGCTGGAAGCCCAATGCAGAAACTCCAGTACGCCGCCGTCGCCGTGGCTGGTCGAGGCGCGGCCGATATCGGCTCGATAAGCAGACACGAGAAGATTCGCGTGGTCGCCGGCGCCGATGTCGATGCGAATGTGCTGGAGAAATTCTCGAAGCAGCACAAAGACGCCAGGACTTTCTCCGACTGGCGAGAGATGCTCGACAAAATGGGTGAAGGTATCGACGTGGTCAGTGTTTCAACGCCGGATCACATGCACGGGATCATCTCAATGAGCGCGATGAACATGAAGAAACACGTGTATGTACAGAAACCGCTGGCCCAGAACATCGGTGAATGTCGCGCCATGCTGGCGTGCGCTCAGCGAAACAAGGTCGTTGTTCAGATGGGGAATCAGTGTGCAACCAGTCACGACCGTGTGTCGGTGAAACTGGTTCAGCGCGGGGTGATCGGAAAAGTCACCGAGGTGTGGGCGTTCTGCGGCAAGACCTGGGGGGATACCAGTGCCCGTCCTGATCGACGTGACCCGATTCCCAAGGGACTGGATTGGGACGGCTGGCTCGGGGTGGCCGCGGAACGCCCATACCTCGAGAAGTATTATCACCCCAAGGGGTGGCGCCGGCGGCAGGGGCTGGGCGCCGGGGCACTGGGAGATATGGGCTGCCACATATTCAATGCGCCCTTTCGCGGACTTTCGCTCACGGCGCCGAAATGTATCAGGTCCGAGACCGGCGTCCCCAACGCGCACAACTGGGCCAATAGCGAGTATGTCGAATACGAATTCCCGGGAACGCCTCTGACTGATGGCGACCTCAAGGTTCACTGGGTCAGCGGCAGTCGGCGTCCCCCTAAAGAACTGACCGATCAGCTGGGTGGCGCGAAACTCCGATTCGGAAGCCTGCTGAAAGGTACTGATGGCATCCTGATGTTGCGGCACGGCGGGACGCCCTCGCTGTTTCCTCAGGACAAATTCAAGGATGTCCAGCCGGCGCAAGTTGAGCCCATGGGACATCATGCTTCATTCGTTGACGCCATGATCAGCGGGGACCAAAGCAAGCTGCAGTCACCGATCGATTATGCGGCACCGATGACGGCATTCGTCCTGCTCGGCAACATCGCCATGCAGCATTCACCGGACTGGCTTGATTGGGACAGCCGGAACTGGCGGATCACCAACAACGAAGCCGCGAACAAAGACATCAGTCGCGTCAATCGCAGCGGTTGGGAGGTGATGGGGGCATGAATGCGAACACATTGAAAATCCTGGTCATCTTCGCCCTCGCAGTTGTCGGCGTGACGGCTTATGCCGATCCTGAGAAGGCCTCTCCTTATGAGGACTCGGGGTTTGTGCCGCTCTTTGATGGGAAATCAATGAAGGGGTGGGTTGGTGATGTCGCCAGGTACGAGGCGAAAGATGGCGTGCTGACTTGCCTGGCTGGCAAGGGCAAGGGTGGCAAAATATTTACGGAAGAGGAATATGGCAACTTCGTCATTCGCTTCGAATTCAAGCTGACATCAGGCTCAAATAATGGCCTGGCTTTGCGATGTCCACTTGACGGCAAGCCTGCTTCCAAGGGATTCGAAAGCCAGATACTGGACAATTCTTCCAAACGCTACCTGAACAAGAAGCCTTCTCAATATCACGGCTCTCTCTACAAGCTCGTCGCCGCTAAACGCGGGTTCCTGAAGCCGGTAGGTGAGTGGAACAAGCAGGAGGTTATACTTAACGAGAATCAAATTGAAATCACGCTTAACGGTGAAGTCATTCTCGAGGATACAGATCTCTCACGCTTCAAACGCCCCAGGAAGGGGCACATCGGCTTTCTTGGGCACGGCTCGAAAGTGCAGTTCAGGAAGATCGAGCTCAAGGAACTGTGATTGGCCCTTAACTGGCGTTTCGGTCTTTGTACACCAACCTCATTACCCACTGCTTCTCGAATGTCCAGAATTATTGCGTTGCTTCTCATCCTCGGCACTTGTCGGATTAACGCCGCCACGCCCACGAATTTCATCCAGATACTGACCGACGATCAGGGGTGGGGCGACTTGGCCTCCTACGGCCACAAGCGCCTCAAGACGCCGCACATCGACAAATTGGCCGACAACGGCATGAGATTCACCCACTGCTATTCGTCTTCCGGCGTCTGCTCACCGTCACGCGCCGCCATACTGACGGGGCGAACGCCCTATCGCAACGGTGTCTATCACTGGCTTAACACCGACAGAGAGCTGCATCTGCCGGCCTCGGAAATCACTCTGCCGCAGCTCCTGCGAAAACATGGCTATCAGACCGCACACCTCGGCAAGTGGCATCTGAGTCACTACTCCAACAACGGTGGAAAAGCGCCCTTTGTTTTCGGCGGCGACAAAACGCAGCCCACCATGGAGGCGTATGGCTACGACTACTGGTTCGCCACCGGCAATGTGGCCCGTCCCTCGCACAAGAATCCACAGAACTTCTTCCGTAACGGCAAACCCGTGGGGCCGTTGCAAGGTTACTCGGCACAGATCATCGCTCAGGAATTCGCCAACTGGATCAATAAGACGCGCACTGCCGACAAGCCCTTCTTTATCACCGTGTGGTTCCACGAACCGCACGGGCCGATCTCCAGCGATCCGCAATTCATGGCCCGCTACGGCGACGATGCCGATGTCAAGCTCAAGCAATACCTTGGCAACATCACCCAGATTGACGAGGCGGTGGGCGCGATCGACAAAACGCTTGAAGAGGTCGGCCTCACCGACAACACACTGATCTGGTATACCAGCGACAACGGCCCCGCCGGTGACGATGCGCACAATCTCAAGAGCAATTTTCGCGGCTCCACCGGCGGCCTTCGCGGCCGCAAGGCGCATACCCACGAGGGCGGCATTCGTGTCCCCGGCATCATCAAATGGCCGGCGGGCCTGAAGCGTGCCGGCGTCGCTCTCGGGACCACCTCGGACATCCCCATTGTCGGACACGACATTTTTCCGACGCTGCTTGATATCGTCGGCGTGCCCATCCCCAATGACCGGGTGATTGACGGCGCCTCGATCCTGCCCGTGCTCCAAAACAAACCGCTCCAGCGAAAACGTCCAATCTACTGGCGTAACAGAAAGGAGACGTTTCGTGTCGCCATCCGTGACGGTGACTGGAAGCTGCTCAGCGATTCGAAGCGAAGCGTCTGGCAACTCTATAACCTCGTCAAGGACCCTAAAGAAACGACTGACCTGACCCAGGGTCATCCAGAGCGGTTCGAAGAGATGAAAGCTGCGCTCATCAGCTACGACAACGACGTGTTGACGGACGGGCACCCCTGGTGGCAGCAGGGATCCTGGAAGAAGAACTTCCCGCGTGAAGTCGTCGACAAGCTCCAATAAGAGGTATGCGCCACATGAACACGAAAACCGCCATGGTCCTTTCGCTGATCATAGTCTCGCCGTTGGCGGCAGATCCGCCATCGGAGCCCAAGCGGCAATCACCGGTGGTCGCTCAGAAGGAAAGGAAGCGGAAACCTCCGCCGCCAGAGCTCAATCGGCAACCGCTCGTGGCCGCTGACATCGCCGATCTTCCGGGAAGCACGGAGCGTGTCGATATTTTCCTGCTAATGGGGCAGTCCAACATGAAGGGCCGCGGCGTCATGCCGAAAGAGCCCCTGGCAGATCCTCGGATTATCATGATGCATTTGAAGACTGACAGTTGGTTTCTTGCGCGGCATCCGCTTCATCTGATTGGCGACCCGAGAGATTTCAGCGGTGCTGACAATGCCGGCGTCGGCCCCGGGATCAGTTTTGCTCAAACGCTTGCTGCGGCGCAGCCGAAGACCCGAGTTGCACTCATTCCCTGCGCCATGGGCGGATCGAATATCACGCAGTGGCGCAAGGGACGAATGCTGTATGACGAGACTGTCCGCCGTGCCAAACTGGCGCTCAGCCAAGGGCCGAAGGACAAGACCCGAATCGCCGGAGCGCTGTGGCTGCAGGGGGAGTCTGATACGACGCCAAGCAAGATCAGGGCGTATCCGGATTCTCTCGGCAAACTCATCGACAACCTGCGTGCCGATCTCGCCATTGGGGACCTGCCCTTCATCGCCTGTACGATCGGAGAAAAGAAGAGCCCGGAACTGCGAGCCAAGCTCAACGCAATTCTTCTGGAGTTGCCGAAACTGCGCCCACACACTGCCTGTGTCGACGGTCGTTCCTTTGCCAAGTATGTCGACAGCGTTCACTTCGATACTGCCACTCAGGAAGAGCACGGCCGCCGCTATGCGGCCGAGTATCTCAAACTGACGAAGTGAAGTCCTAGGAGGCTGTCCGAGAATTAGGGAGGTGGTCTTTCCTCGTTGTTTTTCGTGGTCGTTTTGTTTTTCAAGTCAGCGCAGACCCGTGGCGCCACATTTTGAGTAAGTTATGGGTCAGGCACACGAGCTTCCATTCTTCCTTCACATTGCTGAGGCCTCGTAACAGGAACTGGCGGAAGCCTCGGGCCTGTTTTATCTGGCCGAACAGCGGTTCAACAATGTGCCTTCTCTTGGCGTACCGCTGCCGACCTGACGGAGTACGGAGCTTGGCTGCCATCCGTTCTTTGGGCGTCAGCTCCGGTGGTTGGTCCGAGGATGGCGAGTCCTCGGGCGGTTGCGGTTGGTTGTGCTTTTGGCGGCCCGTGGCGATGTAAGGATCGAAGCCTTCTTCCACCAGGTCATGCACATTGTCTTCACTGAAGTAGCCCGTATCAGCAAGCATCGGAATCTCGGCGTCGGTCCCGTCCTCCTGCTTGGGTGTTTCAATCCCGGCCGCTTCCAGGTTCTCCAAGGTCGCTTTGGCCAGCGGTGTTGCTTGTTGTTTGTCATTGGCATCAGGCGTGACATCTGCACTGACGATGATTTGACATCCCTCGTCCACGACCGCTTGGGCGTTATAGCAATAGTCGAAACCCTTGTTGCTCGTTTTCATCATCTTCGCTTCGGGGTCGGTAAAGTTCGTTTGAGACTTGTCTTACGGGGTGTCGTCAATCGGCTTGGGTCCCCGTCCGCGGCGTTTTTCACCCTTGGCTTCGCGCAGGGCTTGAGCTTGTTCACGCTCGCGTCGTTTGACGTCAGCCTTCTCTTTCGCCTCTTGCTCCAAACGCTGCATCGCTTCTTCAATCGCCGCCAGACGATCTTCGCGACGTTGGAGTTCCTCAGGCAGTTCATCCCCTCGCCGAGAACCTTCAGCGGCGTCTTGCTCGGCGTCCGTTTGCTCGGCCTGCTGGAGTAAGGCGTTGATCTCCTCACGCAAGCGTTCCACCTCCTTGGTCATGTAGCCATAGCTCATCGCCTTGTGACGCGAGGCGTTGGCCAGAAACTTCGAGCCATCTAAAGCCAGATTTCCGAGCTTGACCAGTCCCATTTCACCTGCGATCTGGAGGATCTCAACAAACAGGTCGGCCAACGCTTGAAGATGGGTTTTGCGGAAGTCGCTGATGGTACGAAAGTCCGGTCGCCCGCTGCCGACGATTGCTTGGAACGCCAAGTTGCGTTCACTGGCAGCGGCCATCTTGCGGCTGGAAAAGACACCAACGCAATAAGAATAGAACAGCAGGGTGGCTTTAGTTTGTTGGCCGGCGGTGGCCTGAAGACAGGCCATGCGATTGGTGCCACCGATGATCGCGGTGGCTATCCCACAACGCGTCCTTATTCGACGCAAAACGTACTTGCGACCCTCTATCGCGTGCTGGGAATCGACCCGGCAACCACGCTGCCTGACCACAACGGTCGGCCGCGATACTTGCTAGATGATCGACGTCCTGTCAAAGAGCTCGTCTGACACGGCCGGCTGTCAGTTGGACGTACACCTACAAGGACGGCCGCATCTAGTGGCGTCTCAGCAACGGGGGAATTTCGCACCTTCACTTGCGCGACACGTTGTGTTTGTAGAGACGGACTCTCCTGTCAGCCCACATGGTCACGCCATATTCCGGGATGAATGCGACGACTGGGGCCTCGTAACGACCGAATGGCCAAGCGGTGGTGGTGAAGTCGTCGATTAGCCGATACTCGTTCGCTTCACTGTCGAATTCAATCAACTTCTCTTCTGGCGGCGGCACCATGAACAGATAGCGACCGGACAACGGATCCACGGTGACGATTGAATGACGGACCGTCAGCGGCACTGGAAAATCTTTCATCCGTCGCGTCTTGCCGTCTTTGGAAAGAATGACGACGGCCCGCGAGTCGTTGCCGCCGGCAAAAAGTATTTCCTGACGAAACGGATTGTGTCGAGCGAAACTGTGATAACCATGGACGGGAATAACACCGAGGCTGGACCACTGCTGTTTGTCCACGCTGTAGAATCGCAACGTGCCAGGCGGTTGACGGGCCAGACTGAGAAGTCCGTCCATGGCCGAAAGGAATTCGTATAGCATCGTATTGCGGCCGGGTTTTGCCGGCGGCAGTTGTGTCCATCTGTCGGCGAGTAGATCGTACTGATAGCCACCCGTGTAAAACCGGCTTCTTTCCGGATCAAGTGAGTTCTTTGAATACTGGTGGCCAAATTGTTGCTTGAGTTCCGGAGCGTTTTCGGCACCTTGGAATTCGATCACGCGCCATGCGTTCGTCTCTTCTGAATAGGCAACAAACTTGCGCGTCTGGCGAACGCCGAAGAACAGGAACTGCCCCGTGCGGCTGTCCCAATGAGCGTCATCGGACCAAGTTCCGATGTGCAGCCCCTTCGACGGTTGCGGCGCAGACCAAAGTCGCTCAGGCATCTCTGTTTCAAGTTCCGCCCACGTACCCGGCTTCATCGCGGCCGCGAGTTTCGAGAGCGGCGTTTTTCCTCGTCGACTTTCCGCTGCCCTTCGTGCTTCCTGACCACCTGGAATCCAAATTGTTTCCTCGGCAAACACGGCAGTAGCCAAACAACAAACCAGAAATGTGAACGCACGCAAATGCCACATCATTTTCGTTTTCGTAATTCGGTGTTCACACAATTGCGGTTAAGTGACAGCCTGACGATCTAAAGTCCCTTCGGATCCAGCCGGAACAAGTGAGGGCGGATCTCTTGCTCGAAGCGAGGGGGCCAAAGTAGGACCGCCAGTTTGTGAATTGGGTCGTACTCCAACGCGACTTCGTGGACAGTGTACTTGGGCGTTTCGATTTCCATTGGTACCCAGCGATTTTCCGCGCATAAATACACACGAGTCCAGGTCGGGTCGTCCTTCTTGGTTGGGCCGTAAGCCAACACGGCGTCCGCTTCGGGAATGTAGACCGCTTCGCGCGTCGAGACTGCGCCGATTGGTTGTTCGGGATTCTTGATCCAGCGGCGATCCTTCATCGAAAAAAACCACATCAGCGGTTCGCGAGTTTTGGCTTCGTAGCTGAGGAAAATCAGCCGGTCGCGTTTCTGATCGTAGACGATGGTCATGTGTTCGCGCTGGTGCGGACGATCAGGGCCAACTATTTCGATTTCTTCCCAACCCCATGAGTCCGGCTTGCCAGCTTGGCCGACGAAACGGTACATCCGTCCGCTGTCTTCATAAGTGCGGTTCTTGTCGTGTTGATAAACGACCACGCCGTTCGGCGTTGGCACGGCAATGGGCGAAACGCTGCCGCCGCCAGGAAATGGTTGCGGAATCGGCTCCAGCCAGCGGCGCTGCTGTGGGTCAAACAGCCACGTCTTCTTGATTATCGAGTCGGTGGCACGATCGTAATGTGACGAACCGCCGACGTCCGTGAACACACCCAGTTTACGGACGAAGTCGTACGCACAAGTGTGCCGCATATGTCGAGACCACGGCTGGTTGAAGAATGTGCGACCGGCTGGTCGCCGCGCCCATCGTTGAAACGGCTCAGGAGTAAACGCGGGATTGCGGTCGATGCTGAATCGATTGGCGGCGACGTCGTAGAACGCCATGTCTGTACCTTGGTACCCGCTGTGACCGCCACCCCATTTCATGGCAACGCCGCGATCGGTGTCGAAAATGGCCGTGCCCCAAGTTCGTCCTGGCGTGCTGCGTGGCGGTTCGACTTCCACCCACTCGTTGGCGGGAGGATTGGCAAGGAACTTTTCGTGCTTTTTTGGCTCAGCAGGCGGAGAGTCTTTGTACCATGCTTTCGTTCGATGTGTCTTGAGGGCGACGGTGTCGGGCGCAACGCCTTTGATCTCTGCGGACGTTGATCCGGACTGGTATCGGAAACGATACGTCACACGATTGTGATCGTAGCGGCGGGCAGTGACGAGGATCACTTCGTCCGTGCCGGGGATGTTCTCCATCGAGAGCCAGTCGGCCTTGGGCATTTCGACATCAAGTGGCGTCCAGACGTCATCGCCAGCGTCGTACACCCACGCCTGACGTGACAGGCTCAGATTGTTTGGATACTTGGCGATCGCAACTCCGCCGACGAGCAGAATCTTCCCTGACTTTTCTAGGTATGCCAACGCATGGCAACTTCGCGGATGCGGACTCTCCTTCGGACGACGCTGTTGCCACTCTTGCTTCTCAACATCAAAGACCCACGTGTCGGATAGCGCGCGATCTTGTCCGTCGCCACCATACAACACGATCAGCTTGTGCTTGCGATCATAAACCATGCGCGAATTGCAACGTGCCGGCGGTTCGACTTTCAAATCGAGTTGTCGCCACTGATCGGTCGTCACGTCCATCGCCCAGGTGTGCGGCCGGCCATCGGGTGAATCCACGCCGCCACCGCCAAACAGAAGGACCTGCTTGTTGACAGGGTCGTAACACAGCGAACTCCAAAGCAATAGCGCTGGGGGCTGGCGCTTGTCGCTTGGTGCGTAGATTTGTTTCCATTTACGGGCAGCTGGATCGTAGGAAAAGGTCATCGACCCCAGGTAGTAAATCAGCCGTTTATTGAGGTCGTCCCAACAGACCTGGTAGAAGCTGCTATTGGGGCGAGGCATGCCCACACCGTCGCGCCCATACCACTCTCCAGCCGTCGCACAGATATTCCAATCGCGCCAACGTTTGAACTTACCTGACCATTCATCCATCTTGCTTTCGGGAAACGCGTCGACCCAACGGCCTTGTTTGACGTCAAAGTGCTGTGTTTCGTGCGCCCTGATGGGCTTGGAGTGAGTCTTAGTTCCCCAGGTCACGACGCCGTTGATCGTCGGTGCGTAAATGACCTGACTAAAGAAATGCCCGCCAACATCGTCGCGTCCTACTTCCACAAAAGTGTTCGCGGGAACTTCAGCATGGGCGTACGGGGTAAGCACCCAGTTTGCCAAGCACGCAAAGGTAAGCGCCGCAAGCTGAAAGCTAATACGATCGACCTGTAGGATGAGACCACTGTCCCGGCCGTTTTTCTCGGGACAATGGTCCCAAGCTACGAATTGGCAATATCTCATTTGGCATTCGCCTCATCGCGCCATGATGCGAAGATAGCGCTCAACGTTGTCGCGAATTCAGACGCATTTCAATTCCTTCTTTGAGTCGAAAACTTGTCGTAGCACAGCCTTCAAAACTATGACACTACTGCCGATCCGAAGATAGAGCCCCAAGTCCTGCGGGAAGCTTATAGAGCGCCCGGACGTCGTCGGCGCTCAACGCTCGGTTGTAAGTTGCCAGCTCATCAAAGAGCCCGACGTACCCGAGTCCCACGCGGATGGTCGCTTTCGAAAGATCCCACGTAAACACCTGTCGACGATCCTTCACTGTTCCCTGAAGGTCCCCGTTGATGTAGAGCTTCGCTGTTCCGCCAGTGCCGTCTGAGTTGAAGCCGGAGAAGGTCATGACGACGTGGGTCCACTTGTCGCGTCCGAAAGGTGGTTGCTTGACGCGGGCGATGGGCAGCTCCGATTCGGGAATCTCGTTTTGTTTACGCTCTTTTGGATTCCAGACATTCGTGTCGGGGAACACTCCCATGCGAAAGTGAGGCGGGGTGTCGTCTTTCGTGAAGTCCACCCAGAACGCTGCGTTGTTGTACTTCTTGTCGGTGATCTGCACTGGGTCGGAGTACTGCTGCTTGAGGTCGGCCGGGTCGATGCTCAGCCACATCGATATCGTCCCGCTCCAATCCTTCGCGCGGTAGCCCATGTTCTTGTCGGCGTAGAAGAAGACCATATTCTTGCTCTTCTTCATGAAGTGAAGCGCGTCGCCATACCGGCCGTTGCCACTGCTGATCGCGACTACCTTCGCGTCCAATCCCGGCTTGCTTTTCGTCGGATCTCGTGAAGGTGGCGCCGTGTAGATGCGTTTATCCCCTGCCGCCAGGCTCGCGTCGGCTCCGCCGTCAAACGAGGCATGAAAGATCAGGCCGTCGAGAAGCCCTTCCGGTCCTGCTGCGAAGAGGGTAGTAGTCGGGCCGACGATACTCAATGACAGCAGAAGGAAAAGTTTCATGGTGTTCCTCGCGGGAAAGGGGTACGTGTAGTGTAAAATCGTGGTGGCCATCGTAGCAAATAGGCCGTCTTCGTGGGGTTAGGAATGATCGTTCACCACAGCGGCGAAATCCACCGAGTGCGGCCCTGGCCAATAAGAATTGTAGTCGAACTAACAGCACAAGGTGGTGTTGGATTCGACAACGCAACGCTGTTAACCGCCCTTGCGAGCTTCGGCAACCTTGTCTGGTGGAGTGGAGCCGACGAAAAAATGAAATCCCGGCACGCCAGCGCGGATGTTAAGAGAATTGGCTATCATCAATGCCTGTTGTTGCATTAAAGATTTAAGTGTAAGTCCATGACGCGCGTCACGCTACAAACTGTTCTCATTTGTGCACTCAGCGCGAGTTCGCAAGCATCTGGAATTGACGAGATCGAATTCGATCGGCTCCATCAGCAGCTCCGTCCGCCAGTCGAAGAGCGTTGGTCAAGCATCCCGTGGAAGACTTCGCTGGTGCAGGCATGCGTGCAAGCCGCACGTGAGAAGAAACCGCTGTTGATGGTCTGTCGTGCCGGACACCCGCTCGGCTGTGTGTGAAACAATGGCATCACAGACCGCGTGTCGGTCTTCGGTGACGCCAAGTTCGTCAAAGAAGTGAAAGACGAATTCATTTGTGTTGCGGTCAATCAGCACCACCATCGCCGCCGCAAAGATCTGGAATACGATCTGTTCGAAAAGCTCGTCGAGCAAACGGGCGAGAAGGTGAGTGGCTACAACCAAGGGCTGTATTTTTTCACGCCGTCAGCCGAATTGCTGTCGTTCTCAAACACCGTAAGTGGTGAGCATGCGTGGAAACTTCTGCGGCGAGCGCAGGACAAGTTCACGCCACCGAAAACTCTTCCGGCAGTGCTCAAGGGCCACGAAGATTCCGGTCCGTTATGGTCACTGCCCGATGGCAGCCAACTTGTGTTGGTCAACTCTAAAGTGCTTGGTGGTTACGAGAAGTCCGACAATCCGCGCCGCCAGATCCATCAACAATCACTAGGACGCGATCACCTGTTTCTGTCCAACGAGGAGATCGAGACACTGGTGAAGGACGAGTTTCCCGATTCTTTAAAGAAGCGGATGCCGGCGCTGCTGAACGACAACACGCGAGGTGAGCCGGGCCGTTGGCGCAGCAGTGAGATCAAACAATTCGATGTGACGCTCAAAGAGGGCCGTCTTGAGGGAATCGTACATTTCGCGAATGCGACTGGTGACCGCGGCTACAAGGCCGAGTTGCTCGGATTCGTGGCTGCTAAAGATCACCTACTAACTCGCTTTGACATCGTTGTCAGCGGCCAATATTGGGGCGAAGGGCGTTACACTCGAAACGGCCAAAAAGGCAAGTTTCCCTTTGCGGTTACCTTTCGATTATCCGATGGCACGGAACCTTACGACACGCCACCGCCAGGAGTGCGATAGCAAATGAAATCCACCACAGAAAATTCTATGGCTCGCATTGTTCTATTCGTCCTTGCTTTATCAGCCTACGACTCTGCATTGTGCGAATCTCCGATCGGCTTTCGGACCGACGGTACAGGCCGTTATTTGAATGCCGACCCGCCGCTTGAATGGAGCCCAGACAAAAACGTCATCTGGAAAATTGACCTGGCGAAAAGCAACGCCATTCCAGTGATTCTTGGCGAGAAGCTCTTCACGTGTGCCGAGCCTTGCATTCTGATCTGCGTCGACAAATCGGATGGGAAGATTCTTTGGCAAGGGGAATCGCGCTTCGATGAGATCAAACTGACCGAAAAGGAAAAGTCTCAGTTCGAAGTTGAACGACGGCAAGCCGATCAACTTAACAAGCAACTGTCGGCCATCAACAAGCAAAACTCTGAACTGCGAAAACTTTTGAAGGACGGCAAAGTTCCAAAAGAGGAAACGGAACAGAAGCTCGCAGAACTGCGAAACCAGTCCAACACGATCAAGGCCGAGAAACTCACGCTGACAACTTTGAATCGCTACACGGAAGCCGGCAAGGGTGGAATCGGGCGCTATCATCCTACGGGCGGCTATTCGTCGCCAACTCCCGTCACTGACGGCAGGCATGTCTACGTGATCTTCGGCAACGGCCTCGCCGCGTGCTACGATCTAGACGGAAAGCGACGTTGGCTCAAGCTCATCGAGCAACCGACACCGGCGTATGGCCACGGTTCTTCGCCGCTGCACGTCGGCGACAAATTGCTCGTGCATTTCACAGACCTGGTCGCACTGAACACGAAAGACGGCAGCGAGGCCTGGCGAGTAGAAATCTCACCTGGGCACGGCACGTCGATGCACGCTCGACTCGGCGAAGTGGACGTCGCGATTCATCCCAGCGGGAACGTCTACCGCACTAGCGACGGCAGCCCGGTGACGAAAGGACTTGGGTCAACCGGCCCCAATTCTCCACTGGTTCAAGACGGCAAGGTTTTCTTTGTGGCGGGTCGACTACGCGGTTACGAGTTGCCGACGTCCAGTGACGCAGCAACCACATGGTCGCCACTGTGGGAAGGTACAAACTTGAAAGGCGGCGGCTATTGGTTCCCCTCGCCGATCCTTCACGACGATTTGATCTACGCGATGAACGCCAGATCAATCTTCACTGTTGTCGACGCCACGACGGGCAAAGTCGTTTACGAAAAGCGATTGGATTTCGGAGGCGGCCAGTCGTATCCCAGCATCACATTAGCCGGCAATCGTCTCTTCGCCAGCAGCGACAACGGCACAACAATCGTGTTGGAACCGGGCCGTGAATACAAGGAACTCGCGCGCAATTCGTTGGAAACTTTCCGCAGTTCGCTGGTCTTCGAAGGAAAACGAATGTACGTTCGCACCACGAAAGGATTGTGGTGTATCGGCAGCTAATCTGGCGAACAACATAGCTGCTCGTGGAAATAATCCGCAAGTTGGCGGTGAGTTTCAACACTGTCCAACTCAGCAAGCAAGTATTCGTGCTGAACCGCCTCGCGAAACTGCCCATGGTGGAAATCAAAAAGCTCGCCGCGGCGCATTAGATACGGACGTAACAATCGTTCAAGTGCGGCCACATTACCGAGCGGATCATCAGGCTCAATCACCCCGACTAGCTCAGCGCGCGACAATCCTTGCCGACTTACTCCAAGCAGCGAGGCAAATCGGCGAACAAGTACGGGGCCAACCTGCGGCTGCGACTTCAACTCTTGCCGCGTGTGAACCAGCCAGGCCAGGTAGCGAAACATGTCGATATGCCGGCCTTGTCCGATTCGAAAACCGGCTTTCGTGCGGTGGCGATAGAGCTGGCGTTCGTTGATTACCTCACCCAAGGGCGTGGAATTCAACAAGCGACACAATTCGCTCGGACGCAGATTGCGTGGATCAATCGGCACGCTTGCTCATCTCCCGGATAAGCCAAGCGGCGTATTGCCGGCAAAAGGATGATTGACACCGAGGTACCAGAGCCCGGACTCGAACCGGGACGTCAGTCAATCTCAGCCTGAACCAACATGATCGCGCCGGCCAATAGATTTGTAGCGGCAGCGATTTCGGACGGCGTCAACGATCGATTCGCAGGGACGCTACGACCATCGCTGACCAAGGCATCCCCCAGTGCTCGCAGTTTCGGATTTCGTGTAGTGCGTGCGATCCCCTGGAAGAGCAACCCAGCATTTTGCATTGCCTGCCCCATCGTTTTGGGGCTCTTGCCGCTTTGTGCCTGAATGTGGGCATAACCGAGGTACATTCCCGCTTGAAGAAACGCACTTGCATTTCGAATTGTCGGGTCAGCAGCTCGTGAAGCAGCGAAAGTCAGTTGCTGCCGCTCATAATGATAGCGTGGTCCCACCGCGTTTTGACTAACCGCTACAGTGGAGATGCGCACGTGAATCCCACCGGATTCCTGACGTCGAAAGAGATCGTGAAAGGAAAAACAACGTTCAATTCGATTTCCATCGATCAGGTCATCAGCGATTGTCAAAAAGGTCAAACCCAATTGGCTTCCATGCCGCTTTCGACCGTCGGCGGAGTCGGCAACATCAACAGAACGTACACGCTGTCCTTCGATAAAAACGGCAAGGGGATACCGGCCTGGTCGAACCTGAAGGAAATCTATGAAAGGATGTATGTCGCGAGCAGTCCGGCCGCCCAGGCCAGATTGAAAGAAAAAGCACGTCTGCTCAACGAGATCTATTCCGACGCCAAAGACCTCAAACGAAATCTGGGGAAGAAAGACCAAGCGACACTCGACGAATATCTCGCATCTATCACCGAGTTAGAGAAAAAGATCGCCAACGACAAACTGTGGGCAGAGAAGGGAGCGCAGTCGGCTCCTGCCAAGATGAATTTGGATATCGAATTCACGGACGTGGAAAACTACATCCGCACGATATATGACTTAATGTACCTCGCCTTCAAGTCAGATATCACTCGCGTCGCGACGTACCAACTGGCGTCCGAGGGCGGGACTGCACCCACCAACAATCTTTCCAAACACGTGGGCATTACAAAGGACTTGCACCAATTGAGCCATTCGGCGGCGAAAGATGAGGACGGTTTCAAGGACTGGGGCCTGTGGGATCAATTCGTGGCCCAGCAGCTTGCATATTTCATCAAGCGGTTAAAGGAAACAAAAGAGGGAGACAGTTCGCTTCTCGATCGCTGCCTCGTTTTCCAAGGAACCGCAACCTCCCGAGTTCACGACAACACGAACTACCCGCTCATTCTTGCCGGAGGTAAGAGTATGGGCCACAAGGCCGGTCAGTTTGTCATCTACGACGAACAGAAGAACAACTTGGCCAACCTCTTTGTCAGAATCGCCAACTCGATGGACGTCCCGATCAAGCACTTCGGAGACAGCACCGGCGTTCCGATGAGTGAACTCTTTGTTTAAAGCAGTGGTGTATTGCTGGGCATAAAAAAACGCACGCCAAGGATCTTGTCCTTGTGTGCGTTTGTAATTTGAATTGAGTGCGAACGGTACTATTTTTTCTTCTTCGCTTCTTCCTGTCGTTTTTGAGCTTCACGTTTCTTTTGGGCTTCTTTGTAAGCCGCTGCTCGCTTCGCTTCCCAGGCTTTGCGTTTGGCTTCGATTTCCGCTTTGCGGTTTTCGACGGTCTTGCGTTGATCCGCAGACAATGTTCGCACGGCATCTTCATCGAATTTCACGCGAAGAGCTTCCGATTCTTTTCGCAGTTCCTGGCCACGCTCGAAAAGCTTTTTCTGCTCATCGTATTTCGCCTTGAGGCCATCTTGCATACGTTCTTGCAAGGCTTCGATTTGCGACAATTGTCGTTTATCGAGATCCAAATCCCAATACAAACGCGGCAAGCTGTGAAGTCGTCGTGAGAGAGCACTTGCGGCTTCGCGTTTCTTTTGCTCTTCCTCGAATTTCTTCTTGGCTTCGGCTCGCTTCTTCTCCAACTCCTCTTGCCGCTTTTTCAAAGCCGCAGCTCGCTCGGCATCCTCTTTCTTCTTAGCGTCCGCCTGGGCTCGCGCTTTTTCCTTCTGAGCTTCCGCCGCCTTTCGCTTTGCATCGGTCTGTTTCTTCGTATCCTCTTGTTCTTTTGCGGTCGGCTTTTTCGTGTCACGCTTCTTGTCACCAGCTCGCGAATTCACGGCACACGTCAAAGCCAACACGCACACCAAAACCAATTGACACACACTTTTCATTAGAAACTCCTTGTGTAATTAGGTGGGAGGCCGCCTCTGCAAATCTATAGGAGCGGCCTGATTGGGAAGGAAGGGTGATTCTATCCTGACGTGACTGCCAAGGCAAGTCTTTCGCTCGTCGGTCCAACAGAAGCGGGAGCCGATTGGCTGCTGAACTTGGCGACGGCTTCCGAACGGAACATAATGGTGACCGTCCGAAGCGATACGCCCCATTGGCGTCCCCCTTCGATCTCATCCGGATCGTAGACTCCCTCGTCGATATCGACCGCAAACAGGCTGGCATGTCCGACTGAGCCACCACAGCGCATCCAAAGTTTGTGCAGGCCGTCTGCCTGATAGGGCTCTCGCCTTTGCAACAGAATCCATTGCCGCGCCCACTCTGAAACGCCAGATTGCGATAGTTCTTCCAGGGCTGCTGGCTCATTTGGGTTGGCCGGTTTTTCGAAAGTGATGCAAGACCACGATCGTCGCGCCCGTTTCCTGGGTGATATCAGATAGAGGTGAAAGTGAAGCTCCCATGGCAAATAGGTTATTGGCCAAGCGATTCGCGAATTATTCGCGTAAAGTGCAAATACCCCGGCACACGAGTGCCCACGCTTGCGCGTCTCGTTACTGTGTTTTCCACCGTGGCAGATTTGTGACTCGCCATTCTTGCCAATCTGCTTGAGACCGGACTCTCGCGCCGTTAGCTTGTTAATGCGCTTACATGTCCTGAACGAATCAAGTTGGAGTACCTAGATGAAATCCGCGCCCGAACATCCAACGTGTTTGCGAGCAGCGACACGCATACGCATCTTTTTAGCAGTAGTGTTGTGTCTCGGAACGAAGGCGCCGTTGTACGCGGACCAAGATCTAACGGTCCTACCTGCGGAAAGCGATAACGGACCCACCAGAAATTTGCTTTCGAGGTATTTGGCGCAGCAGGTGGATGGAGCATTCCAACGACGCGCCGAAGAGTACGAAGAGATCAAGACTCCTGAAGACGCGGAAGCCTGGCAAACGCGACTGCGAACGGCGTTTGTCGAGCACTTAGGCGGTTTTCCAGAACGTACTCCGCTGAACGCGAAAACGGTTGGGACGATCGACGCTGACGGCTACCGAATTGAGAAATTGATCTATGAGAGCCAGCCGAAGCACTTTGTTACGGCGGTCTTGTTCTTGCCTGACTCGAAACCATCGTTTCCTGGTGTCGTCGTTCCATGCGGACATAGCCGCAGCGGAAAAGCGGCTCAGCAACTAATGTGTATCCTGTTGGCGAAGAACGGGATCGCCGCGCTGTCGTACGATCCAATTGGCCAAGGCGAACGAAGCCAGCTTCTGGATGCGGATGGCAAACAACGTTTCAAAGCGACGTCCGAACATAACGTGGTGGGAAAGGGATCCGTTCCGCTGGGACGGGACACGGCGACGTTTCGTATTTGGGACGGAATGCGGTCGATCGACTACCTCGCCAGTCGTAAGGAGATCGACGGCAGCAAGATCGGCGTGACCGGCTGTAGCGGTGGTGGAACGCTTACGAGTTACTTGATGGCTTTGGACGAGCGCGTCGCTTGTGCCGCGCCGAGTTGTTACATCACCAGCTTTCGACGGCTGATCGACACGATTGGGCCGCAGGACGCCGAGCAAAACATCCACGGACAACTCGCGTTCGGCATGGATCACGCGGACTATTTAATGATGCGTGCTCCAAGACCAACGCTCATCCTGGCGTCGACACACGACTTCTTCGACATCGATGGCACGTGGCATTCATTTCGCCAAGCCAAACGATTCTATACGCGGCTGGGGTTTGCCGAACGGGTCAACCTCGTCGAGACGGACGCGAAACACGGTTATCCGAAGCTCCAGCGCGAAGCGATGGTCCGTTGGATGCGGCGCTTTCTGCTGGGAATCGACGAACCGATCACCGAGCCCGAATTCGCGACGCATTCGACCATCGATCTACAATGCACGCCTGATGGTCAGGTCATGTTGATGAAGGGCGCGCGGTCGGTGATGGATTTGAATGTCGAACTCAATAACTCGCACACAAAGAGGCGTCGCGAGCACTGGAAGTCGGAGAACCGGACGCGAACGCTCGGCGAAGTCCGCAAGCTTGCCGGAATTCGAAAGCTGAAGGATCTGCCGGCAGGCAAAGTAACGCGTCATGGGACAGTTCAAAGAGACGACTATCGCATTGAGAAACTTGCGATTGAATCTGAAGCCGGCATCGAACTTCCGGGGCTGTTATTCGTGCCGAAGGAGTCAAATGGTAAGCGGTACCTCTATCTTCACGGCGAAGGGAAGCAAGTAGACGCGTCAAAGGGCGGACCAATCGAAGAGCATGTTCTGAAGGGCAATCTCGTTCTGGCGGTTGATCTCCGCGGCATCGGCGAAACGAGAACAACGGGGCGCGACGTAATGATCGCCTACCTGCTCGGCAGATCGCTAGTCGGCATGCGCGCCGAAGACGTGTTGATCGCGGCCCGTATGTTGTTGGAGTGGGAAAGCAGGGGGCAGCCTTCCGAGGTCCACTTGATCGCGAGCGGCGTTGCCGAAGCTCCGGCGATTCACGCAGCGGCCCTCGAAAGCAAACTGTTCGCCTCGTTGAAAGTCAACGGCGACACACCGTCGTGGTCAGACGTTGTAGCTGACCCGCTCAAGGGTCGAATGAGCGGCACTGTCCATGGAGCATTAACGGTCTACGATCTGCCTGACCTGCTGGCCGCGTATCGTTCGGTCCGAAAACAGGAGTCACAGCCATGAAGCGTTTGCCGATGGTCATGATTTTGGTGCTGCTCAATGATGCCGCGGCGAATGGCGAAGCTCCAACGAAGTCGCCCCGATTGAACGAGTTGCCAGTGAATCAGTGGGCGCTCATTCATAGCGAAGACGCATCGGGCGGCAAAAGATTTGCACGGGCAATCTGGGCGGAGAATGTCGATCAAGTCTACCTGTGGGGAACGGGCGGCAGGAAAGCAGCTCGGAATGTTTATGAGCGATATGAGTTGGAGTCGTTCGATCCACTTCAGCCCCAATGGCAGCCCGCGTTTCCCAAAACGGCCGCCGGTAAATGGACGGCGAAGTCGTTTCCGCCGTTTCGCATCTACGGCCAGTCGGGGCCTGACGGATTGAAGTACGACGAAGGGCCGCGGCTGCAGGTTGTTGGCGGCTATCACTCGACCAATCGTATTCGCTGGTGGGATTTTTCTGATGGCATCATTCGACCCAGCCCCATCAGCACGTTCAACATGGCGTGCTGGGACTCCAAGCGTGGCCGCATCATCTATTTCAGCGACGGCTTCACGATCGCGCTCGACCCAAAGACCAACTCGTGGACAGATTTGAAACCGGCCAATCATCCGACGACCTGCCGAACGGTCGCGTGGGCCAGTATGTGTTACGACGCGGGCAATGATCGCGTGATGTTGTTCGGTGGCGGGCTGGCGACGAATCCCACCGGCGCGGCCCCCACGTGGTTTTACGATTGCGTGAGAAACATCTGGAAACGAGCGAAATTAGACATTGAGCCACCGCCGCGCTGTAACGCACCGATCGTTTACGACCCGTCGAGCCGGCGGATGATTTTGTTCGGCGGCTACAATCAGGCGGCAGCACTCAATGACACGTGGGTCTACGACTGCGAGGCGAACCGTTGGGAGCAACAGAAGTCGCAATCAGCACCGCCGCCGATGGAAGCACCCGCGGCGGCCGTGTTGCCGAACGGCCGCGTTCTGGTGTGCGGCAACGATGCGCGGCTGGTGCGGCGCGACCACCTGTCTTCGTCGTCGGCCGTCAAACAGACGTGGGTTTACAACATCAAGCATAATACGTGGACGCCGATCCACGGCGATTTGAAGCTCCAAGGTTATTCGTGGCTGACGGCGACCTTCGCAGAAAAACACGGCGTTACGTTGCTGGTTGCTTTCGGGCCTGAACGCCGGACGTATGCGCTTCGTTACGATCCATCAGCCCCAGCCACCGAACTAAAAGGCGCACCGTCGGACACGACCGCGTGGAAGTATCCCGAGCAGGGGACGTCGCTGGAAAAGGCTCCGCCGTCGTCGCCGGAAGCGCAGGCGAAGTTGCTCGCCACGCTGCCCGCGAACAAGTTCGTCAATGCCGAACCGCCCGGTCTGCTCATCAGCAAGACGTGGTCCACAGCGGTGATCGACACGGACCGCAGCGAAGTGCTGTACGTCGGCGGCGGACATTCGGGTTATTCAGGCAATGACATCGCACGTTACAGCATCGCCAACAATCGCTGGAGTCTCGATTTCCCACCGCGTTTTCCACCGTTTCTCGAAAGCACCAACGCCGGTATCTTCGGCTGGAGCTACGGGATGATACCGTTCAGCCAGCACACGTATCTGTGGTACTGCTACGACCCGGTCAGCAAGACGGTCGTCTATCTGGCTCGGTCATCGCTGTTTGATGGAATCGAAGTCCAACTGGACGACGATCCGGACGACGTTTTCGTGTGGCAGGCGAAAGAGCATGGTTACGCAAGCTGGGTCTACGATCCGGCCACAAGAAAGATGCACAAGCCGAGCTTTGGGCGCCCGTTCAACAACCAGTGGCATCTCACTCTGACTGGCACTCCGCGCGGTGTCTACGCGGTGGTCAATGAAAAGCTCTATCACGCCAAAGTCGATCGAGATTCCGGCGCCGTCGAGTGGTCGTTGATTGACGCAGCGTATCCCAAGCCGGCGAAAGAAATCAAATACCACTATGAATTCCAACCGCTCCTTCATGACACGCGGCGCGACCGGTTGATTCAGTTGAAGGGCGACGGGTCGCGAGTTGATGTCTTCGCACGTTCGTTTGAAGAGAAGGCGAAGTGGCAGCAACTGACCACGCAGGGAACGGCTGCCATCGGGCGCGAAGCGGTTTACATCCCGCAACACGACACGATCCTGTGGCTGGGCAGCGAGCTCTACGCACTGGACCTTGGTAGCAATACGATGTCCAAGTTAGACGTTGAATTGCCGAAAGGCTTGTACACGCACGAATGCGCGATGGTGTACGACCCTAAGCGCGACGTGTGCGTGGCCCTGATACCGCGCTCATTCAGCGGCCCCATGCAAACATTCCTGTTCCGCTTCGATCCAGCTTCGATCAAAGCAAGGTGACACACTTGAAGATGTACGCCAACGTGCGACGGGCACTCCTACTCCTTGTGTTCCTGCTCGCCCAATCCGCGATCGCAGAGACGCCCAAGTGGATTCACGAACCGGAACTCACCTTCAACAAGCAAGGCAACAACTGGATCGTGGAGTTCGAGCTTGATTCGCTGACGGATGTTGAAGTCGCGATTGTCGATCCCGAAAAGAACACAGTCGTCCGTCATCTCGCTGCTGACGTGCTGGGCGCCAAAGCGCCGCCGCCGCCGATTGCGAATTCCCGCGCTCAGAAGATCCAGTGGGACGGCAAAGATGATTATGGGCAACCCGTCAAGAATGCCTCAAGAATGGTCGTGCGCGTTCGAGCCGGCATGAGTGTGTCGTTGGAACAGATTGTCGGCGGCGATCCTTACGCTTACTGGTCGGAGTTCAGCGGCCAGGGAGACCACGCCCAATGGATGGTGACCGGACTTGAGGCTAAGCCAGACGGCAGCGTGTATGTGTTGGGAAATAGCACTTTCTACGGTGGGCCGGCGCTTCGCCAGTACGACGCCAGGGGTAACTATCGCCGCACAGTGTTTCCTCTGCCAGCGGGAAAGCCCATTGAGGATGTGCAGGGCTGGGGCATCACTGTGCGGGCCGACGGAACGTACACGCTGCGGAGTGGAAGTAGCTGGGCACGCGCCACGCCAGGCAAAACCCTGATGAGCCGCAGTAGCCAAGGTCTATGCGCGTCGCTGGTGCCTTCGGCCGGGAGTGACACGCTGTGCCTTACCACCGTTTCCGGTCGTGCGTTTGGGAATCAACAAATGACAATCGGTAGTGATGGCACACTTCGCCAGTACGAAGTCGCAGCGATGCTGGGTGGCGAACCCCTGCCGCAGAACGGACTCTCCGGCAACTTCTTCTCGGCGCTGACCCCTGACGGCAAGTCTCTGTACGTCAGTGGCCTCTTCGCTGTTGACGACCGAAAGGCCGTGCAAACGACTGGCTTCTGGCGCGACGGACAGGTTTGGAAAGTTGACCTGGCCACGCGGAAGACCCGCGTCTTCTTCGCTCTGGACGAGAAGGACGTAATCGGCGACATGAAGGATCGCGTTGCTTCTCCGATCGGGCACAGCGCCTCCAACCCTTACGCGGCGTTCCAAGGCGTGGCAGTGGACAGCGAGGGTCGCGTGTTCGTCTGCGACCGCCAGAACAAACGCATCGCCGTGCTCGACAACGAAGGCAAGCTCATCCGGGCGATTCCCGTGGCATTCCCGGATGCCGTCGCTGTCCATCCGAAATCCAACGCGATCTACGTCACCACTCGATTCGGCAACTACAGCGGCAAGGGGGAGCTGAAGCTGCTTAAGTTTAGTGACTGGACGAAAGACGACGCACCGGTGGCGACCGTGCCAGTTCGGAGTCGCATCGGCAAGTTCAGGGAAAACTCCCTCCTAGCGGTGGCCGAGGACAAGGGGGAAATCCTGGTTTGGGTTGCCTACACGACGCTGCCCGTGCGCGTCTATCGGGATTCGGGTGCGACGCTGGAACTGGTCAAGGATTTCTACGAGGCCGGCCCGCAGCGTGCTCTGGATTTGCAGCACATGCAGGTGGACCAGAAGACAGGAGACGTCTACATCGCCGATGCACAGGGTTTTTGTTTCAGGGTAACGGACTGGAGGAATCCGAAGTTCGTGCCTTGCATGCAAGACGCGAAGACGCCGCTCAGAGCATCAAGCATCGCAATCGACGCGCGGAGCCGGCATCTGTATACGCACTTTCAATGGGGCACGCCGGTCTACAGATGGTCGATGGGCGCGGAGTTTTTCACGGCCGCGCCGGCGGGCGTCCTTGAAACTGATCGGGTCGTTTCGCTTTCTGGGCGGCCCGTGCCGGCTGGCGGCTTCGGTCACGCGACAACGCCGCCGATCACGTGCTCATGGATATTCACCGGTCTCGGCGAGCGGGGCATGGCCGTCGGACCGGCCGGCGGGCTGGCGACGTTGGGCGTCTTGCCGGATAAGGACAATCGGGCGGACGATTACAGCGGGCCTATGCACTACTTCAAACTCGATTTTGCCCGAACGCCCTGGCAGCCGCTTCGGTTTAATGGTTTCGGCGGCAAAAAACCTCGCACCGGCGGCATCAGATTCGACCCGCGCGGCAACCTTTATGTCGGAGTGTATGACGGCGACGTTAACAACGTGCCCCAGGGGTTCGACAAGGACCCGGATGTCACGGCCACTATGGGGCGGATTTACAAGTATGCCCCAACCGGCTCTGTCGATGACGGCGACCTATTTCCCAGGGAGCCCGCAGAGCCGGCAAAGGTCTACGACATTCATTACGGCCCGCTCGCTCGACAGTCCCGGAATCCGCGCTTCGGAGTGGACAGCTATGGCCGACTCTATTACCCGACAGGACTCCAGCCCCGGGTTTCGGTGATCGACAACGAAGGCAACTTGATTCTTTCCTTCGGCACCTACGGCAACCGCGACTCGATGGGTGGGTTGCCAGGAGATCTCGTGCCGACCAAGGACATTCCAATGGCCTGGCCCAATAGCGTGGACGCCACCGACGACTACATTTACGTGAGCGACATCGTGAATGTCCGGCTGCTACGGCTGAAGAAGATTTTTGAGGTGGTCGCAGTTTCGCAATGAACGTAACAGATCATGAGTAAGACGCCAGAAGCAGTTTTCAAACCCGATTCGGCTTTAGCTGCGTTCGCCACGAGCTGGGCATTCCTGGAAGTTAGGCGAGCTATCCGGCCGTCGAGCAAATCGGCAATCGGAAATTGACGGCGACCATCATGCACAGCCTGATTGATGTCCCAAAGCTACATTAGCAAACATATCTTGCGCCGGAATTGACACGTTTCATTGAGGAATGCGCGCCGATTAAGCGATTGCTGTGAAGCTGCTTGCAACCTATACCAACCGTGTGCGAAAATGGCAATGGAGTATGTGTCGGGATAGATTGTAATACATCGTGATGCGGTGTAGGGCTTTCCATTTCAAGGAGTCGAGTGATGAAACACAATCGCGAATTGACTGCGAAGATAGCTGCGGCGTTTTTTTTATGCGCTACGACAGCGACAGGTCAGCGAATCCATCAAGGTGATGTACAAGTTGTCAACAACACGGACCATTCCATAGAAGTGATTTGGCATAACAAGAAGGGCACTTCGAATTTTTTTGGGCAAGACAAAGTGACGTGGAAATTATCACCCTACGAAACACAACGACTGTCCTTTGATAAGTCACCTTTAAAAGTATCCGAGTTTCGATACCAGATTCGTACGTCCGACGCAAACAAAGTGTTTTTTAACGAGGATGATGAACTCGTTGAAAAGACAATTGGCATTAAGCCAGACTCGAAGTCCACATGGATGAAAAAACATCCGGGTACCGGTGTTCTGAGAGTAATCGTGGATGATGACGACATTGTAAAACTGCCAGTTGCCAACAAGCCTTCGGCACCCTTGTTTATTAAGAATTCGACAGACACCAAAGTGCGTGTCGAGTGTTGGTATTACAAAGATCGTTATGGCCAAGACCACGGTATTGACGAAAGACATTGGGTCATACCAGCAAACAAAGAGATTCCGATCACTCGTGACGGTCACCAAGTTATCGCGTCATACGCTAAATTCTTGGCCATGACACCAAACGGAACAAGCGATGGTACCAGCGCATCTAGTTTTTCGATTAGTGACGGCCGTTTGGTACTGCGAATTGATAATAATGACCTTCCCTCCAAGCTCAACGTGCCACCGCGTGTGAAGTCGCGTCACCCGGAACTTGTCGACCTCATCGAGGGTTGTTTTTGGGTGCAGAATTCGTTTCGACAAGACGAATTGGATGCCATCGAACGTGTCATGAATAGCCCGATTGCGGAAATCCGAAATAGTACGCGCGTTTGTTTGAAGACTTGGACATTCTTTGTGTCAGAACTTCGAGAACGAGGAATCGAGCAAACTCGATTCACACACCGCTCGAATCCATATGGACTTGATAAGGATGTCGCAGCAGAACTACTCGGTCGTGTGTTTGTTATAAATGCTTCAAGCGAGCCTGTTAGAGTTAAAGTGCTCGGCTGGATGGATCACTTGGGAAAAGTGCATACTGATGAGAATGTTATGGCGGGCCACTCGTTTCCGACCAACGGACGCGATTACATGGTTAAGCGAGATGGAAAACTGGTCGTTGGAATTTCAGCACATTATGTTGTTGAAACTAAACGAGGTGAATTCATAAAAGAAGGGATAGTCGAAACTTCCGACGACGAGGAACCAAACCGGATGATATCCCCGCGAGTTGCGTGGGAACCTGGCTACGGAAGACGCTTTGAGATTGTGATTAACGAAAGTGATGTTGAATTCGCCAAGCGTAGGAAAAGGGCTTTTAGATCATTCTTGATCGCCCTTGGGCTTGAAGCCGCGGCACAGATCGCGGACAAAAACGAGGGGGTTGGAAGAAAGGTGTTTGCGTCAGTCTCACGAACAGTTCGAGATAGAGCGATCGAAGATCTGTTCAAGAATATTGTTCCCACCGACACACCTGATAATACTGTTGATGCATTAACTGCGGTTACAGCCCTTTTCATCGACGGTGAATTGTCGTTGTCGAATTTAAAGAGAGAAACTGCAGAGGCGGCTATTGTGCGGAAGTTGCGGGAAGAAAACATCGAATGGGACGAAGCCATTAAATTGGCGGACTTGGTGTACGACGTGTGTACGCGGCACATGTCAGCCAAATAAACGAAATGAAGTAGGCCGAACCAATCGCTGCGCCGTTCGGAGTGGACAGCTAGCCGACTCTATTACCCGACAGGACTCCAGTCTTTTGACGCGATTGCCACTTCCCAATGAAGCTTTTAACCAGCTGTTTGTGGTGTTAGCCGACTCTCGCTTGTGCGAGCCAGCCGCTAATATTTGCATCCTGGTGCAAGAGGATTTGTGCCGAACTAGTGCTCCTTCACTTGGCTGGTTCAAAGCAATAGAACATGCCGTTTACTTGCGGGTTGCAGAAGATCCGTCCGCTTGCTGGAATTGCGCTGGCGCAGGTTCGTGGGGCGAAGCCTTTGCTTTTCCAAAGTAGTTCGCCGGTGTTCGTGTCGCGGGCGTGCAAGCCGACGATCGACATCGCCAGGGAGACGTCGCCCGACGTCAGGACGACAGTGCCGCAGGCGTGAGCTTCCGCTCCAAGGAAAATTCGTTTTCCGTCGTGCTGTTCCGGTTGTCGGTCGGAAAGGCGAAACCGCTGAGCGAATCCGGAGTAGCCACGGCATGTGTAGTAGCCGTCGCCGATACAGATTCCATGAAACCAAAGGCCACGGCGCTGCTCCTTCCACGCTAATTCGCCACTCTTACGGTTCAAGCAATTCAGCGCGTCGCGGCCGACAAGATACAGGTTGTCGTTATGCACGACAGGGATCGCGGAACTTCCGCCCGCGCCAAAGACTTCCTTGTTCCGCCATAACACCTTACCGGTCCTAGCGTCGATGGCCAGCGTTTCTCCTTGATCGTCATTGCGCTGACTGCGAATGCACGTCGCGAAGTAGACCATGTCGCGGTCGCCGCGAGCGTTCATTTTGACTTGCCATGCGACATCGCCCGTGTCTGCGTTCCAGGCTTCGACGATCGCCACCTTGGTTTTGTTATCTTGCTGAGGTGCGGTGTAACCAAAAACGACGTTGCCGGCCGCAATCACTGGTGCTGCCCTCGCGGTGGAACCTCGTGTCTGCCCTGTCGGTTTTCGCCACAACACTTCGCCGTTTTGCTCGTCGAGGCAAACGATTTCGCTCACACGATGGCTGGGAACGTGGATGATGACTTTTCCGCAGCTACATAGCACGCCAGAGTAACCCACCGTTTCGCCGGCATTAGTTGGTGTCACGCGAGTTCGCCATCTGAGTCGGCCCGTGGCTTGTTCGATGCAACCCACCGTTCCAGCCATCGTTTGATAGACTATGTCGTTTTCCGTCGCACTCATTTGTTGCTTGAACATGCCCAAGCTTCGCACTGCCCAGCGAAGCCGGAATGGCGGTTTGAGTTGCTGGTCGTCAATGTAGCTGTTGTTGTGAGGGCCGCCGAATGGACTAGACCATCCATAAAGCCGACCAGTGGCTGGTGTTGGTTTCGCGCGACGCTTGTGGATGTCCGGTTTGTCTTCGCGGAGTTTCTGCTGACCGTTCGGTCCCAACACATAGAAGAATCCGTCATCACTGCCGAAGAACACTCGACCATCGGAGATCGCCGGCGACGAGGCGATGAACTTGCCATGCGGCGTTTGAAAGCGAAACGGATTGGGTTTCAAATTGTCCAGGTCCGATCCTTGCGCCGACAGCGGCACCGCAATCAGTTCACCTGTGATGGTCGTAAACAGACAGTGGTTCTTTGACAGCACGGGTGACGAAATGACCGGCTTAAATTCTTGCGGGTTGGTCCAGCGAAACGACTCCCATTGGGTCCCCTTGCCAAATTCGTAGGCCGTAACGCCGCGTTGTGTGCGTCCAAAGAAAACCGTCTCGCCGCGAACGGCGGGCGTGCCGAGGATTGCCCAATACTTCCTCCCCAGTTGATCCGCCTTTCGTTCAAACGTTCCGTCGGACAACTTAACTCGCAATACGCTTCCTGCAGCGTCGACTCCGGGCCAGGCCGTATACACATAATCGCCAGCGATTGACGACGCCATCGGAATGCCATCATCCTTGCCGAGCGCGGCCCGGTTGCACCAAACCAACTCCGCCTTGTCCCCCGCATCTTTCAGACAGATGTGACCCCAGCCGATGCCCGTTACCAGGACCTTGTCACGGACGGCAACTTCGTTTCCGCCGTAGTGCGGCGAGTTATAGCTGCCAGGCCAGCGCGACGCGAATTCCTTTTCTTTGGGATCGACATATTTGGCATAGTGATTCCAGCGCCAGATTGGGTTGCCTTCGGAATTAAGACAGTGGACAACGCCCCCGACGGTTTGAAAGTAAATCCGCCCGTCCTCGTAAGTTGGAGATGCCGTAATCGGCCAGCTAAAATCGATCGACTTAAAAACTGCCCCGTCGTCAGCTTGGAGAATGTGAAACTTGCCCGCAGTTGTTCCGAAATAGACCCGGCCACCGACAACACACGGTGACGAAGTATTCGAACCCTTTGCATCATCGCCGTCGGGCGACGCTTTCCACACCATTCGCCGTTCGTCTGGATCGATGCAATAAGCCGTTCCCATCTGATCAACGACATACGCGCGCCCGTCCACAACGGCCGGCGATGTAAGTACAGCATCGTCCAATTCAATCTGCGCCGTCAGGCTCAGCGGAAACTGCAACTCTTCGTCACTTGCGTCACCAGTTCGTTGCGCGCTTCGCATAAATTGTGGCCAATCGGCGGCGACCAGGTGGGTAACGAACGAAACCAACAACAACACCGATAGCACGTTTCTAGGCAGGATGTTCATGTCTTCCTCGAAGTCTTCGTTCCTACGTTCCGATGCAGTACAAGTGTCCGATCGTGCGCAAGTAGAGTCGTCCACAACAAACAACCGGACTGGCCATGATTCCTTCTTCCATATCATTTTCCGCGACCGGTTCGAAATTATCGGATGCCTTGAAGACGAACGTCTTTCCAGCCTCATTCGGTGCAATGACATATTCACCGGTGAGAACGGGCGACGCCGAGAAACCACCGCCCAGTCGCTCTGTCCAAAACACGTGCCCATCATCCGCACGGAAGCAAGTTGCCGTCCCGCCATCGCTGACAACGTACAATCGCCCATCAGCCAGCAAGGGTGACGGTACGTAAGCCGACGAATTCTTTCGTTCGTGTTGCCACCGAATGTGCGATTCAGTTACGTCGCCCGCGCCATCAGTGCTGATGCTATAGAGACCGCGCTCCGGATAACCGCCCGTCGAATATACGCGCCGGTCGTCGAAGCACAAAGTACACGCAGTGGCCCTTGCTGGCGCTTTGCAATTCCACAACTCGCGACCACTCTTCGGGTCATAACCAGCGACGCGATTGCCTTGCACGATGATTTGTCGCCTGGCTTTGAATGAAGCAACAATGGGCGGACCATAACTTGCCATCTTGGGACGCGCCGCGCGCCAGATCTCATCGCCAGTTTCGCGATTCAATGCCACCAAAAATCCATCTGCCTTGCTGTCGGCGGCCACAATCAACGATTGCCCAAAGATTGTCGGCGAACTTCCGTAGCCGTACCGTTCGCTGTACGCTCCCACTTTCTTTTGCCACACGATTTTGCCGGTGAAGTCGAACGCGGTTACCCAAATCGATTCATCACGATGGAACACGGCAAAGACTCGTTCGCCGTCACACGCCGGCGTGGCCGAAGCGTGTGAGTTCTTTTGGTGCTTCTTCATAAAGCCGCCGCGGTGACCTTGCGTGTGCCATAACTCGCGACCCGTCGACCGATCGCAACAAACGAGCGACTGAATCTCCTTCTCTTCGTCGGCAGTGGCGAGAAAGATTCGGTCGCGAAAGATGCACGGCGTAGCGTGGCCCTGGCCAGGAACGCGGAACTTCCAGATCACGTTCTTCGACGGACTCCACTGAAGCGGCGGGACATCACCAACTGCGCAATTGTTCCACGACGGCCCTCGCCACCATGGCCAGTCGTCGTCCGCCGGTGCGACAGCGGCCGCGTCCATCGCGAGTAAGTGGCGCGACCAACTTGGAATGGCAGCGGCTGTGAGAATCGTTCCGCACGACTTCAGCAGGTGTCGTCGTGTACAGTGAGTTGCATATTCCGTCATTTCGGAGCCTCTATGTTTATCGAGCAGTTGGCGCAATTTCGCATTCTTCTAATTCATCGGATAGTATATCGCATTGAACATTCCTCTAGTGATGGTGAATTGTTGTTTGAGGCTGTGGTTGTGGAAACGAAATTGGACTTTCGTAAAGCGCTCAGGCGCTATGCTGCTGGTGTCATGCAAAAGCGTGATGACGAGAAGGATGCATTGCTCGTGTCAAAGGATGGTGCGAGTGAAAATGTATCGTTGTTGCTCGGCAGTCAGGTAGTCGCGGTGCAGGCTGAAGCTGATTCGGTTCGGGGGACGTTTGCAGAAAGCAATGATGCTAAAGTGCCAGGCGAGCAATCTGCGACCGACTCAGATCTCAAAGGAGTGAAATCAAGCGCGGATCGCTTGGGATTGGGAAAGAAGTCGGTCAAAAAAATGGAAAGTAATTGCCGATTTGAAAAAGAAGAGCCGTCCTGACAGGGGCGGCTCTTTTTGTGGCTGCTGCCAGAGATTCACTCAGTTCGAAGAATGATGGTTTCTCGGCACGCCTCACACCCCGCGAGTTGTTGGAATATGCTGCGTGACATGCGCGCGCCTGACCCATTTTCTACTACCGCTTCGCGGCTCGTTGGCGTTTCTCACTGGTGCCCACAGTGGTGCCAAGCAATCGAAAAATGGTGCCCACTATGGTGCCGTCCGCCTCGCCGCAATCTGCATCGAATTACGCATCTTGTCGCTCAAGTCTTTTCCTCGCAGCCCAGTCGATTGCCGCCTGAGCGGCGTCGTTCAACAATAGAATTGCGATGATGAAAATCAATAGGCCGTTGGAGAAATGCGCACCGGTGCCGTCGACAAGCAACTTAGTCGCGATTACCGCAAGAATGGATAACATCAACACGCCGAAGTGCTTGTTTTTGGCAATGATGGCGCTGAGCGGTATCATGCCAAAGATCATAATCACCGACGAAATCAGGATCGCTGCGACCATCCACCAGAACTGAGTTTCCAGATCCATGATCGCGACGGCGGCAAAAACTGAGTCCAAGCTAAAAAGGACGTTCATTCCCGCCAAGTAGCCCACAACGACTAGAATCTGGATCGTGCCGGATTTGGATGCTGCCTTTCCGTGATGCTCACCTTTCATCGTCTCGCGCAACTTGTGATAGTATTCCCACAAGGCCATCGCGAGAATGATCAGGCCGCCCGCAAAAAGCACAAGGTGCATCCATGTTAATGGATGATCCGGGCTTTCTTCGCTAAACCAGCGATTTGGCAGCCACCCATACGACGGAAGTCGATGCGCTAGGAACGCGAGTTGTGACAGACTGAAGAGAAATACCACGCGCAACAACGCAGCTAGGATCAACGCGGCGCTTCGCCAGATAAGATGTTGACGAGGTTCCAAATTGAGGCTCTTCAAGGAAAACTCGATGAGCAGTCCATTGTCAATGCCAAGACCGGCGCTCAGTAAAACTAACGAGACAAAGGCGAGAAACACGTCCACGGTATATTTATCCTTGTTTGCTGTTCGTGTGGGGTCCGGGAGCGCGGGGTGAGGCACACTAGCCTCGATCGTTGGAACCCGCAGGTACTATGAAGACTTTCTCACACGTTTGATTCGATCTTTCAAGTTTCGCAGCTGTTCTTCACTCGAAGAGTCGATTTCGACCATCAGGACTGGAGGTATTTCAACCGTCACATTACTCGGACTCGACTCCGACGGAAACACTTCTTCGGTCCAAACCACATCCCTGAATCCGTGTTAGACAAATCAATTGCCACAATCTCCTCGGCTGACCTTATCTCTACGTCCGTGACATTTTCCATCGTTCGCTGCATGCGACATCTCCCACGTTGGCTTGGATTCAGAAGGCGTATTTTAGTTGTACCGCGCCAACCGTGAATCCCATGTGTTGCGTCGCGTCCAACAAGATCAACACGTGGTTGGCCTGCGTAATTGCACAAAGAACGCCGAATTCGGTGCCCACAGTGGTGCCGAGCAATCGAAATTGGGGCCCACTATGGTGTCGACAACCACTTCTTGTTCACTTTGCAAACCATTGTGTAGGCCGGGTCGAAAATGTTGCCGAGGTCGTAGCGAACGCACTGGGCAAGCAAGAGATTCGCGCCCAGCGAGTCGAGTCCGTAGTCTTGCTCAAGCCAGCGCAACATCTCGGTCGTGGCGTGTTGCGTGGCCTGGTCGAGCGGACGGGCGTTGCCGGCGGCCATGATCCACTCGTCGTTCTCGGCGCGCGGCCAGCCGATCGTCTTGTCCTTTAAGACTCGCAACTTCACTTGGACGTCCATTGAAATCTCGATCCCCGATCCAACGATTTCGCCGTCGCCTTGCACAGCGTGGCCATCGCCGATGAAGAACAATGCGCCCGGTTCGAACACTGGAAAATAAACCGTCGTGCCGCGTACGAAGCCGCGATAATCCATGTTTCCGCCATGTTCAGCCGAAGTCGCCGTTGAGATCGCCTGGCCGCGCTTGGCCGCTACGCCGAAACAACCGATCATCGGATCGAGCGGCAACACGAACTGGCCCAATTTCGACTCCGGTCCGACAAGCGTCGCCGTGCCGGCTTCGACATCGACATCCCATTCGGCCAGATCGGCTTGCGGCAACTCACGCACATATTCCGGGTCGACCACGTTCGGCGCGACCGACGAACCGCAGAATCCGTAGCGACGGTTTGGCCGGATTTCGTCCAAGTGCACAACTAGCGTATCGCCAGGCTCGGCACCTTCGACGTAAAACGGTCCCGTTTGCGGATTCCCGCGCGGGGTGACTTGTTCACGACGATGATCAAAACCGCGCGCATCGACCGTCGTGGTGATGATCGCGTCGCCATCGCCGACGTGCAGCACTGGCTGGTGCGGACCTAGCGACGTGTAATAGTGCGTCGGCGTAAATCGATGTTTCATTTTCGCGCCTCCCTTCAATCATTGTTTCACGAACTTTTGCAGCGACGGACAATCTTTGTTGACTAGCCCCCGCGCGGCAGCCGCCGAGATTGTCACTTCGCCGACGTACAAGTCGCCGCGCGAGTCGAGCCAAATGTCGTGCGGCGCGATGAAGTCCCCCGCAGCGTACGGGTCTTTGCCGCCGCCCCATCGAGCAAGCAGCGATCCATCGCGGCTGAAAATGCTCACGCGCCCGCCGGTCTCATTCGGGCGAGGATCAGGTGTTCCAGCGTGCCAGCCGAGCTCGGCGACGTAAACATTGTCGTCGTCATCGAATATCACGTTGCAAGGTCGAGCGACGTCGGTCCATTGTTCGATGAACTCCCCATCCGCAGTGAACCACTGAAGACGACTGTTCTCGCGATCGGCCACGACAACGCGTCCCAAATGATCCACGCCGATCCCGTGGGGGATCTGAAACTCTCCAGTTCCATCGCCTGCCGCGCCCCACGAATGCGACAATTTGCCATTGGCCGAAAACTTGTGAAGGCAGCAGTTACCATAACCGTCGCTGACATACATCGTGTCATCCGGCGCGAGCGCCAGATTTGTCGGCAAGTTAAACGGCGGTGCCGGGCGCCGAATCGTGCGGTAGTCCGAAAGCTCAACGCCCGAGTCGCTCCCCTCACCACTAATACCCAGCGTCATTAGCAATTCGCCGTCCGGAGTAAACTTCCGCACGGTGTGATCTTGATCGTCGGTCAAATAGACGCTGTCGTCAGGACCAATGAAGATGCCGTGCGGCCGGACAAATTGATCGGCACCCCACATCTGCACAAAGTTTCCATCGCGGTCGAAAACGATCACCGGCTGCGTGCCACCGCGATTAAATACGTAAAGACGATCCCGTGAATCAACGGCAACACCGACCGCCTCACCCAGTTTCATCCCGTCGGGCAAGCGGATGCAGGAATCATCCGCGTGATAAACGAACTGGCCGGCACCGACGGTCTTGGCGATGGACATGATCCTTCTCCTTTAATGCTGGTCGCCGTTATCAGACCATCAATTCGAGCGGCACGCCATATGTGGATGACAACTCGCGAAGCTCACTCAGCTCTTGATCGGTCAGCGGGATTCCGGTTTGTCGGCGCTGTTGCAGCATTTCATGTTCAATTTCGCCAGGCATGAAGACGCGCTCGCGCCCCGGCTCCGGCGGCGCACGGTGAAGCGATTGCAACATCGCATCCATCGCGATCTT
>CAYFJO010000033.1:0-46495 GCA_964343305.1 uncultured Pirellulaceae bacterium | reverse complement strand
ATAGCGTCGATGATGACGGACACGCGGTAGCCGTCCGCGAATGTGGCAAGGTAGGGACTCATCGGCTTGCCGCTGGCGACGGCGTCGAGGAAGTGGAATTTGTCGATGATGTGACAGTGCTCCCAGCCGAGATTGTGCCCGGGCGGCCACCAGGGGCCGACCTCGGGGTGCTCGGGTTCCGTCACCGAGATCTCTGTAAAGCCCAGCAGTGAGCTGCCGCCCGATCCCTCAATACATGCAAACAGGCTGTTGGGGGGTTCCAGGTCCCATTTGACCGAGCCTTTGGACCCGTTGATTTCCCACGACAGAAAGTTCTTTCTTCCGGTGGCCACCACGGAAGATTCCATGACGCCGATGGCTCCGTTTTCGAACTCCAACACGGCTGCCGTCCCTTCATCGGCGACTGCCGATTCACAACTGGCGGAAGGAACCGCCCGGTCTTTGTGGAAGGTGCGAACCAGCGCGGAAACGCTTCTAATTTCACCCACCAGGTATCGGCACTGGTCGATGGCATGACTGCCGAGCCCTTGTATTCCCCCCGAGTGCGGCCAGGCCGCATACCAGGTCTCATCTGCTGAAAGGGAAGGATCGTGTCCGGCCATCTGCAGATAATTGACACGGACCTGATAAACCGTGCCGATTCTGCCCTGGGCGATCAGGTCCTTCGCAAAGCGCACCGCCGGCATGAAGCGATAGTTGAATGTGCACATCGCCTTGCCCGACGCTCGAGCGGCTGCATCCCGCATTCGCCTGGCGTCGTCGACCGAGACGGCCAGGGGCTTTTCGCAGATCACGTGCTTGCCGGCGTCGAGCGCGGCAATGCACGGCTCAACGTGCACGGGGTCGGGCCCACAATTGTCGATGAGGTCGATCCTGTCGTCATCGACCAACTCTTGCCAGTTCGTGCAGAACTCTTCATAACCGAATCGTGCCGCCTCGCTCTGGACCTTCGCCTCATCGCGGCCGCAGATGACCAAGAATCGGGGCTGCAGGCCGGCGCTCGGATAGATGTACGGAATTTTCTTGAAGGCGTTGGTATGGCATTTCCCCATAAAGCCGTATCCCAACACGCCGATTCGAATCTCTTTTCTCCCGTCGGCCTCCACCTTCGTCACAGCCATGCCTTTCACCTTTCTATTCCGACAGCAGGGGAGTCAGTTTTTCTTTCGCCCAGCCGGCGGAGCGTTTGAGGTCCGCATACTCCAGGTCCCAAGATTGCTTTCCGTCGGGCAGATTGGGAGGCAGAGTCTCCCGAATGTCTTTGCTCCATGATTTCTCGAGATACCAGGCGAGCCCGTCTCCGGGCGGAGAAGGGTGTTTTTCAAAAAACTCTTCGTCGAACACATTCAGCGTGAAGGGGGCAAATTGGGAATGGATTTCGATGTTGATGTTGATCAGGGGATCGTGTTCCGCCAGGGTGCGGGCAATCGAAACGACGTCGATATCGCCCTCTCCCACAGCGCCGTTCTCCAGAGCCAAGCCGTTCTTCGTTCTGATGATTCGGTAGTTTTTGTAATGAGTGGTTAGGGCGTAAGGCGCCATGAGCTTCGCCAGCCTCATCGGATCGTCGAGATCGAAGGCGAGATTGGCACAGTCCACGGTCAATCCCAACGCCGGGCTGTCGACCCGCGCGAGGATGGCGAGCAATTCCCGAACCGTAAAATCAGCGTGGTTTTCGAGGGCAATCTTCATTCCCATGTCTCGGGCGGTCGGGCACGCCTCCCTGAGGATCGAGACGACGTCGTCTGCCAGCACGGCCATGTCCCGCCCCTCGTCTCTTGTGAAAAGATCTCCGGCGACACACCGCAACAGGGGAGAGCCCAGGCGGTCTGCGATCTGCAAATGGTCGATGAGAATCTCGGCATCCGAGACCGAAGCATCGTAGCCTGCGTCGGCCAGCAAGTCTCTTCCCTTTTCCGCCATCGGATGCCAGCCGAGTATCGAGCCCATTCCAAACTCGACGTAAAGCCCTTTGTCCTCAGCGGTCTTTCGGATGCGATCCAGGTCATCGCTCCGAAAGGATTCAAACGGGCTGAGTTCGAAAAGGACTCCTTGTAATCCCAGGTCGCTCGCCAGGTTGAGAATTCCCGCCGGATCCAGCCCGGAGTTTCGTGTGGAATAAGAATCGATGCCAAGTTTCATTTCGACACCCCGATGCCGTCATCCTGATGCGATGACCTTGTTACATTGGCTTGTGGAATCTTTCGATCCGGATCTTGCGGAATTCGATGTAAACGCGTCACGGTGGGATTCCTTTGCGGCTATTAAACAAGGGAACGAGGATCGATTATACTTCGTTTAGACGGAACGACAATCTGTGCCGGGACCCTGACGACAACGGTAGTCGACAGGGTTGGGTTTTGCATTATTGGGTTATATCATCGAATTTGTCTGTTACTCAATTCATCAGGAGGCGAACCGTGGAAGAACTGGCCAAGTGGAACATGTACCGATTGCCGTGGTCGATGAACGACAATCCGGTCGGGTGGTTGGAGACCACAGACAAGTGCAATATTCACTGTCTGGGCTGTTACCGTAAACAAATTGCGGGGCACAAACCACTGGAAGAACTTAAGGAAGATATCCGGTTCTTTAAGAAGTGGCGCAACTGCTACAACATCTCGATTGCCGGCGGTGAGGCATTGTTGCATCCGGATATCGCCGAGATCATTTCATACATCCGTGAGATGGGTATGAAGTCCGTGCTCCTCACGAATGGCCGCGACATGACCATTGAGAAAGTGCGCGAGCTTAAAAAGGCCGGTCTCCTCGGCATCGCCTTCCACATCGACAAAATGCAGAAGCGCCAGCCGGAATGGAATGACAAAACCGAGGCCGAATTGAACGAACTGCGGCAGTACTACGTGGATATGGTTCACGAAGTGGGCGGGATGTTCTGCAACACCGGCATGACCGTCTATCGCTCAAACTTCGCCGAGATTCCTGATGTCCTGCGCTGGACGCACAAGAACATCGACCGCTCGCACGGTCTGACGCTCATCACCTTCCGCGCAGCACCGGTAGACGTCGGCATCGACTACGTCACCCCTGACGGTAAGCCGGTCGATGCCAGTGAACTAAGCTACTCTGCCGGGCAAGCCGTCATGGAAGACACCGGTCTAACTTCGAAAGACGTTTGGCAAATGCTCCACAAGGAGTTCCCACACTACATTCCCAGCGCCTACCTGGGTGGCACAGCCAACCATGAGTCGATCAAGTGGCTGATCGGCGTGCAAGCCGGCACGTCACACAAGATGCATGGTGCCATCGGCGCGCGCACCATGGAACTGGCGCAAATCTACTGGCACTGGCGCTACGGCACCTACTTAACCGTTCGGGACACCAACCGCTTCGGACTGCCCTTTTTCTTGCTGTGGCTGGTCGACCCACAGGTGCGGGCCACATTGGGATCATACTTGCGCAGTGTGTTGCGCAACCCTCTGCGCCTGTTCAAGCGGGTTTACCTGCAAAGTGTCAGCATTATCCAGGCGCCGGACATCACAGCCGATGGCAGCACCGATATGTGCGACAGTTGCCCCGATATGACCGTTTACGATGGGAAGCTCATCAATTCCTGCCGTATGGACGAGTGGCGGCTGTACGGCAGTTACCTGCAACCACAATTGCCCGACGAGAAGGCACTGCCTAATGCTGAGCAAAGCCGAACAAAGGTACAAAACGTTTCATAGGTCCGGTGGTATCGAAGTGCCGTGGACCCGCGAACTTTCCCGCAGTGGTGGCAACGAATGAAAAACGCAACGAGTGGGCAGGAATTCGGAGCATTCTTCTGATTCGTTGCGTTACCAATTCGCTGCCATGGTTCAAACTGGCTTGTTTACTTTGAATTGACCGAACTTGACTTGACGAAGTGCGGCAGCGAGAGCTATCGAAGCGACTGATCCTCGACATGGGGGGATCGCATTGCTAGAATCGACAACATTCCGAGCCAGGATCGGCTTCCGGCTCAACCCAAATGGGAAATGTCGGTAAACGTTCCATGGTCATGAAAGATCCAATGAAACAGTTGGTGGCCATCTTGTTTTGGGCGCTTGCGGTGTATCTGGCTTACCTCACTGGGCCATGGAGCAAGGAAGAGAATGCATCGAAGATGCCTCTTGGTCCGCATGACTCGATGTTCCACATGCATCAGCCGTTGCACCCTGACGGCAAAGTAACGATGCAGGGCCAGTTTCATTTGGAACTGGCCGCGGCCGCAAACGGAACACACCGGCTCTGGCTGTCAAACGCCTTCCGTCAAGAAATTAACCCCACCGGATTCAACGGGCAACTGACGATCGAACCGGTAGAAGGTGACGCGCAACACGCGACGTTCGAGCAAGTTGGACGATCGTTCGAGTTACGCGCGCAGGTCGCGCCGGTCAAAGGTCAAGCCTGGTTGACCGTCTCTGGCAAACTCGGTGAATTGACTGATTTCGAGGACGTGAAGTTTTTTTGGGATTACCAAACCGAGGCTCTCGGTTTGCGGCCCCCATTGGGGCTCGACCCAATGATACCGCGGTCGCCTGATAACACGTTGACATCCGACAAGATCGATCTGGGCCGTGAATTGTTCTTTGATACTGACATGAGTGCCGACGGGGCTGTCTCGTGCGCGACATGCCACCTGCCCGAGCGCGCCTTCACGGATACCAATACGATTTCCGTTGGCATCGGTGGCCACAAAGGGCGTCGCAACGTGCCGACGGCACTCAATTCCGCATATCTCAAGTCGTTTGCTTGGGACGGACGTGCCAAATCATTGGAACAGTATGTGCGGAGCCCCATCCTCAGCGACGACGAAATGGGCAACCGCAACGAAGCCGAAGTTGTGGCGCGTCTCAAGACCACGTACGAGACGAGAATGCAGCAGGCGTTCGATGCGCCGCTGTCCCTAGACACGATCGCCAAGGCATTGGCGTGCTACCAGCGGACTCTGTTCTCTGGTGACTCCGACTTTGATCGTTTCGAAGCCGGCTTGAAAGACGCCATCGGTTTGTCGGCCCAACGTGGCCGAGCGCTTTTTTTTGGCAGGGTGGGTTGTGGTCGCTGTCATGTGCCACCGCTGTTTAGTGACCTCGGCTTTCACAATCTTGGTGTCGGCTGGCCAGACTCAGGGGAGCCCGATCTTGGACGTTTCCTGGTGACCAATGACGACAATGACCGTGGCGCATTTAAGACGCCATCGCTGCGTGATGTCAGCCGTACCGCTCCTTATATGCACGATGGCAGCCTGGCGACCCTCCACGATGTCGTTCAGTTTTACAACCAGGGAGGGACGGAGAATCCACATCTTGACACGCACATCAAGCCGCTTGGGCTCGTTGCGTCTGAAGTTGACGATTTGGTCGCGTTTTTGAAAACACTAGACGGACGTCTTGAGATTTCCAGTAAGGAAACACCTCGTGACAGATGACAATGACCCAACTCGAAAGAAAGACGAAAGCGAAGATCAGTGCGCCAGTCTTGCTGCTTGTGCACGAGTCATGCGAGTTCGCCAGCCATCTTTACGAGCAGGAGCGGCATTTTGAGTACCGTGTTTGCCCTCCAACCGTCGTTGCCTCTTGCGCACGTCAGCTACGTTGTCGATCCGGAGTTGCTTGAGTCGCTCTCCGGTCGAGACTGGGCCTTCTTGCTGTCGCCGCTTTCTGATCCACTGTACGTGACACTCATCATTGTGACGCTCGTCGTAACCGTGGCGTGTTTCGCGGCGTGTCATCTTGTGAGCCCGCTTCGTTCGACCTGTCATCACTTCCACAATCGTCTGCTGATGAATGTGGAGTACGTGCCGTTAATGCTGCGATTGTCACTGGGAATGGCCTTGATTGTGGCGGGGGCCGGCGACGCGGTTTTCTTACCCAACGTTCCCGCCGGTGGCTTTGGTGGGTTCGAAGTTGGCGTTGGGTTTTGTCTGGTGTTCGGCTTCATGGTTCGCGCCAGTGGGATGGCGGCCTTGACCATATTTTGCTGTGGGCTAGCGCAAAGCCAGTATCTGTTGGGAGCGTGGGAGACGGCCGCCGCCGCGTTGCTCTTGATCGCCTACAAACCAACTCGTCCCAGTGTCGACGATATTTTGGACGTCGATCCTCTGGGCGATTCGCTTGCTCCGGTGTCGAGAAAACTGAGCGGCATGGGGCCTCTCCTGCTGCGACTTGCCTTGGGAAGCACGTTGATTTGGCTGGCCATTACCGAGAAGGCATTTAATCCTCGCTTGTGTGAATCCGTCGTCATCGACTATGGTTTGGATGCCGTGATTCCCGTGAGCACGGCGATGTGGGTTTTTTCAGTGGGCGTGATCGAAATTGCTGTCGGTGTGGTGCTGGTGCTGGGAGTTTACACGCGTTGCTTCTGTCTGATAACGTTGATCATCCTCACGTTGTCCTTCTTCTATTTCAAGGAGGACGTTGCGGGCCACGTGACATTTTTCGGATCGGCCGCCGCGCTAACAGCGACGGGCGCGGGCCGCTTAAGCATTGATTCTTGGATCGCTCGCCGAACGAGAGCCGCCAAAGGGACGGCCGTTCCCTATCCCGTTTAGATAGTGGTGGCCGGGTGGAAGTCGTAAGGCGAAACCGGTTTCGCTTGATGCTCGATTAGAGACCCTTGGCATATTGCTCGTAATGCTGGGTCACCTTGCCGGACTTTACGTCACCGCGATGAACGAAGATGCCCACGCGTCGACGCAGCGAATCGCCTTTCTCGAGCGTGAATCGCTTGCCACTTTTGGCATCGGCTCGCCGGGGGCCAAAACAGCCGTATTCGCGAGTAAGCCATCCGTGGGGATGTTCGTTATCGGGGTGGCTAAAGATCGCCAGGCCCTCAGTCTGGCCATTAACCTCGTTGGAGTAATCGACCCACGTGGCGGCTTTGCCGCCGCTCACCTGACCGTTCGTGTTGGCTTGGGTGACAGCGCCCTCGGAGTTGGTGATTGTCCCACCCTGCTGGCCAGAGAAGCGCGGGTGCATGCGGATGAAAGGCCAGGCGTAATGAACCCAATCGCTGACGAACGTCACGTCGTCGGTTGGGGCGGTTAGCGTGAACGTGACGTCGAGAAGATACTGCCCATCGTCCAGAGGCACGATCCGCATCTCGCGGGATTCGTTGATGACGGCGACCTTGCGATCCATCTCCCAAACCAGTTTTGACCGCACCACCGCGGCGTTTTCCGGAAGGTCCTGGGGCTCAAACTCCACATGCCGCACGCGGTCTTTGAACGGAGAGTTGGGATCGTCACGGGCCTCCCGGCTGTACAAAGCGGCGTAAAAGTTGACAGTGCGTTTTCCCGGCAACTGCACCTTGTCTCCGAACCAGAACGAGCGATGATGAGGGTACGGTTCGGTCTGTTGGATCGTCATCGATTTCCCGGACGGACTACGTACCGGAAAATAGTGGGCCAGATCAAGACCATCACCGTAGCAGTACACAATGGCTTCTTTGCCATCGATCATCACTTGCAGTTGTCCCTTCGCGTCATCGCGCACCAATTTGATCCGCGATGAGGTGGGAATCTGGGCATCCGCAGATGCGAATTCCAACACAAAGTTAGGGATAACGAACAACAGCAAGGTCGGAAGGATCAGACTTCTGTTCATAGTTGGCTTCTTTCCAAAAGTGTTTGATCAAATTAAGACCCTTCGAGGATAACTGTCGCGAAGGGACGTAGGACGGGCACTCCTGCCTGTCGATTGTACACGAGTATTTCCAGATTATCCCAGATTAGCAATCCGTCCTACAACTAGCCGGATTACGCGCGGTCAGCGTATAATCGGATGAACGACGTTTCTTCATCGACGAAGGCTCATCTCATGCCAATTCATATGCAGTTGTCTCGCATCATCATCAGCGAGATCAATGACCAGCAAGTCATCTACTTGAAAGAAGTCGACGGCGATCGGCAATTCCCGATCCTGATCGGCATCTTCGAAGCGACCAGCATCGACCGCCGCGTGAAACAGTATCCGTCGCCTCGTCCGCTGACGCACGATCTGCTTGTCAACGCCGTCGAGCAACTCGGTGCGGAACTTGACAGCGTCGTGATCGACGAACTTCGTGATCACACTTATTTCGCCAAGCTGCGGGCAAAGCGGGACGGGGAGTTAGTCGAAATCGACGCCCGTCCGTCCGATGCAATCGCGGTCGCGGTGACCTGCGATCCATCGTTGCCGATCTACGTTTCAGAAGCAGTGCTGGAAGACGCGACGAACGAATGAGATCGCGAGACTCAAACACCGTCGTGTTCGCGCATGCCACGAGTTTCAACACGATTAACAAATCCGTCAAGCAAATTGCCTAAACGACGTCAGCAAATGCGGCCAAGAGCGCCTGGAGTGCGTCATCGCCAACTTTTCCATCGACGACGACGTTCACGCGGACTTCGCTGGTGTTGATCATTTCCATGTTGATCCCGGCGTCGGTGAGCGCTTTGAACATTCGAATCGCGACACCCGTGTGACTGCGAAGGCCGATGCCCGAGACGGACAACTTCGCAACCTCGGGGCTCCTTGTCACCGATTTGCAGTTCAGCTTTTCCGATAATTGTTTCGCCACCCCGGATGCTTTGTCGAGCAAGTCACGGGGGACGGTGAAGCTTAAGTTGGCTAACTCGCCCGTGCCGTAACTTTGTACGATCATGTCGACGAAAATGCCGGCGGCGGCGATATCTTCGAAGACTCGGGCCGCGATTCCCGGGGCGTTCGGCACGCCGGCAATAGTGACGCGAGCTTGTGTTGAGTCGAGCGAAACGTCGTCGATCGTTAGCTCTTCCATGCTTGCGCCTTGCAAACTCTCGACCACATCGATCGCATCGGCCGGTGAGGACGTCGTTTCGCTGGTCGACAGATTCTCCGGCGGCTGGTCCAAGTTAAAGGCTTGATGCACGGTTCGCAGAGCGGGCAGCGCGGCTTCACGTTCGACGAGTGCCGAGATCTTGATTTCGCTGGTCGTGATCATCTGGATATTGATGTCCGACTCGGCCAGCGAGCGAAACATGCGATCGGCAACGCCGGTTTGGTCGGCCATTCCAAGGCCCACGACCGAAACTTTCGAAACATTGCCGTCGTGAGTCACTTCGCCTCCGCCTAGTTTCTTGATCGCTGCGTCAACTGCTTCAAGAGTGACCTCGAGTTCGTCACTGGGGACGGTAAATGAAATGTCGGCCTTTCCTTCGGCACCGACGTTTTGCACGATCATGTCGACCGTAACTTTGCAGTCGGCGATCCGAGAGAAGATCTCGAAGCTGGTGCCGGGAACATCGGGAACGTCGGCGATCGTGACGCGCGCTTCGTCCTTGGTTACGGCTGCCCCGCTAACAGCCGTATTTTTTGACTCGGGATCGGCGACGACCATTGTGCCCGGCGTGTCACTGAAACTACTGCGGACGTGAATCGGCACGTCGAATTTCTTAGCAAACTCGACGGCGCGACTATGCATCACTCCCGCGCCAAGGCTGGCAAGTTCCAACATTTCGTCGTAGCTGACCTGGCTCATCCGGCGAGCTTCCGCGACCACTCGCGGATCCGTTGTGTAAACGCCATCGACGTCGGTATAGATTTCGCATTCCGCTCGCAGCACGGCGGCCAATGCGACCGCCGTTGTATCGCTGCCACCACGGCCGAGTGTCGTAATATTGAAATCGTCGTCGATGCCTTGAAAACCCGCCGCGATCACGACGTTGCCTTCGTTCAGCAATCCCTGCATGCGATCGGTCGAGATCGAGTTGATGCGGGCCTTCGTGTGCGTGCTGTCAGTCTTGATGCCGATTTGAGCACCGGTCAGGCTAACGGCCTTGTGACCAAGCGAATGGATTGCCATCGCCATCAAGGCCACACTGACTTGTTCGCCGGTGGACAGCAGCATGTCCATTTCTCGCGCCGCGGGGCGCTCGGTGATTTGGGCGGCGAGGTCAACAAGGAAATCCGTCTGTTTACCCATCGCGCTGACAACCATGACAACCTGGTTGCCGTCTTTTTGAGTGCGAATTGCCTTACGGGCGGCGGCGAGGATTTTTTGACTATCGGCAACGCTGGTGCCGCCGAACTTTTGAACGATGATTGGCATGGGTGAGAAAGAGTCTTTAGTGTTCAGTTTTCAGTGTTCAGGAAATAGGGCATCAGCTTCCAGCCTTCGTCAAAGGCCAGATTCGACGTGGAGGCAGTGACGTCGTCATAGGTCGAAATCGCATCTGCCGTGACATCAGAGCCGGCGATTGTGAATGGCACATGTCCGTGGCTGTGTGTCTTCGTTCGCAACGGCGTTGGATGATCGGGCGTTACAAGGATGCGGTAGTCACCTTGCTCCTTCAATGCGTCGAGAACCGGTCGCACGATGTGGCGATCGATTTCTTCCAGACCTTTGACCTTGCCGTCGACGTCACCTTCATGGGACGCTTCGTCGGTCGCTTCGACGTGTACGCAGATGATGTCTGTCGTTGGAATTGCGTCGATCGCGTAGCGGCCTTTGGCGGCGTAATCGGTGTCCGTGTAACCAGTCGCTCCGGGAACTTCGATTCGATCCCAGCCGATCAAGGTCGCGATGCCGCGAAGTAAGTCGACCGCCGTGATCATTTTGCCACTCTTACCATAGACGTCTCTGAACGGTTTTAAAGTCGGTGTTTTGCCGATGCCCCACAGCCACACATTTGTGGCGGGAAGCTTCCCAAATTCGCGCCGTGACACATTGATCGGATGATCAGCAAACAATGAAACGCTGTGACTCATCAAGTCGTTGAGGAAGTCGCTTCCCGGACCGCGGGGATAGTCGTCCACGATCGACTTATCGGTCAAATCATGCGGCGGCGTTGCACGCGTTTCGTTGGTAAACGGAGCAGGATTGGAGTGGCCGCGATAGAGCAGCAGGTTGCGATAACTGACGCCTGGCACAAATTCGAGGTAGTCGGTGCCGAGTTCTTGCTGGGCAAGTTTGAGCAACTCGGCGGCTTCTTCGTTCGAGATGTGATCCGCGGTGAAGTCGCGCATCACCTGCTCTTCGATCGTGACCAGATTGCAGCGAATCGCCCAGTCGTCGGGCCCCAAGTCGATGCCTTGCGCGGCGGCTTCGAGAGGCGCGCGTCCCGTGAAATTTGCAACCGGGTCGTAACCCAGCAAGCTCATGTTGGCAACCGCCGATCCCGCGGGCAGATGAGCCGGCACGTTGTTCGCGCGGCCAACGACTCCCGCCGCGGCGATTTCGTCCATTGCCGGCGTGGCGGCCGCTTGCAGCGGAGTTTTGCCGCCGAGCGAATCTTGCGGTTCGTCCGCACATCCGTCAGGAATTATGATCGCGTATTTCATTTTTGGTCCTTGATCATTTGTCATTTGCTTCTTCACCAATGACAAATGACGAGTGACAAATGACTACTCCAAGACTCTCATGCGGACGGCTTGTGAGCGGACACTTTCGAGCTTGCCGATTTCGGCGATGGCGCTGCGAGCGGCGCCTTCGACTCCCGTGTGTGTCATAATGACCAATGGCACCATCGACACACCGTTCTCGTCGTTTGGCTCGTGCTGAATCACCGAAGCGATCGAGATGCCATGCTTGGCCAGGATACCGGCCACTTCGGATAACACGCCTGGCCGATCGACCACATTCAGACGCAGGTAGTAGCGACTGGGAAACTCCGCCTCGTCACTCATCGAGACGCGTGGCGGTTGATCGGACCACAGTTCAAGTGTTTGAAACGTAATCGGTGTTCGACCGACCGCTATGTCGATCATGTCGGCACAAACGGCGGAAGCAGTCGGCATTTGCCCAGCGCCGAGTCCGTGAAAGAACACAGTTCCGACCGCATCCCCCACGGCACTCACGGCGTTGTTCGCGCCCCGCACTTCCGCCAAAGGCTTGCCGCTCTTGACCAAAGTTGGTGAGACGTGAAGCTCCAGCCCCGAGTCATTTAGTTTCGCGACCGCCAACAGCTTCACGCGATAGCCAAGTTCACGGGCGTATTTCAAATCGACACGATCCAGCGAATCGATGCCGATGCGTGGAATATCTTGCCAATGCACTCGCGCTCCAAAGGCCAGATGTGCGAGGATCGCCAGCTTTTGTGCCGCATCCGTTCCATCGACATCCATCGTCGGATCGGCCTCCGCATAGCCACGGTCTTGAGCTTCTTTGACCGCTTCCGCATAGTCGGCGTCATTCTCTTCCATCTGCGACACGATGAAATTGCTCGTGCCATTCAGGATTCCTCGAAGCGATGTGATTTGGTTCGCCGACAAACATTGACTGATGTTTGTAATGATCGGAACGCCGCCGCATACGGCCGCTTCGAACGCGATGGACCGGGCGAGTTCTCGTGCTCGATCAAACAGCTCCGCTCCGTGTTCGGCCAGCAGAGCTTTGTTGGCCGTGACCACATGCTTGCCGCTTTCGAGCAATTGCAGCATGATCGTACGTGCCGGTTCCAGGCCGCCAATCAATTGGGCGACCACCTTGATTTCATCGTTTTCAAGAATCGTCGAAAGACTGTCCGAAATGACACCTTCTGGCAGATCGACGTCGCGCGACTTCTGTAAATCTCGCACGACGACGGATTCCAGCCACAGCGTCCGTCCCGCGTGTCGCGCGGTTCGATCGCCGTGGTCCAGCAGCAGCTTGGCCAGCCCGCTTCCAACCGTTCCCATTCCAACGATGGCGACCTTTGTTTTTTCCATGAAACACTCGAAAGACATGCAAAAATGAGTGAATCCCACATAGTAGGTTGAGGGGTGATCAAGCGTCAAGCGGTTTGCTTTGCGGAGCGAGCGTCTCGCCTGCTCAAAAAAACGGGGCGCTTGTCTCACCACGGCACGAACCGATACAACATGGTTTTCAGATTTGCCCTTAGGCGAGAAATGCCAGATGCCGATCAGCGACCAATCTATCGCGTTTCTAAAGCAAATGCTCACCACGCCCAGCCCATCGGGATATGAGCAGCAAATTCAGAGGGTCGTGCGCAGCTATGTCGAGCCGTTCGCCCAAGCCGTCACGACGGATGTTCACGGCAATGTGGCGGCGTCAATCGGTGGTAGCGCGGAACCTCGCGTGATGCTCGCGGGCCATTGCGATCAGATCGGTTTGCTGGTCACGCACATTGATGACGAAGGTTTCGTTTACAGCACGACAGTAGGTGGCTGGGATCCACAGCAATTGATTGGCCAACGCATGACGATCTGGGGCAAGGACGGCCCGGTGGCGGCCATCATTGCTCGCAAGGCGATTCACTTGCTGGACGAGAATGAGCGGAAGCAAGTCGTCAAGACCAAGGAATTGTGGCTCGACATTGGTGCGGCGAACAAAGAAGAAGTGCAGGCACTTGTGCGAGTCGGGGATCCGGTCACATTGGAACTTGGCTATCGGCCAATGTTGAACAACTTTGCCAACGCGCCGGGAATGGATGACAGCGTCGGCGTGTGGGTCGTCATGGAAGCGCTTCGGCGAGCGAGCGAATCGACGTTGAATTGTTCCTTACACTCCGTATCCACCGTCCAAGAAGAGATCGGTTTGCGCGGAGCCAAGACGAGTGCGTATGGGATCGATCCGCACGTCGGCATTGCCGTCGACGTCACGCATGCGACGGACTGTCCGACGATCGACAAACGTGATCGAGGGGATATTCGACTGGGAGACGGGCCAGTGATTTTTCGGGGGCCAAACATGAATCCTGTTGTGGTTGATCGGTTGATTGGCGTCTGCGAAGAAAAGAACATTCCTTATCAGTTGTCAGCCATCGGTCGGCCGGCATCGAACGACGCCAACACGATTCAAGTGTCCCGGACTGGCGTGGCAACCGGTCTGGTGGCGATCCCCAATCGATACATGCATAGTGCGGTCGAGATGATTTCGCTGGACGATTTAGATCACGCCGCGGAGTTGCTCGCTCAATTTGCGATGCGAATTTCGAGCGGCGATGACTTTACGCCGTGATCGATTGTCACGCGGACTTACCAGCGTAAGAAGCGAAATCGAACACGTCTGACAGACTGTTGAATTTCCGCCTGTGGTTGTTTCTTCTCGGCTGGCCTGGCTTTTGTTACGACTCGGGACGTGCCGCTGGGTGATGCGAGTTGCTCGAGCACATTTTCCAATCCGCTCACCACAAGCGTCATCTTTTGGAAGTTGATCTTATCAACCGTGTCGGTTTTCTTGTGGTAATGCGGATAGCGGTAGATCGCAGTGTCCGTGACCATGACCGCTCGATAGCCGCACTGCCAGAACGACCAATGATCGGACCAGCCCACGCCGGGCAGTCGGCCAGGCAACGCGGCTCCCTGCGATGGAATCTGCGCTTGCTCGCGAAACGTCTTCACGGTCCAGCTAACCAACGGCCCCGCAGCAATGTCGCCAACGAAAGCGATGAAGTTGCCGGTGGATGGATAATACTGGTCGAGCGGTTGTGGATAACGCTGGCTGTTCGGTTTGTCGGAGAAATAGCCCATCGTTTCGAGGCTGAACATGGCGACGACGTTTTCCAATCGCTTCTTGCAACGACGCGCGTACACAAGCGAACCCATCGATTCCGATTGAAACCATGGCTGTTCTTCGTTCGTGAACAGAACAAAGCGAACGGTTCGGCGTGTCTCTTTTTCGGCAAACAGCTTGGCGAGTTCGACGGTTGCAGCCGCGCCGGTTCCATTGTCGTTCGCTCCAGTCGCCCCGGTCGCCGAGTCATAGTGCCCGCCAACCACCACGACCTGATCCCCAAGGTCGGTACCCTTCAGTTCGACAACGATATTCGCACATTCACGTCCGCGTACGCGGAAAGTCTGGCGGTCGACTTCGTAGCCAGCACCGGAAAGCTCGCTTTCCAGATACTTCGCTGCCGCTTCGAGTTTTGCGAACTTGTAAACGTTGCGTTCGCCAAGCTCACCGGAAAGTTTTTTCACGTGTTTTTTTAGCGAACAGGCCAGTTCGTTTTGGGAATCACTCAGTTCGGGTACTTCGCCCTGGAACGAATCACCGGGCATTTCGACCAGCATCTGATTGCCTCGCGATGTGATATCCTGGGCGGGACTTGCCAGTTGGCCGAGCAAAACACAAATGGTCGCGAGACACAGGTAACTTGAGTTCATTAAGAACATTCCTTCGTATTGGTGGCTTGGATTTAGCGACCCAGCGAGCGGCGTCTATACCAAATGACAAAGATCGTTGCACGAGCGATCGGCCTACTGAATTTGGGTGCGAACAAGAATTCCCCTGCCAAATTGACATGATCCGTGCACGGGACTAAATAGCCAAGGCTGCACGAAACGATGCTTACGTAGCGTAAGTTGTTTTACACAATTGCGTTGCGCGCGTTCTGAACGTGATTGGCACATGCGTTGCAACCACCCCGTTGCGTTACAAGACCCGTCTGTCAAAATTGACCCTTTCCCGCAGGGCTCGATTGGCCCGGAAAATAGACCCACCCGCTGAATCCAACCAACAATTCAATCATTCCCACACACAGATACCTGTAAATCTAGAAGGAGTTGCGACGTGGCAAAACAAATGGTGTTTGATGAAGCCGCACGCCAGCCGCTGCTGGCCGGAGTTTCCAAGCTGGCGCGTGCCGTACGAAGCACGCTGGGACCACGTGGACGAAACGCCGTTCTCGACAAAGGCTGGGGCTCGCCAAAAGTGACAAAGGACGGCGTGGCCGTCGCCGAGGACATCGAATTGGATGATCCTTTCGAAAACCTGGCCTGCCAACTGGTCAAAGAAGCCGCCAGCAAAACAAACGACGTCGCGGGCGATGGCACCACGACGGCTACTGTTTTGTCTGAAGCGATCTACCGCGAAGGCCTGAAAATGATCGCCGCCGGTGCCGACCCAATGGCCCTGTCCCGGGGCATTGCCAAGGCAACCGACGCAGTGGTCGCGGAAGTCGACAAGCTGTCAATTGCGATCGATGAAAAAAGCAGAAAAGAGATTCGTCAAGTTGCGACCATCGCCGGCAACAACGACCCGGAAATCGGCGACCGTTTGGCGGAAGCATTTCTGAAGGTTGGCAAGGATGGCGTGATCACCGTGGAAGAGGGCCGGGGTGCCGAAACAGAAGTGACGTTCGTCGATGGCATGCAATTCGACCGCGGTTTCCTTTCCCCACACTTTGTCACGAACCAGGACGAAGTGACGGTCGAGCTGGAAGACTGCTATCTCTTGCTGTTCGAAGAAAAGATCACTTCGAATAAGAGCCTCATTCCGTTGCTCGAAGCGATCAGCAAAGCCGGCAAGCCGTTGTTGATCATTGCCGAGGACCTCGAAGGTGAAGCGCTGGCGACGTTGGTCGTGAACAAAATGCGTGGCATCCTGAACGTGGCCGCCGTCAAGGCTCCAGGCTACGGCGATCGTCGCAAAGCGATCATGGGCGACCTTGGTGTGTTGACCGGCGGTCAGCCGATCTTCAAAGATTTGGGCGTCGAACTGGAAAGCGTCCAGCTCAAGGATCTCGGCCGTGCGAAGAAGGTCAAGATCACGTCCGAAGAAACTGTCATCGTTGGTGGTGCCGGCAGCAAAGCCGATATCGAAGGTCGCGCGGAGCAAATTCGTCGCGAAATCGAAGTCACCGACAGTGAATACGACGTCGAAAAGTTGCAAGAGCGTCTGGCGAAATTGGCCGGCGGCGTGGCACAGATCAACTGTGGTGCCGCGACCGAAACGGAAATGAAAGAGCGAAAGGCACTGTTGGAAGACGGCAGGCATGCAACGAAAGCTGCCTTGGAAGAAGGCATCGTTGCGGGTGGTGGAGTCACTTTGATTCGTGCCGAAAAAGCCCTCAAAAAGCTCGATCTTGAAGGCGACGAGCAATGGGGTGCCGACATCGTTCGTAACGTGCTCGATATTCCCCTGCGAGAGATCGCCCAGAACGCCGGCTTGGACGGTGCTGTGGTTGTCAACCGTGTTCGTCGCATGAAGGGCAAGACTGAAGGCTACGACGCAGAGAAGGACAAGTATTGCGACCTCGTGGAAGCCGGAATCATCGACCCAGCAAAGGTCGTTCGAACGGCCCTGCAAAACGCATCGAGTGTGGCCGCTTTGTTGTTGACCACCGAATCGCTCGTCACCGAAATCCCAACCGAGGAAGAGGATGACGATCATCACGATCATCACGACCATGGCATGGGTGGCATGGACGCGATGGGTGGCATGGGAGGAATGGGCGGTGGAATGCCTGGTATGGGTGGCATGGGCGGAATGCCCGGCATGATGTAAACGGCAGATTCAGACTTCCGAAGTTTCGGAAAACTTCGGAAGTCTCGCACGTCAATCAAGCGACCAACACAAGAAACTCATAAACAAATTCAGAAGGATCAATACTATGGCAAAAATAAAACTCCGTCCGCTGGACGATCGAGTCGTTGTCGAACCACTCGATGCCGAGGAAACCACTGTCGGCGGCATCGTGCTGCCGGATTCCGCTCAAGAGAAACCACAACGTGGCAAAGTTGTCGCGGTGGGCCCTGGAAGGTTAATGGATACTGGCAGTCGAGGTGAGCTGTCGGTCGCGGTAGGCGACGAAGTCATCTTTGGCAAGTACGGTGGCTCGGACGTCGAAGTGAACGGCGAAGAAGTAAAAATCCTTCGTGAGACCGATATCCTGGCAAAGGTGCTCGACTAAGTCACACGCCACTTCCGAAGTTTTCCGAAACTTCGGAAGTTTGAACACAGCCCCAGACTTTTGAAGTTTCGGAAAGCTTCGGAAGTCGCCTACACAAAATCAAATAAGGATTCTTCACCGTGGCAAAACAATTGCTTTTTGACGATCAAGCACGGGCCAAGATGCTGGCTGGCGTTGATAAACTCGCCAATGCCGTCGCGGTCACGATGGGACCGACTGGCCGCAATGTAATCATCGACAAGTCGTTCGGCGGCCCAACGGTCACCAAAGACGGCGTCACCGTCGCCAAGGAAATCGACCTGGAAGACCGATTCGAAAACATGGGCTGCAAGCTCGTCGTCGAAGTCGCACAGAAGACTTCGGATTTGGCTGGCGACGGTACCACGACAGCAACCATCCTGGCACGCGCAATATTCCGCGAAGGTCTGCGAAACATCGTCGCCGGCAGCAACCCAACCACTGTGCGACGCGGCATCGACAAGGCCGTCGACGCGGCAGTCGGCAAACTCAAAGAAATGGCCAAGCCCGTCAAGTCCAAAGACGAAGTTGCCAACGTGGCCGCGATCAGTGCCAACAACGATATGGTCATCGGCGAACTTTTGGCGGACGCACTCCACCGCGTTGGCCAAAACGGCGTCATCACGGTCGAAGAAGGCAAGACGGCTGAGACGGTTATCGATTACGTCGATGGCATGCAGTTCGACAAGGGCTTCATTTCACCGTACTTCATCAACAATCCGACGACGATGGAATGTGCTTTGGAAGACGCGGTGATCCTGATCCACGAAAAGAAGGTCAGCAACCTGCGCGACATCGTGCCAATTTTGGAGAAAGTCAGCCAGTCGGGTAAGCCACTGTTAATCATCGCCGAAGACGTTGACGCCGAAGCGTTGACGCTGTTGGTCGTCAACAAGCTGCGTGGCACGCTCAATGTTTGTGCCGTCAAAGCCCCTGGTTTTGGTGATCGTCGCAAGGCGATGCTGGGCGACATCGCAGTTCTGACCGGTGGAACATTGATCAGCGAAGACCTCGGCATCAAGTTGGAGAACCTGGAACTGGATGCGCTGGGCAAGGCCAAGAAGATCACGGTCGACAAGAATGGCACGACCATCATCGAAGGCGGCGGCAGCCGTGAAGAGATCGACGCTCGTGTTCAGCAGATTTCAAATCAACGCGCTCAAACCGAGAGCGATTACGACAAAGAGAAGTTCGACGAACGTTTGGCGAAACTGAGCGGCGGCGTTGCTGTCATCTCAGTCGGTGCCGAAACCGAAGCCGACATGAAGCAAAAGAAAGCCCGTGTCGAAGACGCGTTGCACGCAGCTCGGGCCGCGGTCGAGGAAGGAATCCTTCCGGGCGGTGGTGTTGCGCTGCTTCGTTGCAAGGAAATTGTCGAGCAAGTGAAGAGCGGTGCGATCAAGGATGGGGACGGCAAAACGATCGTTGCCGCTGCCAAGGGCGACGAGAAGATCGGCGTCGACATTGTATTGCAGGCACTGGACGCTCCGATGCGACAGATCGTCGACAATGGCGGTCGTGACGGATCGGTGGTCGCTGACGAAGTCATGGATAAACCGCTCAACACTGGCTTCGACGCCAACAAGGCCGATTATGCGGACATGATGAAGGCGGGCATTATCGACCCGGTGAAAGTCGTGCGAACCGCTTTGGCCAACGCCGCAAGCATCTCCGCCTTGCTGCTGACGACGGAAGCGATGGTCACGAACTTTGACAAGGAGGACAAAGAAAAGCGACAGGCCGAAGGGTCCGTCCACTAGTTTGTTGGTCAACAAAAACCAAGGGCCACTTCCCGCCAGAAGTGGCCCTTTTGAATAGGGTGCGTGGAGCAAGCCGCAGCGTGTAGGTGTGTTACGTACGCCACGCGTTTGATTCTTCGAAAACGTTTGTACAAGGCAAGACTGGCTTGTGAAACGCAGCAAATCCAGGTCGCCGTACTTCACACACCCTACAAAAATCGGCGCATCCTCAATTGACCGGCCACACTATAATTCCTTACCAATTTGAATCTCATTAGCCTCAGCGAAATATGTCGACCATGGCCGGAAAACGCGATTACTACGAAGTGCTCGGGGTAAATAAAGGTGCCTCGAACAAAGAGATCGCCGCGGCCTATCGCAAACTGGCCATCAAATACCATCCGGACAGCAATCCGGACGACGATTCGGCGACCGAGAGATTTAAGGAAGCCGCGGAAGCCTATGAGATTCTCAGCGACAGGGAAAAACGCGGTCGCTACGACCAATACGGACACGCGGGCGTCGAAGGCGGCAGTCAATTCCATGATGTCGGCGATATTTTCGAGGCCTTCGGCGACATGTTCGGCGGCGGAATCTTTGGCGACATCTTTGGTGGTGGCGGCCGTCGAGGTGGTGGGCGACGCCGTCGCCGTGGTGCCGATGTTCGCACCGATGTGTCGTTGACTTTGGAAGAAGCCGCGCGTGGTACAAAAAAGACCATTCGATTCGCGCGAAGCAAAGAGTGTACGACGTGCGAAGGCAACGGAAGCCGACCCGGTTCAAAACCAGAATCGTGCCGCCGTTGTGGTGGACAGGGTCAAGTTGCTCAATCCATGGGCTTCGTCCGTGTCCAAACCACGTGTCCAACTTGTCACGGCGGGGGTTCGATCATCACGAGCCCCTGTGTCGATTGCGGCGGGAACGGCTATCAAAAACAGCCTGTCGAGCGGGAATTGAACATCCCGGCTGGTGTTGATGATGGCATGTCCGTTCGCGTTCCGGGCGAAGGCGAACCCAGTCCCGACGGCGGACCGGCTGGCGATTGTTATTGTGTCGTGTCCGTCAAGCGGCACGAGATTTTCCATCGCGACGGATCGAACTTGATCGTTCAGTTGCCAATGACGTATCCCCAGGCTGCTCTTGGAGCGACGATCGAGATCCCGACGCTGGACGGCCCGCAAGATCTTGATGTTCCGCGCGGAACGCAATCGGGCGAGGTATTTCGCATTCGCGGTCGCGGGATGCCCAACCCCAAAGGCGGACGAACCGGAGATTTGTTGGTCCAGACCTACATCGAAACGCCCGCCAAGCTTTCCAAAGAACAGGAGCATCTGTTGCGAGAACTGGCGGAGTTGGAACACGCCGACGTTTCGCCCGAACGCAAGAGTTTCCTCGAAAAGATTCGGGACTATTTTACCGGTGGCGAAGTCAATTCCACCTCCGAGAATTAATTGCAGAGAGTTAATGGAAGATGGCTGACATCGAAACATCTGAAAATCAAGAAACGCCAGCGGAAGAACAAACACCGCTGGCAAGCAATTCTGACGAGTCCGTGGACGCACCGGCATCTGAGGATGTGGAAGCCGAAAAGGCGCCGGAACAAATGGTGGAACAGCTCACCGCGCAGGTGGAGCAAGCCAACGACCAGGTGTTGCGTGCCCAGGCCGAACTCGAAAACTTTCGCAAACGCACGCGACGCGATATGGAAGATGAACGCCGTTATGCGTCGCTTCCTTTGATGCGGGACCTGTTGGCGGTTGTCGACAACATGCAGCTTGCTCTGGACGCGGCTGAAAAGTCTGACGGCGCGGCGGGCCTGTTGGAAGGCGTCAAAATGGTTGTCGACCAATTCACTTCCGCGCTATCACAACACGATTGCGTTCGAATCGAGGGGGTCGGTTCCCCGTTTGATCCGAATCATCACGAGGCAATTGGCCAGGAACCGACGGACGAGTTTCCGCCGAACTCAGTAGCGCGAGAGATGCGAGTTGGCTATATGCTGCACGATCGCGTCATTCGTCCTTCCCAAGTCTTCGTGTCGATTGCTCCGACGGCAGCGGAAGAATCGGATTCAGAAGCTTCCAAGGACGATTCTGATTAGAATGGATGATCTATGCAGCCAAACGATCAAGGTGACCTGGAATCATGCCGACATACGATTACGAATGCGACTCTTGTGGCCACACGTTTGAAGAGTTTCAATACATCAGCGCTGACGTGCTGACGAAATGTCCGGAGTGCAAAAAGAAGAAGCTTCGACGGCTGTTTGGCACGGGTGCGGCCATCATGTTCAAGGGATCAGGATTCTACGAAACAGACTATCGCAGCGATTCCTACAAAAAGGCGGCTGAGGCCGATAAAAAACCCACGGAATCGTCCACTTCCGATAAGCCCTCTTCGGACAAGTCCTCCTCCGACAGTTCTTCGACCGCGAGCAAGTCTTCCGAGCCAAAGTCTGGCACAAAAAGCGAAACCAAGCCAAAATCAGATTAGAAGTAAGGATTGAGACCTCCGAGCATTTGCATCGTCGCAGTTCCGCGCCAAGATTCACCACCCCCCATGCCACAACTTCGTTGTCCCACATGCGACTCGCCGGTTTCCCCGAAACAAACATCGACGATGCCCTTTTGCAGTGTTCGCTGCAAACAGATAGACTTGGGGCGTTGGCTAGACGAAGAAATTGGAATTCCTATTGAGCCAGAAGACCGCGAGGGGCACGAGGTCGAACAAAAAGAAGACGAAGAGTTGGAAAATCTTTAGTTCATAGTCACTGCTGGCTACGCGACTGAAGTGTCGCCACGGCTTTTTTAACAAATCATTTCGTAAGAATTCGACCGCATCGGGAGAGCTTTCATCATGACCGAAAATGACAACGTCGTTCGAACCGTATCGTGGCGCGATCTGTGCCCTTGGCTCATCATCTTTCGCGCATTCGGCTTGGCGGTCAGCCCTGGGATTTTGATTCTTGCGTTTATGGGCGCGTTGTTGACGCCAGCCGGATGGTGGCTCAGTTCGAAGGTCTTTCTCGATCCAGAGACCACGGAATCCGCGACCAGCGCAATTCCGTCCGAGGTCGAAAGCATCGCCGCGTATAACGCGACATGTCCCTGCGCACCAACGCCTGGCGGGTTAGCCAATCATTTCTATCTCCCCGAAACTTGGCAAATGCACTTTATCGCTCCGTTTTGGCAACTCTTCAATCCAGAGATCAACTTGTCTGGATTTGCATGTATGCTGTTCGGCGGACTTTGGACGATTTTGGTTTGGGGCTTTTTTGGCGCAGCGATCTCGCGTATTGCTGTCATGCAACTGGGGCGCGAAGAACGAATCGGGATTCGCGAAGCCAGTTCGCACGCTTGCAAGAAATACCTTGCCTACATAGCCGGTCCACTGTTGCCGCTCTTGGCCGTGGCCGTCATTGCTTTGCCCGCCGCCATCCTTGGATTGTTTATGATGGCGAATGTTGGAGTCCTACTTGCCAGTCTTGTTTGGCCGCTTGTTCTGCTATCCAGCTTTGTCATGGCCATCATTTTGTTGGGCCTGGCATTTGGCTGGCCGTTGATGTGGTCCACCGTGAGCGCGGAAGGCACGGACGCATTCGACGGACTTAGCCGCTCATACGCCTATACGTTTCAACGACCGTTGCACTACTTGTTCTATGGCGCGGTGCTCATTGGATTTGGAATTATTTGCTGGGTACTGGTTCAATACTTTGCGGACAGCGTAATCAGGCTCAGTTATTGGAGCACTTCTTGGGGCACCTCCTGGGTGGAAGGCGTCGAAGATGGGGTCCGCAGAATTGAAGACATTAAGCTGGCCGTTGATGGTGATAACAAGGCCACCGATAGTGACGGCAAGGAAGTCGTTCGCGTGACCTTGTTTGGCCCATCGTTGATCTATTTTTTCCAAGCGATCATTTACGGCATCGCATCGGCATTTTCATACAGCTACTTCTGGTGTGGATTTGCGGCGATCTATTTGATGCTGCGACTGAACGTCGACCAGACGGAGTTTGACGAAGTCTGGATTGAGGACGACGAAGAACAATATGGCTTGCCGCCGGTGAAACCGGATGCCGCCGGAGTGCCCGATCTCGCAGACGAGAAGCCCTCGGAACAAGAGAGTGACGAGAAAGAAGCATCGGCGGAATCTGACGCGCCAGCAACGGTCGAATACGAACCGAGCCCGTCCGACCGGGCGGAAGAGGACGAGTCGACTTCCGCGGAAGAGCCTTCTGACGATACGGAGCCAGAGTCAGACTCACAGGCTGACGACGAAGCAAGCAGTTCCGATGAATCGGAATCCAGTGATGACGAAGATGACAACGAAAAGCTTGAAGCTGATTCTTAGCGACGGTTACGAGTATTTTGTCAGCAGATCAGTCATCCGAGAATTGAACTGACCTTGCGTCAACACCTCGTCGCAGTTCGCATCGCGCGCGCTGGCAAGCCGTTGCTGGTGAATGTGCGGCCCGAACGCCACGACTTTGGCATTCGCTGATATTTCGCGAATCTTCTGGACCAATTCGATCGGTTCGATTCCGGCCACGCGCAGGTCAAGAATCACGAGCTGTGTTTGTTCGTCCAATACCTCGTTTATCAAGCCATCCGGCGACATTGTCACCGTGAGAGCCACGTCCACATTGTCAGCGGCGCTCATTATGTGCGACGAGAACATCATGTCATTGGATAGAAAGATGGCCGACATGGTCATTTCCGTTCGGGACTAAATGGCCGCGGGCCCTTGCTCCGTGCCGCCGATTTGGATGACTTCTTCGATTGGTTGCACGAAGATTTTTCCGTCACCGATGTTCCCTTCGGGACCAGTCCGCGAGACGTTGATAATGGTGTCGAGCGTTCGATCAAGAAAGTCATCGTTCACGGCGATTTCGAGTGTGATTTTGCGAAGCAAATAAGTGGCATACTCGTTGCCGCGATACATCTCCGTTTGGCCCCGCTGGCGACCGAAACCTTGGGCGTCAAGCACTGTCAACCGTTCAACGTCGATCTTGTGAAGTGCTTCACGCACCGCCCGAAGTTTGGTGGGTTGGATGATGGCAGTAATTAGTTTCACGCAATGGCTCCGAAGGATGGTGAAGCGATTGGCTTCATTGACAGTTTATCCCCTGATGGGGATTACGCCAACTTCCGAAGTTTTCTTAAACTTCGGAAGTCGCACCACGCTCGTTACGGGCGAGACAACGACAGGCTCGCATCGCGGACTTTGGCGATTCGGCTGGCGGATTCTTCCAGGTGGGCTTGGCTGTAGGCATCCAGTTTCACTTTGCTTTTCAGCAGTTTGTTGATCCGATTTGCAAGCTGGCCAAGTTCCGCGAACGCGATCGTTTGGCAATCGGCCGGAGCAGATGTTTGCCCCATGGCCAAGCTGGAGATCCGACTCAAATACCCTCGTTGCAGATTTCGCCGCAAACTGCTGATGGCCGGTTTGCGCGTTGTGAAGTTTCCACCTTTGATCGTGTCGACTTCAGAGAAGATCGCCTTGGTTAATCGTTGAATGAGTTCGGCCGTGGTCATTGCATCTTGATCTGCGGGGATCTTTAATTCGGTGTCGTGAATTCGCTCCAAGGTTGTGGACGAAAGCATTTGGCTGAGGACTTGATTCTGCCACTGCGCGATAACGTCGTGTACCGGAAAATCTTTGCGGCGAGTGGGCGACGTTCCCCAGTGACGCCAACGTGCTGGGCCGAGGTAGCCATACAACTCGGGCGGGAACTGAAACGGCTTATCGCTGAGCAGATCGTCCTCGATCAGCTTCAATGCCGCTCGCTGTTTGCCGACGTCCAGCGCTTCGACCGGAGCCTTGCCACCTTTGTCACCCTTGTGGCTGCGGCTGGTGTCCATGCCGCCGACGTATCGTGATGCGAAGTACATCGCCTGGCCGTGTTGCGCCAAGATGATATTGAACGCCCGTCGCGCTTCGACATAGTCATCGCCGTCTTCTGTCATTCGGTCGACCAAACCGGGAATCAGATCTTTGACAAACTGGGCCCGCGCCTTGGCATATTCAATCGCATCGCTACCTTGATCGAAACGATTGACGAACGGATCGGGGTCGCTCGAAGAAGTGTCTTCGTCGGTCGCGTAAGCAAGCCCCGGTTCACCGCTGCGGGCCGCGATCTTTTTCAGCGACGCAACTTCGCCTGTCGTGCCGCCGGAGAAGGGAGTGTATCCATATTGAATCGCCCAAATGTCATAGGGTCCGACCGTGGTTGGAAAATAGTCGCCTTGCTTCTTGCCTTTGGGCGACAGGTTCGACGGACTGTAATCCATCACGGAGGCAACCATCGCGCCTTTGTTTTTTTCTGGATCGTTCACATCGGCAAGGCTCAACCACGTGCTTGCCTTAAAATTGTGACGCAGGCCCAGCGTGTGGCCGACTTCGTGCATCGCAACTTCCTTGAGCCCCTGCATGATCAGCTTGTCTCGCTGCTCGGCAACAGCCTTGGGATCGGCGGCAAACGCCCGAATCGCCGTCGATCCGAACGCAAATTGCATCGCCATGCCGTTGCTCAATTGGCAATTGAGATGCATGTCTTTGGGGAACAAAAACGATTTTGGATCTTTTGCATTGGTGTTGAAGGCCGTTGTTGCGCCAGACATCGCACGATTGCTTTCCGGCGTGAACGTGTCGAACTCTTCTTTCCAAAACGTCAGAAAATCGGCGTCAAAAATAATGTCCGCGTCGAGGATCTGGCCTGTGTAGGGATTGACGCGAGACGGACCCATCGCGAAACCGGCGCTCGACGTAATCCACCGGAATGTGTTGTAATTGATGTCTTCCGGATGCCAATCGGCATCGACCGGCTGCGTGCGAACTTCGATCGCGTTGACGAATCCCGCCTGTTCATAAGCTTTGTTCCATTCAAGAATGCCGGCTTGAATCGCCGGACGATATTTTGCCGGGATCGTTTTCTCAAGCCAAAAGATGATCGGCTCTTTGGGAGGCGACAGCTTGGCGGTTGGATCGTCCTTGACGAGGTGCCAGCGATTGATGTATCGAAGGAATTGATCGCGGTCGTTTTGTTTTGAGTAGTCTTTGACGACGGTCAGGAAGTAGCCCACGCGGTCGTCGGCCATGCGAGGTTGGTAACCGTTTGTTTTCGGCAGGGCACTGATCGAATAATGAACGTGCACCGTCACACCGCGAGTGTCGGCAACCGTTTCGATGTCCGAACGTCCGCTCGATGCGTAAGTCGCGGCAACTTCCAATTCGAGGTTGTCCTTGAATCCCTTGACATCGTGCCACAACGACTTGGTACTGGAGAACGAGAATCCTGGCAGCGACATCGAAACCTGCGGCAGATCGCTCATGAACACTGACGAAAGATCAATCAGGTCGCCGCCTTTGGGGCCCTTGGTCAGGATCGGCAGACTGAACAACACGCTGTCCGTGTAGGCGTTTTTCAATGCGTAAGCCTCGCGGCTACCCGTCTTGGCTTTGAATCGCACGTTCTTGCGAATGATCAGCACGCGTTTGTCAATTTTGCGAAACGTCCAAACCCAATCGTCGCCGAATCCCCAGCTCATGCCGCCCAGCAACATGCCTTGGCCGATGCCGCGTGAAATCGAGATCAGAACGACATATTCCTTTGTATAGTTCGTGCTGGTCAGCTCGGCGTAGAGCTTCGACTCTTTTTGATAAACCTGAAGCAATCCCGATTGGGCCTTGGAATCTTTCAGCAGCGCCACGTGTTTCGCAGTGGTCGTCGTAGTGGTCGCGGGCTTGGCGGCGGTAGTCGAGGTGGTTGTCGTACCACTGACCGCGGCTGCATCGGAGGGCTTTTTGTCCTTTTCTGTTTTCTCCTTTTCATCGTCCGCCGCTGCGATCGAACAAAAAGCTACGAAGTTAGCCAAAAGAATCGCCAGGATGGATCGCGGTTTTGTCATCATCTTCTCAACTTTTTGATAAAAAGGGTGGGATTCGGATCGCGCCGTGCGAAAGTGTCAAAGGTGGGCGTACATCGAATGAGATTATCGCCACGCGATCCGCTGTGGTTATTCGTCAACAGGTAAATATACCCCAAACTACCCTAATTGCGAATTGGGCAAAGCGACGCCAATTTGCCTTGGTTTACTGGCGACACCCGATATTGCGAATCGTGCCGTTTTTGCGAGTTGTTCTGGCGGAGAGAAGGTTCAAGTGGATGATGAGTTGCTAGTTCGCCAAGTTCTATCCGGCTATTCGATTGCCCCGACGGCGTGCCAAATCGAATCGCGCGGGACAGCAGGTGGATTTAGCGGTGCACAATTCTGGATGATTTCGACGCAACCCGACTCGCTTTGCTTACGGCGTTGGCCCAAAGAGCATCCGGATCGCCGGCGACTTCAATTCATCCATGACGTTTTGAAACATGTGGCCGACTCGGGGTTGAGTGTGCTGCCGGTGCCGCTGGTCACGGGGCACGGTGCGACGATCGTGGAGTTGGACGGTTCGTTGTGGGAGTTGTCACGTTGGATGCCCGGTCGTGCTGACTACCATTCCAACCCGAACGAGCGACGTCTGCTATCGGCTTTGCAGACTCTAGCGGAGTTCCACGTTCGCGTGCGACACTTCTGCAGCCCATCGTCCAGCGAATGCCAGGCCCCAGGGATCAAAACACGTTGCGAACAATTGCAGCGCTTGTTTGGCGGTGAGTTGGAAGTGATTTCGAGTCGTGTTCGACGCGGCGGCTGGCCTGAATTAGAAACACTAGCGAGAACCTTGATCGAACTGGTCCGAGGATGCGCATTTCATGCAATGACCGTTTTGCATCGAGCGGCAGGGCTAGTGATTATCCCTCAAATTTGTATCCGTGACATCTGGCACGACCACGTGCTGTTTGAAGGAGACAAAGTTAGCGGTTTGGTCGACTTCGGAGCCATGCGTATCGATTGTGTTTCCGGCGACATCGCCAGGCTGTTGGGAAGTTTCGTGGCCGATGACCCGTTACAATGGCAGAGCGGCATCGACGCGTATCATGCCATCCGACCCGTTTCGCCGTCAGAGCGAGAACTCATCGTCGCCTACGATGTCGGCAATATGTTGCTGTCGGGCATGAACTGGCTTCGTTGGATCTACCTCGAAAGCCGTCACTTCGACGACCGCCAAACCATCGAGCAGCGATTGCGAAAACTCATCGTTCGACTGAAATCCTTTCGCGCGAGATCCGGGTGATCCCTGTTTCCCCATTCAATTGAAATTCAGTTATTGTGCGAAAAGTCACCGATTTCTTAAGCAAACCGTTCGATAATCTCCCTATGTGACCTGATTCGTTCGACGTTGCCCATAGGTATTGCCGTCGATAGAATTAACGTCTTTCACGATAATCACTTGCAGCAACTGACCTCTGCGGCCAAGGATCCAATTCGTCATGAATCGCTCGCTCACAGCAGTAATGCTTCTTTTTTTCGGCCTAATCGCCATTGTGTCTACCACAGCCGCTCAAGACCCTCCGCCGCTAGGCGGTGGTTTGCCGAAGCTGGATTTTGAAGGGATTGGCGGCGGATTGGCGGCGGCAGGTGGCGGTGGCGAAGTCAAGATCGCAGCCGAATTCAAGCTCAACAAGGACAGCCGCGATGGTGTGTTATCTGTCGTTGCAACGATCAAAGACGGATGGCACATCTATTCAATTACACAAGAACCCGGTGGACCGATCGCTTCTCAATTGAAGGTTGATCAGACCGATGATTTTTCTGTAACCGGGAACTTCACTGCGTCACCCGCTGCCAACATCAAGATCAGCGAGTTTTTCACGGTTCCGATCGAAGAGCATGAAGGCCAAGTCACCTGGACGGCACCTATTCAACTGGCCGACAGTGTCGATCCCGAAGAGTTAACGATTAAGGTCCAATACAGTGGCCAGGCATGCTTGCAAGTTTGCATTAATGTTGAGGAAACTGTCGAGGCCGAGTTTGCGGGTTACTTGACATCCGCCTCAAGCGCTCCGATCGGCGAAACTTATCGAGCCGATCAATCTCACACGCAGTTGAGTGGGCGAGTGCATCCTAGTGTCGTGGCTCCAAGCGATTCGTTTGATGTGGTCGTGTCCGCCGAGGCCGACGACACTTGGCATGTGTATTCCTTCGTGCATAAGGAAACCAATCCAAAGCGCATCTCGCGTCCCACGGTGTTCGCCATGACTGGCGCGAATGGCTGGCCTGTTCAACTCCCAGTAGCGTCGGAGAAACCGATCGAGTCGGAAGGCGAGTTGGAAGAAGAGCCGGTTCTTTATTACCACGAAGGCAGGGTGAGTTGGACCATGAGAGTCACCGTGCCAAAAGACACCAAACCCGGCGATTACGATATCGAAGGAGTCATCGGATATCAGGCGTGTGAGGCATTGTCCTGTGATTTGCCAAAGGCTGCATCGTTCTCGGCAAAAATTAGCGTGGGCAGTGAAACAGGATCAGAGCCCGTCCCACTTGCCTTTGCCAAATTCAGTTCCTACCGAAAAGCCGAATCCGACGCAAAAAAGATGCAATGGGCCGATGCAGATATTGCAGCGACCGAACCCAACGGAGATCAGGCCGGGAACAACAGCGAACCGAGCGGACAAGGGCGAAAGCCCCACAGGAAACCACAACTCTCGTTGACGACAGTGTTGCCGATGGCTTTTCTTGCCGGGCTCATTTTGAACATTATGCCATGCGTGTTGCCCGTGATCGGCCTCAAGTTGATGTCATTCATTAAGCAAGCCGGTGAGAACCAGCGACGCGTATTCACGCTCAACATGGCGTATGTGGCTGGACTCATGTCGGTGTTTCTCGTGTTAGCTTGTGTCGCGGTGTTTATGCGACTTGGTTGGGGCGAACAGTTTGATCGACCGGAGTTTACAATTTTTCTCGCCGCGATCGTGTTCGCCTTTGCATTGAGTTTTCTTGGTGTTTGGGAGATTCCCGTTCCAGGGTTTGCTTCCAGCGGAAAAATATCAGAGCTTGCGGAATCAGAAGGTCTTTCCGGTGCCTTTTTCCAGGGCATTTTAACAACGATCCTAGCGACACCTTGTGCAGGCCCATTGCTCGTTCCCGCGTTAGCATGGGCAGTTCAGCAGCCGGCCGTTATCGCCTTTTCGGCGTACGCGTTCGTCGGCCTTGGGATGGCATTCCCTTATCTCGTCGTAGGCGTCTTCCCCAACATGGTCAAACTGCTGCCTAAACCGGGCGAATGGATGAACACGTTTAAGCACATTATGGGCTTTGTCTTAATGGGTACCGTCGTTCTGCTGATGACATTTTTCGCAAGGAGTTATTACCTTTTACCTTTGGTCGGCTTTATGATGGGTCTATGGGCGTCACTTTGGTGGGTTGGACTTGTTCCATTGTATGAGCCTTGGTCAAAGCAAGTTCGAGCATGGCTGCAAGGTGCCGCATTCGCAACGTTCATCGGTTTTATCTCCTTCGGTTGGCCATTTGGAATTCGGATTCCGGTGTTGAGCGATTCGCTACTCGAAATTGCCGAAGCTGGCACGCGTGAGGAAATCAATAATGCATTGGTTGAGAGCGGAGTCGACGTGAGTGAACTTCAACTCGCAAGTGACCCTGATTCGAATGAACTGAACTGGATTCCATTCAACCGAAAGTTACTCGACAAATATCTATCGGAAGGAAAAACTGTTTTCGTCGACTTTACAGCACCTTCGTGACTGACTTGCCGCATGAATGAACGGTACGTTCTAAATCAACCGGAAACGAAAGAAGTTGTCGAAGAATTGGGTGTTGTGGCAATTCGTGCAAACAGACCGTTTGCGCCGGACGCAATCAAGGCTTTGATGAAAGAATTGGGCAACGAAGGAGGCGCAATACCGTTTTACGCGATTTATCCAGGCGATGCGTCAGAGAAATCGGTAAAGACATTCGATGGTTTGATCACCAAGAAGTTTGTCATCACTGCGCTGCGAGAAGCGGGTCCTTCGAAAGAGATAGACGCATTGGATTCAGCGGAAAGCACCGCAATGAAGATCTCTGACTCTGCTCGTTGAACGAAACGTTATTCAGCAATTTGAACGCCACGTTCGCCTTCCGCAACTTTTCCGATTTCCCAACAATCAATGCCAGAACTCGCAATCATACGGCGGATCGGATCGGCGTAGTAGGCGCTAACAATCAGCGCCAGTCCGATGCCCATGTTGAACACGCGGTCCATTTCTTCAACATTGATCCCGCCCAACTCTTGCAGCCATCCAAACACCGGAGGAGCCGAATATGAATTCCGTTGAATCACGACTTGTGTGTTGTCCGGAAGGATACGTTCGATGTTTTCTTCCAACCCGCCGCCGGTGATATGCGCGACGCCGTGGACAACGTTTTTGACTTTGTAGTGCCCCAGAATGTTCTTCATCGTCTGGGCATAAATCCGCGTCGGCTTGATGATCACCTCACCAACCGTTTCGCCTAGTTCGTCGATGTGGTCGTTGACCGAGTGTCCTGCGTCTTCGAAAATGACCTTTCTTACCAAACTATAACCGTTGGAGTGCAGCCCGTTGGATGCCAAGCCCAGCACCACATCATCCGGCGCGATCGCCTTGCCGTCGATGACGTGCTTCTGTTCGACAACCCCAACACAAAAACCGGCCATGTCGTAATCGCCTGAAGCGTAGATGCCCGGCATGATTGCCGTCTCGCCGCCAAGCAACGCGCAATCCGCGTCCAGGCAACCAGCGCTAATTCCTTCCACAAGTTGTTCGAGAATTTCCGGATCGTCTTTCGACATGGCAATGTAGTCGAGAAAGAACAGCGGTTCGGCACCACAACAAATGATGTCGTTGACACACATCGCTACCAGATCGATGCCGACCGTGTTGTGAATCCCTGTCAGGTTTGCGACCTTTAACTTCGTGCCGACACCATCCGTGCCAGCGACCAAGACCGGATCGTCATAATTTCGCGCAAACAACCGATTCGCAAAGTCCAGCCGAAACAGCCCCGCGAAACCACCGTCCAGTTTCATCACTCGCGGAGTAAACGTCCGATGCATCAATCGCGGCAGCCGTGACATCGACTCGCGATAAACGTCCAAGTCGACTCCGGCATCTTTATATGTGGCGCTGGTCATACAACCCTATGGAGTGCGGCGACTCGTCGCCACTTTTCCCTTTGCGGTTTCGGTAAAGCGAGCGGCAGATGAGTTCTTACCTGCCGTAGTGGAGCTCGCCAGAGTTCCTTCCCTCTGAAAGGGAATTCTGGCGAATTCCACTACGGTAAATTGCAACGATGAAATTCTATGTGCCGATGCTCGCGATTGTCAACGCACCGCGACACCCGTTCGAACTTGGCGAATGTCAAATTGGTGATATGGCCGTTAAACCTTCGCTCATCGCCGACTCTTCGCCAGGCGCTGCAACAGTTCAACCTGCCGGGCGATTTTGCATCATTTGACCATGTGATAACGGGGCATCTCGTAGCCGAGTGGTAGATTTCAATACACAACTTTGAAATGACCACAACGAATGCTGCGAGGTTAGAATATGCTCATGCGATTCCATCCTGAACTACAACTGACTCACCCCTTGCCCTACGGCGCGATCGTCCACGACGGTGGCGTTCAATTCGTGGTGTTCAGTCGTTCGGCGACGGCAATGCGGTTGTTGTTGTACAACTCGGTGGACGATCCTGATCCCGCGGAAATTATTTCGTTTGACAACGACACCGACCGCTGGGGCAATGTTTGGAGCATGTTTGTTCCGGGCATCAACACGGGACAACTCTATCATCTCCAAGCCGACGGTCCGTTCGATCCGCAACAAGGCGATTGGTTTGACGGTCGAGCCCGATTGATCGATCCATATGCCAAGGCTCTGGCCGGCGACTTCCAACCACTTCACGGCAATGTGCTGCGTCCGCCCAAATGCGTGGTTTGCGATGACGTTTATGACTGGGAAGGTGACCGGCACATTCGCCATGAGCTATCGGAGACGATTGTTTACGAAATGCACGTACGCGGATTCACGCAGAGTCCGACCAGCGGCGTCGAACACCCCGGCACATACCTTGGCGTCATTGAAAAAATTCCCTACTTGCAATCGCTGGGCGTGACGGCGGTCGAGCTGATGCCGGTGCATGAGTTTCCGATCCGTGCTGTCGATGGCACATTGCCCGAACGACACAACTATTGGGGCTACGACCCCATGGCATTTTTCTCACCACATCGGGGATACGCAGTTGGCGCCGAGCCTGGATCGCAGGTGAACGAATTCAAAGAGATGGTCAAGGCATTGCACCAGGCCGGCATCGAGGTGATCCTCGACGTGGTGTTCAATCACACCTGCGAGGGCAACGAACTTGGCCCAGTGCTTAGCTTCAAAGGCTTAGAAAACCGCGTTTACTATATGCTGGAAAACGGCGGCAGCCTCTACAAGAACTACTCGGGCTGTGGCAACACCGTCAACGGAAATCATCCGATTGTTCGTGAAATGATCTTCCAATGCCTGAGACATTGGGTTCATAACTATCACGTGGATGGCTTCCGCTTTGACTTGGCATCGATCTTGAGCCGCGATCGCAACGGCGAGATGCTGCCTAACCCGCCGATCGTCGAAATGATCGCCGAAGATCCGATGTTGGCGGATACAAAAATCATCGCGGAAGCTTGGGACGCGGCGGGTGCCTATCAGGTCGGCTCGTTCGGCGACTGGCGCTGGGCCGAATGGAACGGCCGCTATCGCGACGACGTACGAAAATTCTGGCGCGGTGACGAAGGTTCGCTTGGCGATTTGACCACTAGGCTCGCCGGCTCCAGCGACTTGTACGAGAAAAGTGGACGGCATCCCTACTGCAGCATCAACTTCATCACTGCACACGATGGGTTCACGCTAAACGATCTTGTCAGCTACTCCCACAAACACAACGAAGCCAACGGCGAAGGCAACCGCGACGGCGAGAATCACAACCTCAGCTACAACCACGGCGTCGAAGGACCCACCGATTCGACGGCCATCAACACGGTTCGGCTCCGCCAAATCAAAAACATGCTGACCACACTGATGCTCAGCCAAGGCGTTCCGATGTTAGTGGCCGGCGACGAATGCCGTCGAACGCAGCGCGGCAACAACAACCCTTGGTGCCAAGATACCAAGATCTCGTGGTTTGACTGGACGTTGGTCGAAGAGAACGCTGACCTTGTGCGGTTTAGCAGTGCACTGATTGATTTCCGCCGCAAACAACCAACCGTGCGCCGTAAGGAGTTTCTCAACGGAATTGGCAATGGCAAGCCTGCCGATGTCTGTTGGTACAGTCCCGACCAAAAGAGCGACATCGATTGGGAAGGCGGCAACCTCGCGTTGACCGCATTGATCCGAGCCCCCAAAGACGGCCCGCCCGCGTCCGACATACTGTTGTTGTTCAATTCAACCAGTTCCCGTCGTGACTTCATTATTCGTGGCGACTTGAAAACTTCCGGTTGGCAATTGTTCATCGACACTTCGGCAAAAAGCCCCAAAGACATATTCCCTGAATTGATCGGCCCCGCGCTGCCGGCTAACGGTCGCTTGACGCTCACACCGCATTCTCTTCGTTGCTATGTCGCATCCAGTTAAGCAATTCCTTGTCTCCCGGCAGACATTTCAGTAGGACGGATTTCTAATCCGTCCTACATTGGCTGCGGCACTGCGACGTGCGATACTGCGGGCTTGTTTAGCAGTCGTTCGAAGCCTTCGCACCAGAAGTTCCGCGGCTATAATTTCGTCTTTCGAGGGAACAATCATGAGCGAGTCATTACGTTGGGGCATCCTGGGAACGGGCAACATCGCTCACAAATTCGCCGCGCAACTGCCACAGACCGAGCGTGGCCAATTGATCGCTGCCGGTTCACGCACGGACGCAAACGCGGGAACGTTCGCTGACGAATTCAACTGTCAGCCTTGTTCCTACGAAGCATTGTTAGAGCATCCCGACATCGACGCAGTTTACATTTCACTGCCCAACTCGCTGCATCACCAGTGGTCCATTCGGACTCTCCAGGCAGGCAAGCACGTTTTGTGCGAAAAACCGATCGGTGCCAGTGCAGTTGAGGCCGAAGAAATGTTCGCCGTCGCCCAACAAACCGGCCGAGTACTGGTCGAGGCGTTCATGTATCGCTGCCAGCCGGTTATTAAGGAGGTCCTCGAATTGGTCCGTAATCAAGCGATTGGCCAGGTCAAATTGATTCGTTCCAATTTCACTTTCAACCGCCCGCCTTCATCGGACGACGTTCGATATCAAGCCGACTTGGCGGGCGGGTCGTTAATGGATATCGGTTGTTATTGCATCAACTTCACACGCGCGATCGTTGGCCGCGAACCAACCGAAGTCCACGCGGTGGTTCATCGATACGAGTCGGGCGTCGACGACTGGGCGGCGGGAACGATGAGTTTCGGTGGCGAAGTGTTGAGTACTTTTACGTGTGGAATGAGCGTTAGCAACGAACGCACGACGTTCATCGGCGGCAGCGATGGGTATATCAAAATCGACTTCCCGTGGTTCAGCGACGGGACGTTTGAAATTGTCCGCGGCGATTTGCGAACACCGCCTGAGCGTGAAACGAAGTCCATTCCCAATCCGATCGAGCCCTATGCATTGGAAGCCGAAGCGTTTGCTCGAATCGTCCAGGATGGCGATGCGCCTTGGATCACAAAAGAAGATTCCATTGACAACATGAAAGTGCTCGACGAATTGCGCCGGCAGGTTTTGTGATTTATTCGGCCCCAGGGCGGACCCAGGTTTGATCTTTCTTGTAGCGCTGCGCTCGATCTTTGACGACCTCGTCTTGACTCGTCGCGATCACCTTGTCGAGCACCTTGTCGAACTCGGCTTTGTTGGGTTCGCGTAACTTGCGATGGTGCGCCAGTTCGACGACGGTTAAACAGGCGGTCTCTGCAAACTTCGGTTGTTCGAGAAACGGCAGCACGAAACGCAGTGATGCGACTGTGCGAATTCCTTGCGCCCGTTGCAACACGAACTTGCGATCGTCGCCGGATTGCGACATTACGATCGCGGTGCGAAGGATGTCTAATCGATGTTGATCCGTTCGATCATCCGTCACCGTAGCCACACGGATGAGCGTTCGCAAAGCCATGCGTCGATGATCCGGCCGTTTTTCGACACGAGCCAGTTCGAGCAGACGAGCTTCGATGGACGCGTCCGGCCAGTTGAACAGCGCTCGCAAGCCGAGCTCCCGAATCGATGGATCGTCGTGCGCGATTGCCGCCTCGACAACTCTCAACGCGGGCGCTCCGCCGACGCGTCCAACCAAAGACAACAGAGCAAGCTGCTCGGCGCGTCCGAGTTGTTTTCTGGCAGTCAATACGGGTTCGGCCCGCTTGTCGACATCCTCAATCCGGCCGCAAACGGTTGCCACCGCGATCTCCGCATATGCACGCTCGCGGCCTCGCTCGGCTTTCAAAACTGCATCGATCATGCCAGCCACGTGTTCTGAACTTGCAAGCTGAGCGAGTGCCTTCATCGCCGCACCTCGGACGACCACGTTGTCGCCCGTGGCCGATCTGAGCATCTCGGGAATCGCGTTGATCGCTCGGCGCGTGGTGAGGATATCCAGCAAGGCGACTTGAACATCCGTTGACAACGAACCGAGTTCTTCCGCGATCGCTTTGGACACCGACTTATCGCCGAGCTTGACGAGCGCGTCGCGAGCGGCGGACTGTTCTTGTTCTGAGCCATCGCCCAATATCTTCACCAGCAACGGATGATCATCGGGCTTGCCGAGACGTCCCGTTGCTTGGATCGCGGCGAGTTTGACCGGCGCGTCCTGCGACTTGTCGACCAGTTCGATGACGGCGGGGCCAGCGGCCCTGTCGCCTCGGTCGGCCAATGCGCTGAGCAGTCCGACTTGCGCATCGGCCGACAACTTCGGCAACTGAGCGGCGAATGCCTTCGTGGCCATCTCGCCTTCGGCTTCCGTGCGGATCTGTTCATACGCGAGCGCTCGCACCTCTTTGTCTTCGTCGGCCAAGAAGCCGACGATAAGTTCGATCAGTTCTTCTTGGGCCGACGATGACTGAGGTGCAACGGGCGCGCACGTTGCCGCAATGAAACACCATCCAATCCATGTTGAGTGTTTCATTACTCGTACCTACTTCTTGCTGGCGCAGGCGAGCAGTCCACGAGTGACGGCGAGCTTGACGTGCTTCGCCGGTGCGGTCTTGAGCAAGCCTTTGTAAATGGTCGAAGCTTCCGCGTATTTTTGTTCGCCGAGCAGCGATTCGGCACACGCCAGCGACGCGTCGGCAGCAGCGGCCTTGGCGTCTTCGTGCGGCGTTGCTTCGCTGAGTACCTTGGCAGCTTCGGGACTGCGGATCGCAGCCAATGCACGAGCCGCTGCCAAGGCAACTGCACCGTCACCGTCCCCCAACAACTGTCCAAGCAATGGAACACATTCAGCATCCTGGCGAACGCCCAGCGAACTGAGCACGCCAATCTTCAACGCGCTGCTGAGTTTCGGCAGTGCGTTTCGCATCACCGCGGCAGCTTCGGGCGTGGGAATTCGCTCGAGCGCGTAACGAGCCATGTGCGATAGTTTTTCGTCACTGAGAAGTTCCGCAAGAGTCGAAACGCAAGCATCCGTGCCGATCGTACGCAGCTTGCGGCAGATCATGTTCTTGGCATCGTACGAAATTTCGGCTTTCAGAAGTCCGGTCAGTTGATCTTCGATTTTCCGCCGAGTTTCGGCATCGCCGTGGCTGGCGTTAATCGCTTCGTCGATGGGATCGAGGACTTTGGTGTCAGCGCCCCAATCATACGTCTTCAAGGCTTCAAGAGCTTTTTCGATCATTTTATTTGCTTTCGATTGAATGGATTTTGTGAGTGAATTTGGAAACGCGAAGTTTACAGTTGCCACGGTTCGCGACGGGCGCGATCGAGGAATCGGTTCGCTTCATCGTCTTCGGGGAAGTTCTGATTCTCCGCATCCCATTTCAGCGACCGTTCGAGTTTGTAGGCGACGATGCCAAGATGGCTGACGGTGACGGTGTTGACTGCCAGTTCGATGTCGCGGAACGGTTTTTCTCGCGTCTTCACGCACTCGATGAAGTCTCCGTAGATGCCGCCGGTTCCTTTGTACTGTGGCACAGGCTTGGCTTCGCGCGGTTCGTCAGGTGTTCCTTCGACGTGCAAGTTGCCTTCACCTGGCTTGTTGTGCGTCAGTTCGATGCCGTTCGGATAAAGGAAGCTCAACCACTCTTTACCGTTCTCGTTGTGGTATGTGACTTCTTGGGGCTGCAATTCACGCACGTCGACAGCGAACGTTGCACCGCCAAAGTGATGAGCCCCCCAGTCGGTCATGCCGCCGCCCGAGTAATCGATGTACGAACGCCAACTGTTGCCCTTGGTCGAAAAACTTCCGGAACAACGATTCTTGTTGTACGGTGCCCATGGCGCCGGGCCGAGCCACAAATCCCAATGGATGTCGTCGGGCACGTCTTCGCCTGGCAGGTTGCAAGTTTGGGAAAGCGGACCGACGTTGACGTTGATCGATTTGATCTGGCCCATCTCGCCGCCCCAACATTTGTTGACCACACCTTTGTAATCCTGCAAAACACGCTGGCTGCCGCCTGACACAACGCGAGCGTACCGACGAGCTGCTTCGACCATCAAGGAACCCTCGCGCAGCGTTCGTGTTTCCGGCTTTTGGCAATAAACATCTTTACCAGCACGGCAGGCTTCGATAACCATGATCGCATGCCAGTGATCAGGCGTGGCAACGTGCACCGCATCGATATCTTCGCGAGCCAACAGTTCGCGGAAGTCCACGTGCTCTTTACAATCGCCGTTCTCGTACTTCTCGTCGACTTTCTTCTTGGCACCTTCGCGAGCACCACGACGCACATCCGACACAGCCACGTATTGAACGTCGCCGCGATTAAGGAACGCTTTTTGATCGCCTCGGCCCATGTTTCCGATGCCGATACCACCCATCACAATCCGATCGCTTGCCGGCGGCTTCTCGTCGTCGCCTAGTGCGGAAGAAGTAATCACATAAGGCACCGCCACCGCGGCACTTGCCGTTTTCAAAAAGTCACGGCGTGTCGAATTCTGTATTGTTCCCATAACGTCACCTTTCAGGAATTTGGTAGTTGTAGTACGGCGAATTGGTTGGCGACGCCTCAACGACGAGGCTCGGCGGACCTTTGTGTTATATGCGCCAGCGACGATTGTCAACTATTGGCGTCTTACCCTAGTTTACGCAGACTTGCCGCCCATCGCTATCAACGAGTTTTCCGGTATCATCTAGGGTGATTCACAACCATCAAGGTTCGAAGAAAATGCGGATTTTTCGTACGTGCCTCATCTTGATTTCACTCGTGCTGACGTGCGGAGTGGGCTGCAACACGTCGTCCGACACGTTGGTCGTTGGTCGGCTGCCCACTTCCATTGGCGATGAACCGTTGGTTTGGATCGAAAGAGAATACAAACACGAATCGACCACCATCTCGTTAGGCTATCGCAAAGGAAAATCACACGCGGATGGCTTGCTCGAACCAGTTGCCATGTTGACGCGCGACGGCGAATTTGCCACAGATGCAATGGTCTTCCATTGCGTGGTCGACACGGACGGCAAGAAGACGATCAGCGAAGAAGTTGCCACCATGTATGAAAACAAAGAAGGTGAGGTCGCGGGACTTTACACGCAAGGCAAACACAAGTCGCCACAAGATGCTTCCAACTTCATCGTCCGATTCCGAATCGTCCTTGCCGATGTTCCAGAACCTGTGATTCGCGACGTCAAGATTCCATAGCTCAACGCGCGACTTGTTCGATGGGTTTCCAAACCCGTTCATCGAGAACACACCGTGGTACGCCCTAACATTCTTTGGCTTTGCACCGACCAGCAACGATACTGCACGATCGCCGCGCTGGGCAACTCGCTGATCCGCACGCCGAACATCGATCGCCTAGTCCACGAAGGCGTTACGTTTACTCGAGCTTATTGTCAAAGCACGGTTTGCGCGCCGAGCCGTGCGTCGTTTCTCACCGGCCGCTATCCGCGCACAACGGGATGTCGACAGAACGGTCAATCCATTCCGAAACGTGAGCGCCTCGTCAGCCGCATCTTCGCCGACCATGGCTATCGCTGCGGACTCGCCGGAAAACTTCACCTCGCATCCGCCGCCAACGGTCGAGTTGAAGAACGCACCGATGATGGCTACCACGACTTTCACTGGTCGCATCACCCACAACCCGATTGGGCCGAAAACGCCTACACTCAGTGGCTTACATCCAAAGGCAAAAGCTGGGACGAACTCCACGGCGGACCAGCAACCGGCTACGTCAAGCATGGCATCCCGACCGAGTTTCATCAAACTACGTGGTGTGCCGAAAAGACGATCGAGTTCATCCGCGAAAACCAAGGCAAGCCGTGGCTGTTCAGCTTCAATTGTTTTGATCCCCATCATCCTTTCGACCCGCCCGCCGATTATCTCGCCAAGTACGATCCCACCGAAATGCCGCTGCCCAAATACCAGCCGGGCGAATTAGAAAACAAGACGTCATATCAGCAACTCGACCACGAATGGGCCCACAACACGCCCGGTGAATTTCACGTCGGCGGCATGACCGACGACGACCGACGTCAAGTTACCGCTGGCTACTACGCAATGATCGAGTTAATCGACGACCAGGTCGGTCGAATCCTGGCCGCACTCGAAGAAACCGGCCAGCTCAATAACACGATCGTCATCTTCATGTCGGACCACGGCGAAATGCTCGGCGACCACGGCCTCTATTTCAAAGGTCCGCATTTTTATGAAGAGGCCATTCACTGCCCGCTCATCATTCGTTGGCCAGCACGCTTCGAATCCAGCCTGCGAGCCGATGCATTAGTTGAACTTCTCGACATTGTCCCAACGTTGCTCGATTCCGCCCAAATCGAAATCGAACCCCAAATCCAAGGCCGCTCGCTGCTAGACATCTGCCAAGGCAAATCAAATCCCGCACATCATCGCGACCACGTCTACTGCGAATACTACAACGCCTGGACGCACCACCGCAGTTACGGGACGATGATGCGAACCGCAGACAAAAAAATCGTCGTTTACCACGGGGTTGACGAAGGAGAGTTTTACGACCTTGAATCTGATCCTGACGAGTTCAATAATCTCTGGGCCAGCGACCAGCACCAATCGCTGCGTGAAAGCCTGCTGAAGCAAACGTTTGATGCAAGCGTATTTACGATGGACCCGATGCCGCCTCGCAGAGGACCGTTCTAGATCACCCAAGGGTGATTGATGCAACTCATCTGTCACGCATTTGCGATAGGATGTTGATCGCAACACCGATTTACGAATCACGAAAACTCGATCACTCCATCCACAGGGTCAACTTCATGAGTGCCCAATCGAGCGCACGTCCTCGGAACATCCTCATTACGATCGTGGTTGCTTTGTGTATAACGGCAATTGTTTGTTGGGCAGTCTATCGTATGCAAACGCTTGACCACGTCCACCAGGAGTCGTGTCGCAACAATCTCAAGAAGATCGTTATCGCGCTCCACGCCTACCAATCCGAATACCGCGCGTTACCACCAGCCTACATTCAAAACAGACACGGCAAGCGCTTGCATAGTTGGCGAGTCTTGCTTCTCCCTTTTTTGGGCCATGACGAACTCTACAAAGAATATCAAATGGATGAACCGTGGGATGGCCCGCACAACCGAAAGCTGGCCCTGCGCATTCCTGACATTTACCGCTGCCCAGCCAATGGAATGTCGGCAACTTCGACAAGTTACGTTGCCATAGTTGGCTCTCTCACGGGGTGGCCCGAGCATTACAGCACGACATTCGGTGAGATCACCGATGGATTGGCAAACACGATTGCCATTGCCGAAACCAAGGACTTAGACATCAATTGGATGGAGCCCCGTGATATTACTTACGAACAAGCGGCGGCAGGAATCAATCCAGAGTCGGTTGCTGGAATTTCGAGCCTTCATAAAAAGGATGGTCGGCGCGGTGCAAACATTGCGATGTTCGACAAGTCCGCGCATTTTTTCTACAACGAAGTCGAGCGTGGAGTTCTCAGAAGTCTGCTATCAGCACGCGGTGGTCAAGTGTACGCAGATCTGCCGCCGCCAAACGTGTCCTTTGTACAACTTGGCGACGTCGTGGACGCTTCCAAGTTGAAGAACACGGAAGTCCTTCCCCATCTCGGCGTGCGACATCGACCGGGACAAAATCAACTTTATTGCAGCACGTTTCAGATCGCTTGGGACAAGGCGAAGACAGAATTCAAAACGGACGCTATCAAGTTAGAAGGTTCGCCCGAAATGGCCCACGAGTTGAACCAGCGGCAGTTTGACACCGCGAACCTCGACGGTAATTCCTATGTTGCAGTGGCCGGTATTGCCACGGACGAATACATCGGCAATCTGAAAAGTGAACTTGCATCGAAGTTTCCAGGCAAGCAGCTAAGGGCACCGGAACCAGATCCTGATTTGTTGATCGCCTACGCGTATCTGCAAAAGACACTCCCGTTCAGGACGCCTTTTTCTAGTTATGCGAAACCTGTTCGATTCGAGTTTTTATCTGGCGCAATGCCCGTCGCCTGTTTTGGCTTTGAAGAGTTAGATCCCAGCCGGCACCGTGCTTACAGCCAGGTGAGAGTTTTGGACTACATCAGCGACGACGACTTTGTAATTCAATTGGGAACTCGAACGGATGTAATCGTCCTCGCAAAGGTTAAGCCAAAAGCAACATTCGAGCGAACGCTCATTGACGTTCAAACGCGCGTTCGCAGTGGCCCAGCCAAACGATCCGGCTTGGAAAAAGGCGAAACTTTAGCCGTACCAAAAATGCAATTGAACGTGCGGCGAGACTACGCGGAAATCTTGAATAAGAAACTTGTCGATCATCCTCAATGGACCGTGGGTCAGGCATCACAGATCATTCGATTCTTGCTCGACGAAACGGGTGCATCGCTTGAATCCGAATCCGTGTTCTTACCAGCCAAAAATGGTCATGGCGAAAAGAAAGAGGAAAATGTGCCACGCCGTTTCGTTTTGGACCGCCCGTTCTTACTGTATCTTCAGCAGCACCGTGCGTCGGAACCGTATTTCGTGATGTGGGTTGGGAATTCCCAGTTGCTTGAAAAAGTTTCAGAGTAAGCGTTCACTTTTCATTCGCCGAACGTTTTCTCAGGCTCGTTTCAAATCCAACGCGTTTCTGTTCACGAAAATCGAACCCGCCGATTTTCCAACTGCCGTCCATCGCCAACACCGTGAACAATGCATCATATTCGTTGATTCGCGTGTGAATGTGTCCCCAATGTTCGACCGAGCCCGCAACCTGCCAACGACCACGATATTGAAACTGCCCTCGCGCCGACGAAATCAAATCACCATCGATGAACTTCACTTCCTTCACTCGTGACTTTGCCCCGCCCTGCTCCGCCATCAGCAACGACTGCTTGATTTGCAGATATAGACTACGGAGCAACTCACCATCGGTGCTTTGAGCCAACGCGTCGTAAATAGCCCCATCATCTCGGTAATCAAATGCCCGATACACATTCTTCAACAACGCACTGTGAACAGACTTTGCCTGACTCTCCGTCAATCTCGCAGATAAGTCGTTTTTCACCGTAATAATCGGCTCACCCTTTTCTCTCTTCCTATCATCCGTCCATGTGTATGTCTGCGTGTCTGTGATAAAAACGTGGTCCGTCGGATCGTCGTCGAACGTGTAAATGATCGACCGCAAGAAAGGGGCGTAATCGTTGTACATGTCCCATTGCATCTCGACCTTGCGCGGCGTTCCCTTCGTGCTGTACGACAATATGATGCCAACGCGCGCCTGATGAACACTCACGCGTCGCGGCTTGGCGTTTCGCGCAAAATCGTTGATATCCAGCCCAAAGAAACTCAAGCGCGAAAGCACCGGCTTGACACGAACGCCGTCAATCCGCAGCGGATTGCGGTCACGAAAAAATCGTTCGATCGTTTTCCTTGATGCCTCCTGCTCCTTGACATCCACAAAATCTGGATCGCGCCGAGGGATCTTGAGCCACGTCTCAAGCGTCAACAGCGGCACAAGAATCTCGTGACGCACTTCCGCGTCGTTGATGTAGATGAACGAATACAATCCCGCGTAACTCGTGATACCCAGCCGCTTGTGAAACTCCGCTTCTTTTTTGGCCCGCAGCTCCTGCCAATCCTTCGGCCGCTTCGGCGGATTTTCCCAGTCGAATTTGACCGAATAGGGCTTGCCCGGCATCAATTGCTCGGACATGTCGACCAGCACACCGTCCTGCAACACCATACAATCCATCAGCGCCGGCAACACCGCATCCGGCCCGCCGATCTGCTGCATAAACGTCAAAAAGTTCTCTGGCTTCGGCGGCGCGAATTGCAACTCGTACGTCACCGACCGCTTCATCAAGTCCGCCTGCATCGCCCCATCGGTCGGAATATCCGCCGCGTCCAAACTCATAACTTTTCCAGCGATCAGTTTTCCCCGCTCGCCGCGAACCAGAAACCACTTCAACAACTTCGGCCCATGAGCATCGGCCGCCTTTTTCAAAGATTCCGCCCCAAACCGCTGCGAGTCGTCTGCTTTGAGCCCGTGATACAGGACAAGATCTTCGAGCAGGATCCGCAAATCCGCAACCAGCTTGTCTTTCTTGACATCGATGATCACCGAACTAAGTGAGATTGGATGCGCAGAGATGGTCGCCGACGTGATACACACACAGACGCAGCAGACAATTCGCAAGTAGTTCATGACGCGGTTTATTCTACCGCGCCGCTTCAGGAATATCGACGGCGTACGGCTTGCCATCCGAGCAAGTCGCAATCGCTTTCGTGCAGGTCCCCGTTTCAGCCACATCGACAATTCGTTGTCGATGTTGACCTGCGAAGGGCTTACCGGATCGCGCGAGATGGCCCCATCCGCGTGCCTCGATCTTTACGAGTGCATTGATAGGTGTGTGCAGATAAAATGAACGCATGACGAAACACGCACAACACGAATGGGAGAGACGATGAACAACTCATACATGGTGAAACGATCCAAGACCCTAGCGCATTTCGCGATTACGTTTGCATGGTGCCTTGGCGTCTTGTCACGCGCCGATGAAGTCCCAGATGTGGCGAAACCTGGAAGCGGCGGTTATCACAGCAGCGAACTAGTCTATCCGCTCGACAACACACCGACGCCCCAGTGCCATGCATCGACAATTGCGGAAACGCGTGCGGGATTGGTGGCGGCATGGTTCGGCGGCAAGCATGAGCGAAACGCTGACGTCGGTATCTGGACTTCCTATCGCACGGAACACGGATGGTCGAAGCCGGCTCAAGTTGCCGACGGATCTGAGAACGAAGACCAAGACTACCCTTGTTGGAACCCAGTGTTGTTCCAACCAAAAGACGGTCCGCTTTTGTTGTTTTACAAAGTTGGACCCAGTCCGCGAAGTTGGTGGGGTATGATGCTGATTTCCAAAGACGGCGGAAGAACCTGGTCCGATCGCCGCAAGCTTGGTGACGACGACGCCATCGGCCATCTTCTTGGCCCGGTGAAGAACAAGCCAATTCAACTTAAAGACGGTTCCATTCTTTGTCCCTCAAGCACCGAGCACAACGGCTGGCGAGTCCATTTCGAAAAGACCAGCGACCAAGGCAAGACCTGGGAAGTCATCGGACCGATTCATGACGGCAAAAAGTTTGCCGCGATCCAACCCAGCATTCTGGTTTATGGCAGTGGTCACATGCAGATTTTGTGTCGCACTCAGCAGAGCGTCATCGCGCAAAGCTGGTCGTCGGACGGCGGCCGAACTTGGGGCGACCTGACGGCCACCGACTTGCCCAATCCAAACGCGGGTACCGATGCGGTGACGCTGGCTGATGGACGTCAGTTGCTCGTTTACAACCACACGACACGGAAAAAAGGATTTCCGTCGGGCCGCAATATGCTGAACGTGGCGACGTCAAGAGACGGCAAATCCTGGGACGTGGTGCTGACACTGGAACGCGACCAGGGTGAGTATTCTTACCCGGCCGTGATTCAATCCGCCGACGGCAATGTGCACTTGACGTACACCTACCGCCGGCAGTCGGTCAAGCATGTTGTTCTTGATCCCGCCAAAGTCAAGTCGGCCAAGCCGCGTATGTGATCAGTTTTTGATAAGCCTTTCTTGTTATACCATGCGCAGATAGTTGTTTCCGCTGTTGGACGGGAGGATGTGTTTAG
>CAYFJO010000032.1:0-46781 GCA_964343305.1 uncultured Pirellulaceae bacterium | reverse complement strand
TCATGCGACCTTCTTTTGGCGTCGCCCAAAACGAACCTAGCACGGCCGAATCAGGCACTTCGTTTGTATAAACTTCACCGTCGGCATCGGTGACCGCCGAACCGTGTTTGATGACCAGGCTGTAACCATCCTTGAAAACGATGACTCTTTCCGTGTTCAAATTCAGTTGGCTTTCACTAGCGTCGGCGGCTTTGACACCCTGCATCTGAGAAAGGCTGGCGAATCCAATCGAAGCCAGCACGATCAGGTAGCGCGTCGAATTGGGAAATGCGTGAATCATTGCAAGACTCCGTCGAAGAATTGTGGGACTCTGAATCGAGAATGTACTGTGGTACAAACAGACAAAACAACCATTCTAGCATGAGCGGCGCGCTGCCATCGTAACACTTAAGTAACGGGTCGTGGCCCGACTTTTCCGCCGGCGAATTGCGCCATCAGGCGGAGCGAACGCGTCTTGGTTATAATGATTCTCCCCGCCACCAACCACAGGAATCCAGCATGCTTCGATCCGTTCCGGCCTTGTTCCGTTCCAACTCCTCTCCTTTGACAATCGCGATCATCGCGGGTTTTCTTGCCAACGTGCCGGTGGGCCGTGGGCAGGACGAGGAAGATGACGAATATCGGCGTGGACTGGTCGCGACTTATTCCGATGGCGACGGGCAAGAGTTTGTTCGCGTCGATCGTTCGGTGGTTTTTGCCGGCGGTGACCGCCTGGTTGGAGAGCGTCTGACGGGACCTGTTTCAGAAGTCGTTTGGCGGGGCTACCTGATGTCGCAGGCGAGTGGAACTTATCGGCTGTCTGCGTATGTCGCAGGTAATGTGACCGTCAAACTAAACGACGAGCTTGTCGTCCGTGGCAGCACGAATTCGCCAAGCTGGGTTGATTCACAGCCGATCGAGTTGTCGTTTGATTGGCATCCGATTGAAGTGCGTTTTCGCTACAAGTCCGAAACCCCGCACTTGGCGTTGTACTGGTCTGGACCCAAGTTTCAACTTGAACCGATCAGCACGCGGCAATTCTATCACGACCCGGAGAAGTCACCGGACGATTCCTTCGAGCGAGGCGCATTGCTGGCCCAGGCGCTTCGATGTGCGGCCTGCCACGAAAACGATTCCACGGTCGGAGCGGCCAACGCACCGGATCTTTCGAAAGTGGCCGGAAACTTGAATGCGGACTGGGTCGCCAACTGGCTTTCGGCTGGCGATGCGAAGAATCACAAAGGCCGCCGTATGCCGTCGTTTGGATTTGATTCGCGGGAAGCCGAAGCACTGACGGCGTATCTTTTTTCAAAAAGCGACCCCGCGTCCAAACGAAGACCGCCCAAAGGCGATGTGAAAAAAGGGGAGCGATTGTTTTTGACCCTCGGCTGCCTCGCGTGTCATCAACAAGGCGAACTCGGTGAAAGCGATTTGTTCGGCGGCGGCGATTTGACCGAAGTTGCCAAGAAACGGCCGGCTGAGTTTTTTGAACCTTGGTTGCGAGCCCCAGCGGAGATCAATTCACATCACCGCATGCCCGTGTTTGACCTGTCCGATAAGGAGCGCGGTGGTCTGGCGAAGTATCTGGCGACGTTTGGAGATCCGTCGCCACGATCCGCCGCCAAGAAACAAAACGATCTCGTACAACTTGGCAGCGAGTTGTTCCAGAAGAATGGCTGTGCAAACTGCCACCAACGACAGGGCGCGGCGGACGAGCCACGGACGCGGGCCTCACGGCTTAACACTTCTAGCGGCTGGAAGAATTCGTGTGCAAAGGTGGCCAATCGATCCAAGCAACAGCCGAGTTATCACCGATCGGAAGCGGATCATCAAGCACTGCAAAACTACTTAGTCACGGCGAAAGGACCGAATGTCAAAGAGGCTCAGCATGGCCAGTCGATTTTGACGGAGAACAATTGCCTGGCGTGCCACTCACGCGACGGTGCCAAGGGCATCGGTCCGCAATTGCCAAAGCTTGCCAAAAAGCACCCCGATCTGACCGCGGAGATTCCGGCGATGGCACCGCCTTCGTTGACCAGCGTGGGTGACAAGCTTCATGATGAGGCGATCGTCGAAGCACTGAATCGAAAGATCGGCACGCGGCGGCCGTGGCTCCATATTCGGATGCCCAAATTCAATTTGACTGAGGATGAGATGGCCGCGGTGGTTCAGCATCTTGTTCGAACCGATCGCATTCCCGATCGCCCTCCGGAAAAGCAATTGAATCTGAGCAATGCAATGATGCAGGTGCATGGCTCGCAACTCGTCACAAGCGGCGGTTTCGGTTGCACGAGTTGCCACCAAGTGGGCAAGTCGATTCCGCCCAAAGCGCCGCTAAATGCCAAAGGTCCCGACTTGTCGATGTTGGGCAAACGAATTCGCCGCGAGTGGTTCGACCGGTTCGTGCCAAATCCGGCTCGCATTGTTCCTCGCATGGAAATGCCGTCGATACAACTCGCCGTGGGCCGTGTATTAGACGAGAACATTGACAATCAACTGGCGGCCGTGTGGCATGTTTTGAACCAACCTGACTTCCATCCACCTCGGCCCGATGCAGTGCGGATTGTCCGTCGCAATGGCGAGTCGAAATCGACCGAACGAGCCGCCGTGTTAACCGACGTGATTCGTACGCCGGATACGAGGTACATCAAGCCGTTGTTGATCGGGCTGCCCAATCGGCACAATGTCCTGTTCGATTTGGCATCGGGCGGCTTCGCCGGTTGGCACATCGGCGATGTGGCTCATCAACAAACGGAAGGCAAAACGTGGTATTGGGAGACGGCCGGGACATCGCTGATGAACGGGCTGGCCAGCGAATCCGAGATCAATATCAAGCACTCTGAATACACGGAATCGCCGCAAGTTTTCGAACAATTCGTCACCGAGGCAGACGACTGGAGTCACACCAAGGGCGGCGGGCTTTCATTCCAATACCGGCTGCATTATGGCCAATTGAGCACCCAGGCCGTTTCCGTGCGGCAGACATTCGAGCCAATCGGCGGCATCGGTGCCGACGGCGCGAGTGGCTTTCGACGTCGAATCCAGATCACGAATCTGCGGGCCGGCTCGACCGTCCGATTTCGCATTGTTTCGGACTCATTCACGGTCAAGCGATCATCGGACCGACGAATTCTGATTGTCAACGACAACCCGGCGACGTTCGTTCGCGTTCGAGAGCCTGCTTCGGCCCAATTCGACGTGTGGGGAATGGTCAGCGCGAAAGAAAATCGCGGTTCGGCGGAAATCGCGTTGGATTATCTGAGCAATTTACAAGTCACGGGTCCGCTCGTGAAAGCCAGTTCGCCGTCGGCAACTGAGATCTTAAAGTTAAACGTTGCTCCAGGTTACGAGGCAACTCGATTGCCATTGGACGGGCAATTGACGCCGATCGGGCTCGGCTGGAAGCCGGATGGCACGTTGATCACGTCGACACTCAAAGGCAACGTCTGGCTCGCTCGCGACACCAACGACGATGGATTGGAGGATGAGTCGCAACGATTTTCGGATGAACTTGCCTCGCCATATGGTGTTGCTGGTTATGAAGACTACATCGACGTCGTCACAAAATATGCGCTATTGCGTCTGTACGACAAAGACAAAGACGGCCGAGCGGAACGAACAGAAACGCTTGCGTCCGGTTGGGGACACACGGCCGACTATCACGACTGGGTGGTCGGTCTGCCGCAAGACCAGCACGGCAACTATTACGTCGCCCTCCCCTGCCAGCAAGACCAGCGCTCGTTGGCCGCTACCAAGTATCGAGGCACGGTGCTGAGAGTCGGCCCGCGCGAGCCGACCGACGTGGACCCGCGCCGGTTTCATGTCGAGCAACTATCGGGCGGTCACCGATTTCCCATGGGGATTGCGCTCAACCAACTTGGCGAGATCTTCGTGACTGACAATCAGGGTAATTACAATCCGTTCAACGAATTGAATCACGTCATGAAAGACGCGCGTTACGGCTTCATCAACGCCTTCGAACGCACACCGGATTTCAAGCCGCCGTTAACTCCGCCAGCCATCGATATTCCCCATCCGTGGACCCGCAGCGTCAACGGAATTTGCTTTCTTCATTCGCCCGGCAGCCGGAGCGGGTTCGGCCCCTTCGAAGGCCACTTGATCGGCTGCGAGTACGACACACGACGGCTGATCCGCATGAGCCTCCAGCGAGTTGGCAACACATATCAAGGCGCGGCCTATCCATTCAGCTACGACAGTCCACGGGAAGGTCCGCCTTTGTTGGGGCCGATCGTCTGCGCCGTGGCTCCCGATGGCGATTTGTACGTCGGCAACATCCGAGAGAGTGGTTGGGGAGGTGGGAACAACATTGGTTCAATCGTGCGGCTCAAGCCACAAGGAAAACTGCCCGCAGGAATCGCCGAGGTCACCGCGAAGAAAACGGGTTTCGTGATTCACTTCACGCGGCCAGTGGATCGCAAACGTGCGGCGGATGTCAAGAACTACTCGCTTCAATCGGTGACTCGCGATTCCACGCCCAGCTACGGCGGACCAGATCGCGATCGCCGAGTGGAGAAAATCGCCGCGATTCATGTGGCCGACGATGGCCTTTCGGCGACGGTGTCTCTGGACGAATTGCGGGAAGATTTTGTATACGAATTTCGGCTGAAGAATCTCACTGGTGACGAAGAGTTTTTTCCGGCGGAAGCTTATTACACGCTGCGAAAGATTCCTTTGAGCCGAACGCGCTAGCGTCGGGTTGATTCCGTAGTGCCCGCAGCTTGCGCCGTCGGCTCGCGCATTAGCCGCGTTGCAGCGAGTAGGTCGAGAAAACGATGTCCCGAACGCTGCGGGTGCGCAGGGTTCGGTTGACTTCCGGGATCATTTCTGACTTGATCCACGTGAGACTTGGTTCGGTGAGTGCATCGATTTCCGCTTTTTGAACGACCGACATCACGGTGTCTCGCATCCGCGTCTTTCGTTCCATCAAGGTGAATTCCACAAATCCGCTTTCCTCTTGCGGTGTCACCGCGTACAGATGGCAACTGACGTACAACATATCTTTGGTGTCGGGGAGCCGCCGCGTGATAAAGAAATCGCCCATGTCGACTTCCACAAACTCGACCGGATCGTGCCGACGACCTTGCACGTTGTATTCGTCCAACAAGGCCGCCTCGTCAAAATTCGTCGCAGCACCACCGCCACAGCCGGTCGCTAGCACGGCGACGGCTAACGTGACGACCGAATGACATTGTCTCGATAGCATGCTTGCCTGCCCTATGAAAAGTCGTTGTACAGAGTCGTTTTCAACTCTAATTCAACCATAGATTGCAAATGACCATCCGTCTGGGTTGCTAGCCCGTCAAAACTTGAACAATCGTTACAGTCGCCGCAAGCAGATTTCGATAATGGGAATGAAGTGACAGTGTTGCGCACAATTTCTTCTTCAAAAAGGGGTCAGGTACCTTTTGCCGGAACGGCCCGAAGGGTGCTGGGCACAAAAGGTACCTGACCCCTTTTTGTTTGCCTTTTGACAGGATCGATGACATGCTCGTCCTCATCAGTGATCTGCATTTGACAGACGCCTCATGCGGCGTAAGCCTTCCGACTGGAGCGGTTGACGTATTTGTCAGTCGACTCAATGAATGTGCTCTGCAAGCGTCATGGCGTGCGGATGGCAGATACAAGCCGGTCGAACGGATTGATCTCGTGTTGCTGGGCGACATTCTGGACACCACGCGTTCGACCCGGTGGCACCAGACGCAAATTCGGCCATGGGATGATCCTCAATCGCCTGCCGTCGTCGAAGCGGTGGGCGGAATTGTCGACGGGATCTTGCAGCACAATTCACAGTCCATCACATCGCTGCGGCGGCTCGCTGCCGATAGTGCGATCCGATTGCCCGTGGCCACGCAAGCCGGCCAGCCGGATTATAACAGCCAGCCATTATCCGTCGCGGTGCGAACGCAATACATGGTCGGCAATCACGACTGGTATCTGCACTTGCGCGGTGCCAGTTACGATTTGATCCGCCAAAAGGTGTCGCATCATTTGGGACTGGCAAATTCTCATACCGCCCCGTTTCCGCATGACCCCGTCGAATGTGACGAACTGCTGGGGACACTGCGCCGACACCGCGTCTTAGCACGACACGGCGACATTTTCGATCCGCTGAGTTTTACGGAAGATCGCGACACCAGCAGCTTGAGCGATGCGATCATCATCGAACTGGTGAATCGCTTTGCGGGCGAAGTCCAGCAAGATCTGGGCAACCACCTGCCCGACGCCGTGGCCGTCGCGATTCAAGAAATTGACAACATCCGGCCATTGCTGCTCATCCCGGTCTGGCTGGACGGTGTCTTGGAACGATGTTGCCACCAACCATCGATTCGCAAACAAATCAAGAAAACATGGGACCGTTTGGCGGACGCCTTTTTGCAACTGAACATTGTTCGCGAGCACGATTCCTGGAGTCCGTTTGCACTGGTCGACGGATTGGAAGGTGCCTTGAAGTTCAGCAAACGTTGGTCGATCGGATGGGCCGCGAAGACCAACTCGTGGCTTCACAGTCTGCGCGGATCGGCCAATGATTCGTATTATCAGCACGCATTGGCCGAGCAGGATTTCCGCAACCGCCGCGCCCGCCACATTGTTTACGGCCACACGCATCACGCCGAGACGGTGCCGCTGGACGCCAGCTTTGCGGATTCGTTTGTGTTGAATCAGATGTATTTCAATGCGGGCACGTGGCGGCGCGTCTATCGGCCGACAATGCTGGCTCCCAGCCAACATGAATTCATTCCGGCCGAGGCAATCTCGCTGTTGTCGTTCTTCCAAGGCGACGAGCGCGGGGGTCGTCCGTTTGAAACGTGGTCTGGGACGCTGGGAGTCGGTCTCAATCCAGCGCCGGTGCGCGGCAACACGAACGTGTCGATCCATGCCGCCCAACAATCCACGGCGGCAGCAAAAGCCCCGATCGCGGCCCCGCACTTCCGATCCACACTATCTGGCCGGACTACTGGGACCACTACGTGACCAGCCATGCAAATTAGCCGTTTGGGCGTTAGCCCCGGTTCTCGCGTTATTCCGTAAAAAAACCGGGGCTAACGCCCAAACGGCTAATGAAAAGTGGCGCTGTCCAATTAGTCACATTGCCAAAATGTGCAAGGCCTAGGTTTTTGAGTTTGCTCGATCCTATCAAGTGCTTCAAGCCATCATCTGTGGTTGGTGAGCGTACCGGCTTCCGCCGAACCTGAGTTGAAATTGATCGTGACATCTTCATGGAATCCTCGAGCAATCGGTGTATTGCTGAAAGACACGACGCTCGAATCGCCGTTGAGGTCGGTCATGCCGACATACAACGATGGACATGTTAGGATTGGCGGCCAGCCAGGTCTAGGTGTCGATGTTAACGAGGAGGCAGATCGCAAATGTCTGTCGCACACATTGCCCTATTAAGCACGCTGAACAACGAGGTAAGCAAACCATGAAAATGATGAACCGAAGGACCTTTATTGTGGCGGGAACCGCGCTCGGAACAATGTCGGCAATGCCGTGTGCGTTCGGCGAGTGGCAGGAGAGCCAGCGTTATCCCGACGAGCGGATCAAGATCGTTGACGAGAGCTTTGCCAAGTACCGGCTGTCGCTAGCTAAAGTCGAGAGAATTGCGACCGGCATGCGGTGGAGCGAAGGGCCGGTGTGGTTTGGCGATGGCCGCTTTCTGTTGTGGAGCGACATTCCCAACAACCGCATCATGAAATGGGAAGAAGAAACCGGCGCGGTCGGCGTGTTTCGTAAACCGTCAAATCATTCCAACGGCAACACGCGCGATCGACAAGGGCGGTTGCTCACATGCGAACACTTGTCGCGGCGAGTCGTGCGGACGGAAATCGACGGCTCAATCACGACGATCGCCAGTCACTTCGAGGGCAAGCGATTGAATTCACCGAACGACATCGTGTGCAAGTCGGACGGCTCGATTTGGTTTACCGACCCGCCGTTTGGGATTCTTGGATTCTACGAAGGACGCATCGCCAAACCCGAACTGACCACCAACGTGTATCGCTGGGACGCCAAGACGGAGAAACTTGCGGTCGTCGCCAGTGATGTTTCGCGACCAAACGGTCTCGCTTTCTCGCCCGACGAGTCGAAGTTGTATGTGGTCGAAGCCGGCGTCAAGCCACGAGTGATTCGAGCCTACGACGTCGTCGAGCAAGGCACTCGATTGGCAAACAAGCGTCTGTTGATCGCGGCCGAAGAGAATGGGACGCCGGATGGATTTCGTGTCGATGTTGATGGAAACCTTTGGGTTGGCTGGGGGATGGGATCGGAAGGACTGGATGGCGTGGCGATCTTCAATCCCGACGGCAAGTTGATCGGCCGCATCAATCTTCCCGAGCGCTGCGGCAATGTTTGTTTCGGCGGCCGACATCGAAATCGGCTGTTCATGTGCGGCAGCACTTCGGTGTATTCCGTCTATGTGAATACGCAAGGTGTGGCTGGCGGGTGAAGGCCATCCAAGGCAAGCGACTCCTTAGCCGAGCGGCAGACGAGGATTTACCATAGTGGAACTCATCTGCCGCTCGCCTTACTTAACGATAGTAAGTCCGTCAGCTTCGGCGATGGCGCGTGGGATGACGAGTTCCGCAGGGCATTTGGACCAGTAGCTGGGGACGGAATACAAGAGCGGAAACGCGAAGCCGTTGCCGCTGATACGTGCGAGCGTGCCAGTTTCTTCTGGCTGCAACAAGACCCGATGCGTTCCGCGCCGGCTGATGTCGACTTCGCGCGCGCGAGTCAAACCCTTGTCGGACACTCCGCGATAGAGTTGAACCTGTTTGCGGTTGTGACTGTCCCAGACTTCCAGGTCCAGTGACTTTGTTCCCTTCGGAACGTAGATATAGACAGGGTCTTGTGTCAGGCCTTTGGCGCGCGAGAAATACGCGTGGGGTAGTCGTGCTTCGAACGAACTCTGTTTCACGTCGTAGCCAAGGCTCGCTAGTGTGGCGAGGAATCCGCCTCGGCCAACTTCGATGCGGTACGTTCCGGTGCGGCTTGCCTTGTGGTGGACTTCGGCGACGTGTCGAGACCGATCGTCGTGGGTATCGGTCAACAGTTGTGATGCAGCCGTTGTCGTCGTGACGTCGATGATCGATTGCCAGCTTTGTTTTGCGGTGTCCCAGTAGTCGATGCCGTAGGGAACTTCTTTCGGTCCGTAAAACCGCAGTTGTTTGTCGCGCGCCGGCCACGAGAAACGGAAACCGATCGTTTCGCCCGCACGAGCGACAGTGACGAACGGAGTCGGATCGGCCTGAGCACTATTGAAAAGAAATGGTCGGCCTTTCGTCAGCGCCTGAAAGTCGGATACCCGGACAAGGTCGTTCAGGTCAATGTCGCGCGCGCGACGTCCATCTGACAGAGTCGCGCCTGCGAATTCATCGACTTCGATGGCTGGCCAGTGATCTCGAAGCCGTGTCCACCACTGGGCTGTTTCCTCCGTGGAATAGTGGGCTGGTCCCTTCCGCAACTCTTCGGGCAGCAGATCATAAAGCCGCCTGCTTCCACCAGGGAATGTGCGACGCGTCGCCATGTGCATCGCGGTCATGTACGACATCTGGCCCTTCCATAGAAATTCGATCATTTCGGGAGACTTCGCAGCCATCGCGCCGGCATCGATCAGATAGTAGAAGTACCAATACTGCTTCATGTCATCGAGTCGCCGTTGCGCGTCGGGTTCGGTTGCTGGATCGATCTTTGCATCGGCGGCGTCAATCATCCGCACGGCCTTGGCCCAGGCAGCGGGCGCGTTTGCGGGAAAATTGTCGATCAACATGAAGTCGTAGTACGCCTTCATCTCCCGCCAGCCCGATCCGTAAGCGTGCTGCAACCAGCGGTCTCGAATCGCGTCGAGTTGGTCCACTGTGAGGTTGACGTTCCAAAGCACTTTGCTCATCAAGTAGTAGGCGAGTCCGTACTTGCCAAAGTTGAAATCAGTTTCGTGATTCAATGCCCGCACACCGGCGTCGTGCTTCGACTTCAAGTCGCTCAAGATGCTGGCCGGCGCAGCGCTCCACCGCGCGGGAATGTGGTTCAACGTGTGGTCGGCGTAATAGGCGATGCTGATGATGCGATATTCGCCGGACGGCTCCCGCGGTAACATCCGGCGAAACGCCGCGGCGATGTCGTGGTACGATGCAAAGTTCTTCCATTTGCCAAGCCCGCGATGTTTCGGATAGCCGGCGATCATCACGCGAATCCGTGGGTCGAGATTGATGTGCGGCGGAATGTCGTGGTACGCGTAACTGTAGAGACTGCAACGCACAAGTTCTTTCTTCGGTTTTCCGGTGGCGGTGACTCGCCCGCTGGCGGGCAGCGAATCGATCCAGCGATCGAATTCGCTGAGCAGCCAGTTGTTGAAGGCAAACACGACGTCGGCGGGCGTCGCCGCGTCCCATCGTTCCTGAGGCTGATCGATGCCACGGTAATCGTGCAGCACATAAGACTGCGGCCACTCGCGACCAATCGATTGCAGATACTCGGGATACCAATTGCGATTCTCCGGCCGCATCCACTCGCCGATCTTCGCATAGCCGGCTCCGTCCTCGGCTTCGGTGCCGAACACAAAGACCCCGTCGGGCCGTTCTTTGAAATGGAGATCGGCCCGCTGCTTCATCACACCCAGGACGATCGCACGCGCGGCTTTCGATGACGTGTCGAGATTGGCGGCCATCCCGATCAGTCGCTGCTCCTTCCACTCTTTGCCATCCGAAAGGAACACACGCTTGTGCTCCGGTTGATCAGCGGGGTCAGTGTTGATCCAAAGATGTGATTTATTTGAGTCAGCGGCTTGGGGACGATCAGCGTCGAGTCCCAGATGATTGCCGGCCGTCAGGAATCCTTCAGTCGCACCCGTCCGCAACATCTGCTCGACCATCTTCCGATGATACGCGTACAACGCGTGGCCGGGGAAAGGCGCCATCGATCGGCCGCGATCGCGAATCGCAATCGCCCACCGCGGATAGCTGACACTGACCGATTCGTCGCGCGGATCACTGAGCTGCATCTTTGGACCGGTCTGGATCGTGCCCACTCCGTAGTACTGTCCGCTCGTCGGAGTGAGCCGCCGCAGATAAAAACTCGGTCGGTCCGCACGTTCAATTTCAAACACCAGCCGCTTGCGATCCTTGGGAACATGAATCCAATTCGGTCCCATGCCGAGCACTTCGTAACCCACCGACTCCAGTAGAGTCGGTACGGCCGCGATCAGCCCGTCGACCGTGTTGGCAATGACCAGCAGTCGATCACGCTCGCTCCGCAGGCAATACGCCTCGATATGGTTGTACGCATCCGAACCGTCATCCCGCAAAGCTTGTTTAATGAACGCATCGTCGCGTAGTTCCTGCGGCGCATTTCGGGCAAGCATCAGCACGATCCCGCGAGACACATCACTGTCGCTATGAACGTCAAGCGTTCGCCCCGTCATCCGCTGAATTCCGTCCTGCAGAAACCAAACCGCGTCCCGTAACCGGCCTTCCGGTGAAGCCGCCGGCAGCCGGGGTTTTGTCAACTCCACCCAATCGAATCCGGTGGCTGCGGCTGCTTCGAACTGCAAGATAATCGACGCTTGTTGCTCACGTTCAGGATCAACAGCAATAAACGGCTCTGAAGCATAAGCTCTTCCCAAGGCGAGCAACGAAAAAAGAAACTTCCAACAAACGACCATCGAAAAGATGCGTGCGGTGTTCATTGCCTCTTTCCTGAAGGGTTTGTTTCTTCGATTTCGATGCCACTCAAGATCGTTTCTCGATTGCTAATCGAAGCCGAGTTGTTGGGAGAAACATCAATGGTGATTGACTTTGAACCGATGATATCGTCGAACTCTCTTATAATCGCCGTGCCGGCTGAACCAGCCTCTGCTCGGACGTCAAAATCGGAAAGTACGGTGCGGCCTTGAAGTTTAACGTCGAATCGTCGAACGCCTGTGTCATGATTGTCGGGGTCCGCGAAGTGCAGGCAAACACGAAAGCGGCGTTCGGGCGAATCGGGTGGCGAATCCAGGCCCAACGGTGTGAAATTCTCGCAAGCAAGCCGTCCACGGCTTCCCAAGAATCGGAGTGGTAGTCTCCAGCCGGCCCAATTCGACTGGGCGTTGACCATCAATTGCTCTTTCGACAGGCCGGCATCCGTGATCGTGGTCCATGGGATCGCCATCTCGGCGACTAACGCTTTGTCGTCAGCCGATGTCGCGGCTTGCCACTTGCCGTTCCACGCGGCGCTTTCGCGTTCATCTTGTTGTTGACATTGAGCGTCGTAGGTTGCTCCTGAAGCTGACACGCCGAAATGAAGTACCGTTTGGCGTTTTGTGTCGCTGAAGAAGATTTCAAACGAATCGTCGATCCATATCGGCGCATTGGTTCCGGTCGTGGTTCGCCGCCACTGATACGGCTCGCCGCGCCGATCGACTCGGTTCGGTTGATGAAAGGAGACATACAGGTGCGTGTTGTCGTGGGTCAGTCGCACGTGAAACTTCCATTGATCAGGATCGACCAAGCGTCGATTCGGCGCACCGCGTGACTGCCGGTCGTGAACCGGTCGAAGCGACGCTTGTGGTCTTTCAGGCCATTCGTCACTCGATAGTCGCCCGTCGATCTGCGGCGAGGAATCCAGTTGCTTCGATACGATTGGTTGCTGTTGATCGAGCGTGATCGTTACGCGACGTATGCCGCGATAGCCAGATGCATAGAGCCACGGCCGTTTCGTGTTGTGGACAACGCTGCGATCAGAATCGAAGTGGTAGGGACCGAGACCGTCTGAATCTTTGAATTCAATTGAGACAGGAAGCTGCATTGCAATTGGTTCACGGGGCCGGGGATATCCAAGCCAAAGTTTGCCGGTGTTGTCTCGCCGATCACCGGGTGCGCCTAGATTGATATTCATCCGCCGGACAAGCCCAGCGGCTGGTAGGTCGTGATAGACGGCCCAGTCTTCGTTGCGGCGAGTACGGGCCGGCGCGAGCATCAACGACGTTTGAAAGTTGTACGTACATCGGCAACCGCTACTGCCTTCCGACGACAGAAACACGCCGAACGCCGCGTTGTGCGATCTCCAGCAACCTGGCCGCATGCCGCCAAAGTTCCGCAGCCCGCTGTCGTCTTTCAGGTCGTACAGGCCGAGCGTTCCAGAACGGAAGAAATCGACAGTGTCCGCAACGAGCAATTGGTTACAGCCATAGGCACGGTAGTAGCTGCGCGGAACATTTTCGCCGGTTAGTGCATGTGTTCTGAGCGCCGTCGCGAATGGCAGCTTACGCTTAGCAACACGGCCCCACACTTGCAGGCCGTCGGGCAGCGAGTTGACGATACCGGCGTCTTCTCCAGTCTGAGCATCGAGGCGCACCCAACCGTCACCGGTGTCGTAGTAAGCCGAATCATCATCAGCGGCGAGTCCAGTCAATCGGATTTGCTTCGACTTATCGTCACTTACCTCGTCAGCGAATTGGTGCGACCACAATTCGGTTCCGTTGTACGCGTCTACGGCGATGACGTGCCGCTCGCCGGGCACAAAATAGCGACCGTTGGCGACAACTGGCGGGGCGATGGCTGCGTGGTGACGATCCTGCATTCGCGCCGGTCCAGGGCCACCGAACCAGGCAAGTTCCAACGGCCAGCTCACACGCTGGTCAGCAGTTGACTGAGAATCCCAATCGAACGCACCCGGCAGTTTACCTCGACGCAACCAGGTTAGGTTTGTGGTTCTCCCCTGCTCGGCAGGCGCGTCCTCGACCTGTTTGACGAGTTGTTCAATTACGGATTTTGCCTCTCCCTCAAAGCACATTAACCCGCCGCACGGTCGTAACAGTCGCCAGAGTTCGTCGCCTTTCAGCTCGGTCTGTGTGGCGACAACAATCAGGTTGGCAAAGTACGGCGGGTAGTCACCATTGTTCAGTCGCACGATCGATTGGACTGCGATGTGTGAACCATAAATGCCGGAATCAACGAATCGTTCTCGCAACGCCGCGACGTCTTTCTCATTTTCGGCGAGACACAAGACGTGCATCTGCTTGCGGCGAGCAATCGACTCTGCCAGACGGTCATCACCGATAACAACCGCGTAGCCTTTGGTAATCTTCGATTGTTTTGCTAGACCGAGAATTGCGTCACTCACTGTGTAGCCGGATTCGTGAGAATTCGGGCGGTCCTTGCTCGATACATCCGAATTCTCACGAATCCGGCTACTTGTCGATCCGAAACAATGCACCGTCCCTCGGTCAGTTGATGTGAAGACTGCGCCGTCGCTTACGGCAATGCTTCGCACTTGCCCCAGTAGTTTCGCTTGCCAAAGAACGGTTGCTGCGTTCTTGCTGCCGGAATCGAATGCCGACAATAGCCCGTCACCGCCTTCGAGTAAGGTGTCACCCGCCATCGCCAGACAATAACCTGTCCGTCGCCCAAAAACTTGCTCGCCTCGTGCCAACACCCGATCGCCACGATACCCAAGCACATGCTGCCTCGTGCCAAAGTCATAATCTCGTTTTGCCCAGAGCGGCGTTTTTGTCGTGGGACACAGGATCTGATCGCCCGTCGCACATTCATAAACCAGACCACCGTTGAATAATCGATCTCCGGATATCATCGCCCAACTGCCGCCGTGAGTTTTACTGTCGGCCGGTTTGAAATAGCGGAGCCGGCCCGTTTTGCGATCCAGCGCCGCCGGCACGCCTCGCCCCGTGGGAATCAAAAGCAAGTCGTCTGACGCGAGCAAGTAACCTTGCGGCGAAACGCCCGTCAGCGAATAAGCACTCGCATGTGGTTGAGCAAGATATCTCGTGTCACACGTGTCGTTGCACCAGCGAACTTCCCCCGTCTCGGCGTCGAGCGCGTAGATCATTACGCCTTCCGAGGGCCACATTCCCGCCGTCACATACGCGATTCCGCGATCCACAAGCACACCGCTGCGGAGCGGCCAGCGGGAAATCAGGCGACCGTTTCCCAACACCTGATTGCTATCACCAGCAGCGTGAAAATTCCAAACCAATTCACCTGTTGCCACACGAAGACAATAAAGAAATCCGTCATCGGATGCGAGATACACTCGATCATCGTAAACAGAGGGCGCGAATCGAATCGGTCCGCCAGTCGTAAACTTCCAGCGCAGCCGTCCCGTTTCGGCATCCAGAGCACGGAGCGTATCATCAGCCGACGATCCGAAAAACACAGTCTTCGCCGAGACGACAATCTGAGGAGCGTAATCAAAATCAAGCCGATGCCGTTCTTTGACCGGATCCGGCCACGCAGGACTTGGCACTTGGTTTGCTTCGTACGTCCATCTCGCCGACAAAGGCAATTCAATCGATTCGTGACTGATTCCTGATCGTGCTGCGTCCGCGCGGAACATTGGCCAATCGGCGTGAGCCGCGTGAGCTGTCCAGCCGACAATGAACGCGAGCAGAATTGAAATCGAATCGTGATGTCTAGTCATCGGCCAATGTCACCTACAAGCAAATTTGAAAACCAGTTTAACATGCCGTGCGACGGTCGTCTGTCAGTAACCACCACGCAAGAAACGCTCTTCACAACTACGTCACACGGCTACTTGATAAAATGCAGTCGCAACTCGCGTTTGGTCACTTGTCTTGCGAATCCTGCAATGAAGGCACATCCGTCCGGAAGATAGAGGCCGGTAGCCCATCGCTATTGACCAAGTTCGGAATCGCCGTGTCACTCCAGGCAAAGCGGACTGCGACCGGCTTACCAACCTGTTCGCTGTAAACAAGAACCGTGTTTCCTTCAATGATCGCAGTGGCCGGATGAAACGTCTTATCAGTTCCAGCGACAGAGAAATGCGTTGGTGCAAGCCCATCGTTGGTCGTAAGGCCCTTGGCGGTGTGTGTGAATCGAATTCGGATCTTGTTGCCTTCGATCGTCATCGACTCGTAAAACGGTCCAGCATATGGCACATCTTTTCGATACTGGGTGGCTAACGCCCATTGGGCTAATCGCTGCCCCACAACTTGCTTGTTCGTGAAGTGCAGCTCATCAAGATCATCGACATCCATAGTCGGCGCCACGCCGGTATTCGGAAGTTCATCCAAGACGAGTATCTGCGCTTCACGTTGAAGGGCGTATGCATCTTTCTTCTGTCTCGACCACCTGTCACAGGGATAGGGAGCAGGCTGTACCATCCCAAATGCAAAATCTCCCTGACCCCAACATGAGCGCCAATCGCGAATCATCGTTGGCAGTAGCACGCGGCTGTATTCCGCCCAGTAGAGGTTTCCTAACCCCTGGTAGGAAATCACGCCCCGTATTCCAAACGGAATCAAGGGAGCGATCATTCCGTCATACAGACAAGCGGGTCGATGTTGGGAGGTGTGAGGATCCACCGGTTTCGTGGGACGCGGAGGAGCCTTTTTGCCTGCGCTCTTGGCAGCGTCGACGAGTTGTGTCCAGCGTTTCAACTCATCTTGGTACTTTTCGTTTGTCCTCTCTTCGACATAACGGGTGCGTTCCTTTTCCCACCATTGAAGGATCGGTTTCAAGGCAGGTTGCGACGTTAGGGCCTCTTCGCTTGTCCATGCTTCGATCCGCGATCCACCCCAGAAGCTCTGAAGGACTCCAATCGGAACATCGACATCTTTGTGGATGTGGCGACCAAAGAAATAGCCGATCCCTGAGACGTCGCCAACAGTCAGGGGACTGCAGGCAACCCAGTTGCCAGCGCAGTCGTCTTGAGGTTGATCGGCCAGTTTCTGTTTGACGGTGAAGAATCGGATTTTTGGATACTTGGCCGCAGCAATCTCTTCTTTTGCGTTGTCACAGCGCCGCACGGGCCAATAAATGTTGGAAGGCCCCGTGCATAACCAGACTTCACCAATCAGCACATTCCGAATCGTCTTTGCTGTACCCGATGACGTTCGTACGTGGATTTCGATCGGTTCGTGCTGTGCCGAAAGTTTGGGAAGGGTGAGTCTCCAGCGACCGTCCCGACTTGCCTTTCCGGTTATGGTTTGACCGGCAATGGTAACGACCACTCTCTCGCCCGGTTTTGCCCAACCCCAGACGGGATTTGCATGATCACGCTGCAGCACCATGTTATCTGAGATCACGGCAGGCAGACGCAACTCGGCCCGAACAGAAGCGCCGGACAGCCCCAGAAGCAGTCCGGCGACCACGCAGCGGAGTAGGATATTCAAACGCATATTCGTCATCCTCAAAAGTGCGGTGATGGAACGCGGAAGTCTTCTGTATTTTGGCGTGAAAGATCGGTCGCCACAATTAGCAATTGCCCTTCCTTGACGGAATTGACTGATGTGATGCTCGCTACGGCGCGAACCGCAGCGAGTAAAGGTCAGCATCCTTCATCACCAGTCGCAGGCGAACGGTCTTGCCGGCCAGGGGGGAGACGTTTTCGCCCTTCTTCCAAACGTACGCCTCGGCAGTGGAGTCACCGTAGTGCGCCGTTGCATCGCTTAACGACCAGCCTGGAATCGGGCGGCCATTGGTGTCTTGGAACTCTACCTTCACGCTGCCGGCTGCCGAGGTGGCGTAATTTAGCACTAGCTTGTTGCCGCGAAATCGAAACGACTTGGTGACCAGTTCACCACCATCGTACGGTGCTGAAACGGACACAAAACCATCCAACCGCAACACGCCACGACGAAGCTGGCTGGTGTACGTTCCGTAGCCCTGGCTATAGTAAACCGACAGTTCCTCTGGACCGGTCTGCAATATGCCCCAGGCCGGCATATTGCTCCGCGCGAGCCAGTTGTCTTTCGTGGGACCGGGGCGAATCCAAGCTTCAAGGAACGTGCGATCGAAGTGCAGTCCGTCGCGGCTCGACATCAGTACAGCGTCAGAAACTCCATCGTTGCCGCGTTTCCGTTCGGGCAGGAACCGCTTGGCCAATGACAGATAGATATGCGGGGCGCGATAGTATGGCAGCGTGCCGTTGGTGTATAGGTGCTCGACCGGCGCGTCGCCCACGTCGATGGGCTGTCGCTCGCTCCAGCGAAAAAAGTCCTTTGAAGTCGCCGTCGCGATGAACCGCACACCGCCGTCTAAACGATGCCGGCAATAGAGTACGTAGTGGTTGCGCCTCGCATCCCAGAAAGCGACATTCAGCGAGTCAAAGTTTGTGCCCGTCAGGATCGGCTTCTCCGCCAGCAACCGCCAGCGAATCCCGTCGGACGAAGCCAAGGCGTGAATCGGGCTGCCAGCCAATGCTTTGTAACGCTGGTCGTCCGGGACGTCGGGCCGGGTGTCCTTGAAGGGCGCAAACATGTGTGTGATCCGCGACTGTCCGTCCTTCCAAATAATGTTGTTCTTTTTTGTGCCGCGAAACTCAAACAGTCCCAGTTCAGGCCGCTTCCATTTGATGCCATCCGGACTGACCATCGTGCAAATCATATCCGGCATGTCGCGCGGGCTTGCCCGATAGAACATGCGAAAATCATCGCCGTCTTGAAACACCGTAAAGTACGCCGCTTTCGGGCTCTCCAGCGGATGCTGATAACGCCAGACGACTTCCGCCTCACGTGGCGAGTGGAGCTTCAGTTTCGCGCCTTCCATCCGCTCAATGAGGAAGCTGTCCACAAACAGCTCCAACCGGTCGCCGAGGTCGATGACCTTCGGCTCACCCGCCCTCGCAGTCGTAACCAGCACGACGAGCAGCAGTAGGAGATGAGTGCGTTGGCGAAACATGGCTTCTACCCTTGTTTGACTTTCTTCAGTCGCCTTCGCCATCATCCAAACTACACCTTTATGGTTACTTTTGCTCCAGTTTGCGAATCCGTTCTTCAAGCGAACGGTTTTGCTTGCGGAGCGACTCGACTTCTTTGCGTAGTTTCTCGGAATCGTTTTGCTTCTCTTGCACTTTTTTGATCGCTTCGTCGAGCTTCTTGATCACGCGGTGGTTCTTCTCCGTATTGCGTTTGGATTGTAGTGCATCCAGAGCCTCCACGTCCGCCAGCGCGACCATCGCGTCAATTGCTGATTGCCGGACGTTGCGGCGATTGTCGGCGAGTTGCCCGGCCAGCAGCTCTCGCGTCTGGTGGTCTTCTGGTTTCAAGCGAGCCAGAGCGCCGATGACAACCACACGCTTTGCCGGTGTAAGGGATTGGGTCAATATGTCGCGCAACTGCGATTCGGCGCGAGAGTCTTTCAACGTGACCAGGCCATTTGTGGCCGCTTTGAGAATCTCTTCCCGATGGCTGTCGCGTGACAACGCCTTGAGCAGATCGTCGGCACAGTTTTTTCGGTCGATCTTGACGAGCGCCTTCAACGATTCGGCGACAGCGTAATAAGAAGCGTCGTGTTCCACGATCTGTCGCAGAACCTTGCGCGTGTCGTCGTGAGCGAATTGGCCAAGCGATTTGATCGCTTCGCGCCGCACGAACGACTTTTCGTCCGTACGGGCCGCGGTTAGCAATGCTTTGCGGACCGGGTCACCTTTGAATTTTGCAAGCGACGTGGTGGCTTCCTTGCGGATGGCCCAAAAACTGTCCTGCTGAGTCGCTCGGATCAGCGCGTCGCGGACGTCGTCGTGTTTGCTGAATTCGGCCAGGGCCTTCGCGGCGCGATGACGGCAGATCAAGTGTTTGTCGTTGGCCAGTTGGTCCAGCAGTTCCTCTTTGCCCTTTTCGAATTTCAACGTTTTGAGAAGCCAATCCTGGGGATCAAAACAGACTCGCGTAGGGCGCTGTGCGACTTTGAAATGAAAAGTTTCATCGGCTTTCGACAACGTGATCCGCTCGATGGTTGTTTTGCCTGGTGTCACCAATTCAATTTCCGCCTTGGTGCGAAACAGCGGCGTCATGGTGTCGACTTTTTGAGTTTGCTTGACCGTCAAGCGAACCGTGCTGGCGCGGTCGTCCCAATCCCAAGCCACTTCGAAATCGGGATGGCCGCCGTGGTGAATCCACTGATCGAAAAACCATGTCATGCTTTGGCCGGTCGCACGCTCGACGGCGATGCGGAAATCGGCCGTTTCCACCGAGCGGAATTGGTTGACCGTTGTGTATCGATTGATCGCTCGCCAGAACAGCGCGTCGCCCAGCTCGTAGCGCAGCATGTGCAGAATTCGGGCACCCTTGGGGTAGGAATGACCATCGAACATGTTGCCCGGTCGATTGTAGCGGTACGTGACCATCGGCCGGCGGTAACGTTTGTCTTCGCCTTTGTAATTGTTCGCTTCGACATGACGGGCCCAAGTTGCTTCTTCCCAACCAAGATCTTCTTCCGTCCACAGCGTGGCGAAATACGTGGCGAAACTCTCGTTCAACCACAACTCGGCCCAGTCCTTGCACGTCATCAAGTCGCCGAACCACTGATGCACCAGTTCATGGGCCACGAGATTGTCGCTCGACACGTCCAAGTGTGCCCGCTGGTCGTGCAACGTGCTGATGTTCAACGTCGTCGCCGACGTGTGTTCCATGCCTCCCCACTGATACTCGTCCACGCAAATCTGAGCGTATTTGGACCAGGGATATTTGTAGCCGATCTTGCGGGAAAAAAAGTCCATCATGGGCTGCGTCTTTTCGAACGATCGCGCCGCGTCGGCCAAACGTCCCTTGGGCACGAACGATTGGATAGGAATGCTTTGCCACTCTTGTTCGAAGACTTCGAATTCGCCAGCGACCACGGACAGCAAATATGGCACATGGTCCTTTTTCTGGCTCCAGTGCCAAGTTTGTGTACCATCGTTGTCTTTTCTCTTTGATATCAGCGTGCCGTTCGACAGCACGTAGAAATGCTCCGGTACCGTGGCCACGATCTCGCTGGTCAATCGATCGGCCGGGGTATCGACGCACGGGAACCAATACCGCGCGTATTCATCTTCGCTTTGTGTCCACACCATCTTGGGTTGTGTGGGTTCGTTCTTGTCGGGCACGACGAAGTGGGCACCGAACTCGGGCCGAGTCACCACGTAGTCGATTGCGATTTTGATTTCGTCGTGCGGGCCGTATTCGCGGTCGAGCGTGATGTCCAGCGAGTTCCTCTTGGTCGTATGTTTGAGCACTTGCATCTTGTCGGCCACCAGCGTGACGGCTTTGATCTGCATATCGGCTGCGTTGAGTTTGATGGATCGTAGCGGCTTGTACGGCACGAGTGTGTGAGTTGCGCGGCCAACGATCTGCTGCTTGTCCCAATTGAAATTCAATTCCAGCCGTACGTGCCGTTGATCGAGGTCGAGGCTGCGGACGCTGCGCGGTGCGTGCGTGAAGGGACCGGTTCGATCTTGTCCATTAACGAGCGGCGACACAAAGGCGAGAATCGCGAGTGTGATACCGAGGCGACGGTTGTGCGACATCAAATCTCTCCAAATGGGGCGGTCCGTGAACGCCACGATAATCGACAAATCCACATTTTTCAAACGTAGCACGCAAACCCTTGCGAGGCGGAAAACAGGCGCTTAGGATGAATGTTTGTTGGTCCGGTGTTTGTGGATACCCAGAGGAGAGCGAAGATGAACCAAATTGCGAAGAAACTGGTTTGTGTGACGTTGTGCTTGACGGCGATGGTTTTGGCGTTGCCGAGCGAGGTGGACGCACAATATCCCGTGCCCGTGGTGACTTATTACAGTGGTCCACCGGTCACCGTTTACTACCCGCCGGCACCCACCGTTGTCTATCGACCTGTGCCCGTGCAGCCGGTCACGGTGCAGTATGTTCCGGCGCCAGCGGTTTACTATCCGGGTCAGACGACGGTTGTTTATCGGCCAGGACCGTTGGGAATTCTTTCGCGTCGCCAAGTTTATCACTCGCCCGGCGTCTATGTTGTGCAACCGCCCGTTGTGCAGTTCCCAACGGTTGGCGTTGTGGGTCGGTAGCGCGTAGGGTGCGTGCAACGCACCACATGCAACAACGTCTTGGTGCGTTACATGCACCCTACTTCATTGACCAACGCCTCACCGCGTAAGCCGCGTAAGAGGTTTTCCACCGACATTTCGGCCATGCTTTGACGCGTTTGCTCGGTCGCACTGCCCAGATGCGGTGCGATCGTGACGTTGTCCAACTGCAACAGCGGATGATCGCGGGGCAGCGGTTCGGGGTCGGTGACGTCGAGTCCGGCGGCATAGATGTCGCCGTTCGTCAGAGCCTCGGTCAATGCATCGGTGTTAACAATTGGACCGCGCGCAATGTTGATGAGAATCGCGGTCGATTTCATTTTGTGAAGCTCATCGCGACTGATCATGCCGCACGTTTCGTCGTTCAAGGGCACGGCGATCACGAGATAGTCCGATTCAGCCAGAATTTCGTTGAACGAACAGTAGCGTGCGTCCAACGACTGTTCGGCTTGTTCGTCGCGGCGGCGATTGTGATACAGCAACCTCATGTCGAACGCCCGGCCACGCTCGGCGATTTCGCGGCCGATGCGACCCATGCCGATGATTCCCAATGTGGTGCTGTGGATCTCCAAGCCAAGCATGTAGCCCGGATCGTACGACGTGAACTGGGGACTTCGGGCGTAACGATCGCCTTCGGCCAATCGCCGTCCGGCGGCCAATAGTAGAGCGAACGCCATGTCGGCCGTCGCGCCGTTGAGCACGTTTGGCGTGTTGCCTACGGGAATTCCACGAGCCGCGGCGTCAGGCACATGGATGTGATCCACGCCCACGCCATAATTGCTGATGATGCGGACGCCCGGCAATCGATCCAGCATCTCGCCATCGAGTGCCAAATGTCCGTAGGTGTACACGCCGTCAATAGGTTCATCACTGCCCGTCTCGGTCAATTCCCAAGGAAGCAGTTCGACTTTGCCGTTGAGCAACTCTTCAATCACAGGATCCAACGGTCCATCCGCAACGACGCGGGGCAGATTTGCAGTGTCTGACGGCATTCAACTCTCCTTGCACAACAGAAACGAACGCATCGTAATCGCGTTTCCACGATGCGACAATCCGCGGCGAAGACAAAGGCGCAGCAAAAAGCCCCACGTGCCAAGTTGGCAGTGGGGCAAGTTCGATTCGTGAATCGTGTGGATGCTAGAACGTGAGAATCACGTCAACGCCGAACGTCGTTACTGAGCCGCCAAAGTATAGTGGCGGATTCGGCGCACCGCCTGCCACACCGCCGACGGTCGTTGGCGTGAAGTCGTGCCGAAGCTCGGGTCGGATGACAACATTGGCGTGTGGCTTGATGTTGACGCCCCCGGTAACTTCATAATACGAAATCCCGTCGCTCTTCCACCATTCCATGCGGGCACCCCATTTCCAGACATCGTTATGTTTGTAGAACAAGTAACTGTTCACACCTACTTGGTCCATACCGACACCAAATGGAACACCGTTCGGATTCGCGGCACCAATGTTGACGAAATCGCTTTGGACGACCCATTCCAATCCGCTGCCTAAATCCGTGTCGATCACAACGCTGTGCGTGTACGCCTGGTTGCCGCGAAGACCCAAGTTGCCGCCGGTCGTGATGTACGTGAGCGATGTTCGATTCGTAAGCTGCAAACTGAAACCGCCCAACCAACTTCCGGCATTGCCAAATTGGTCAAAGCCGGTGTCCCAGCCGAGCGTCCACCCGGCGTATAACTCCGAATCGCCCACACTCAGCGTGCTCAGCACGCCCGTGTGCGTGAACGGCTCGCTGTTGAACGACGTGAGCGAGTGGCTGTAAAAGAAATTGTCAGGAGCCGTGATCACTTCATAGCCCACGGGCGTGTAAAAGTGACCAGCGATAATCGACAAGTCGCCAGCGCCCATGCTCAGGTACGCTTGCGGAATCGCCAATCCATAGATGCCTTTGGTGAAATTGTTATCCCAACCGCGTGGGTTTCCACCGGCTGCTTCGGCCGGGTTACCAAATGCAAATGTTTTGGATGCATCCGTGCCGTACATGGCGTCGATCCGATAGCCGAGTCCCACATCGGGTGCCTTTTCCAGGAAGACGTAACCTTGATTGAGAAGAAAGTTGTCTTGGACGTCGCGGAAGGACAGCACATCTGCTCGATTGACCGACAACGGCACATTGCCATTGGTGTAACCAAATTCGACCCAGCCGCCGAGTTTGCCCCAGCAACTGCCTTTGTGTAATTCAATTGGCCGACCGCATCCGAACCAATAGCAACTTTTGCCGCCGCCACAGCCGCAACCGCTGTCGCAGCCCGTGTCACAGCCACAATCTTCTTCGCAACCACAACTTGGCGGCACATGGCAGCCGCAATCGCCACCCTCGTCGCAATCGCAACTCGTGTTGCCAGCCGCTCTCTTAACCAGTCGTCGCGAGGAAGAACTTGCTTCCGCTGGCGGCGACAAGTCCGCCACGACCGGCTCGATAGTAATCGGCGTTTCGGTAACGCTGCTTGCGGGTTTAGCGTCGTCCGTAGACGAATACACCGGCAGCTCCTGAGCTTGCACTTGCCCCACCACAATCATGGCGGCCAGCAGTGTGGTGCACGGTTTGAGTAATTGATAGGAATTCACGTCCGTCCCCTCCTGAATTTGGATTCTCGTGCAAGCTTGTTTGAGTGCAAGCATTTGTTTGCAGTGGATGCGCGAGCGAAAAACCACGCTCACGATTCGGTGTCACTTGGCCAATCATCATACGAAAGGATCGCCAGCGACAATCGGCTGTATAATCGTATCGATCGTTGTGACTGGAATATTCAAAAGAATCCGATCGATTGGCAATCTCACCCCAGTTCGCCCAGTTTCAACCGATGAGAGAGAATCCAAGACGGAATCGCCTATGAACAATCGCCGGCATGCGACAACCCGCGCATGATGCTGTCCCTGACAGCCGCTGCGTCCACTTCGGTCGCCACTTCCATGTTGTTCCGCCACTGTTGATTTGACCGACGGTCAAAGATCGTCGATCCGGTTGTCAGATTTCCCGACGTTTCGACATCGCCTGCCATCTCTTCGGTCACGAACAGTTCGCTGTGAACGAGCGCCGTGATCACGACAGCGTCGTGCAGGTGAATACTCTCTTGGCCGAGGCGCTGATGATAGGTGCGGAACAAGTGTGGAACGATCCGACGCAACAGCGAACCGGCGCGTGTCGTATCACGCGGCAGGGAATCGAGAAAATCTAAATTGAAGTTCACCTGCCGAGTCACGTCCAGCGGGATAAGTGTCTTGGTCGTGGGCGATTGAAACACTTCGCGGGCACTTTGTGGATCGCAGTAGATGTTGAACTCCGCGGAAGGAGTCGCATTGCCAATGCCGCTGACGCTGCCGCCCATGATAATCAAGCGGTCGACCGACGCGGGCAACTCCGGATCGCGACGAAACGCATGAGCCACATTGGTCAGCGGACCCAGGCAAACGAGCGTGACATCATTCGCGGCGGCTCGCACCTCGTCACAGATCATTTTCTCCGAGGGATGCTGGTGATGCAGTTCCGAGACTTCAAACCCAGAATTGCCCAGTCCGTCTTCGCCATGAATGTGCCGCGCATCGGCGTTGGTCCCACATTCCGGCGGCGACGCCACTCCCAAACGCGGCAGACGCGGTGGGTCTAATTGCTCGACGATCGCATGCACATTGCGACTGGCCTGATCCGCCGACACGTTGCCGGCGACCGCGGTCAGCGCGACCACTTCGATCTTCGGTTCAAACAGTGCGATGCACAGCGCCACGGCATCATCAATGCCGGGATCGCAGTCGATAATTACCTTCCTTGCCATGGCCAACCGTTTGATGAGTGTTTGAGGAGGACGGACGGCTAATCCGTTCGGACGGAATGGAATCCCGTCCTACTTCAGAAACCGATTGTAGAGTTCACCAGATGCAGCAACAAGGTACGCGCCTATTAAACGGTTCGCCACGACAGTAAAATCATGGACTGCACATTTGTACGACTTGAAGATAGGCAGTTCGATGCAAGAGATTCTGGGACGAGTTAGCGGTGGCGAAGATCTGTCGATGGACGAAATGGCCGCGGTGATCGACACAATCATGCAGGGCAAGTCGACTGACGAAGAAATTGGTCTGCTGTTGACCGCGCTGCGAGCCAAGGGCGAGACGATCGACGAAGTCGCCGGTGCCGCGTTGGCAATGCGAAAGCACATGATGCGCATCGACTCGGCACACGAACAGATCATCGACACTTGCGGAACCGGTGGATCGGGCGCGGGCGTCTTCAACATCAGCACGGCAGCCGCCATCGTCACGGCGGCGGCGGGAGTGCGAGTTGCCAAGCACGGCAATCGAGCGATGAGTGGCAAGACGGGTTCTGCGGACGTGTTGACCGAACTGGGTGTCAACATCGCGGCTCCACTGGAAACAGTGACCAAATGCTTGGACGAAGTCGGCATCTGTTTTTGTTTTGCCCAGTCGTTTCATCCCAGCATGAAGTATGTCGGGCCCGTACGAAAGAAGCTCGGTGTGGCGACAATTTTCAACATGCTCGGGCCGCTCTGTAATCCGGCCAGTGCGCCGTTTCAATTGCTTGGTGTCGGGCGGCCGGAGCTGCGTGAACTGCTGGCCGGCGCGCTCATGCGTCTGGGAAGCCAGCGGGCCGTTGTGGTCCACGGCCAAGACGGCATGTGTGAAGTGACGCTGAGTGGCAAAACGGATGTTACGTTGATCGAAAACGACACGGCAACTGGTCGGACGTGGACGCCGGAAGATTTCGGAGTCAGCACGGCGTCCAAGGAGTCCATGTTGGTCGACAGCCCGTCGGCAAGTGCCGCCATCATTCGCGACATCTTCGGTGGCGAGCAGGGACCAAACCGCGACATCGTCGTTGTGAACGCAGCGGCAGCGATTTGGCTGGCTGGCAAAGACGAATCGTTGACGCGCTGCGCCCAGCTCGCCGGCGAAGCGATCGACAGCGGCGCGGCCAGTGACAAATTGGCGGAACTTGCCCAGGCGTCGAATTCATGAGTTCGGCCGCATTTCGTCTGATCCTGCTAGTGTCGTGTGCCCACGCGTTGGTGCACGCGTACGAACTCTCGCTGCCCAGCGTCGAGCAAGACATCGCGGAAGAGTTCTTGGGTGACGATGAACAAGCCGGCAAAAAGTTTACGGGCGTGCTGCAAAACTACTGGCGTTTGTTGTGGGGCACCGGTGCGTTGCTTGCCGGGCTCTTAGTCGATCGATTGGGAAGCAGGTCCATGTTGGCGGTTTATCTGGTTGGCTGCGGATTGGCATGCCTGTTGGCCGGGATGGCTTCGTCCCAGGGTCAATTGTTAACAACTATGATCTTGATGGGGGCCTTCGCCGCAATCTACCATCCGGCTGGGTTGGCATTGATCTCGCATGAGACAACCGACGAGGCACGACCAAAAGCGCTCGGCATCCACGGCATTTTCGGATCTCTCGGAATTGGATTAGCTCCGATGATTGCGTGGGCAATGTCCACAGCAGGTTTTCAGTGGCGACAGTTTTATTGGACGCTCGCCATCCCCGGCATGTTACTCGGCGCATATTTTTTCGCGTCGTTGCGTAGGGTGCCCGAACCGCACTCGAAGAATTCGGCTAAGTCCAACAAACCAGATGACAACGCCGATTGGACCTCATATGGCATCTTGACCGTGTTCTCCTTCTTGCAGGGCTTCGTCTATTCGGCGCTGCTGAGTTTCTTGCCACGATATCTAAGCGGCTCGGGAATCGAGATCTTTCAAACCAGCGAACAAAGCACAGGCAAATTATTTGCATCCATCGTGTTGTGGGTCGGCTGCGTCGGGCAGTACATCGCGGGACGTTTTGCGAGACACAGGATTTTGGAATTACAACTCGCGATTATTACGTTTGGAAATGTTCCGTTCTTGTGCTGGATGGCACTCGCATCCACGTGGGACCGCGTCGTCGCAGCCGCGCTACTCGCACTAGTCCATTTCATGCAGCAACCTGTCTACAACAGCCTGATCGCAAAATACTCGCCAGCGAAACATCGCAGCCTTTGTTACGGAGTCAGTTTTGCGATGGCCTTTGGGCTGGGCAGTTTCGGATCGCGATTCGCCGGGTCGATGCAGAGCGATCTGTATGTTTATGGACTTCTCGCCGGTCTAGCTGCCATGGGCGGAGTCATCGGCCTGGTTCTTTGGATGTTCAATCGTGAGAACGTTGAATAAGACGACCTTGTAGCTACTGTCGCCAGACGGTGGCCAATCCACGCTCTGGCGAGCGTAGCTACTCGTCACGTGCCGTCCGGATCAACTCTTGCCAATCGGTTTGCTGGCCATCGACGGCGGGGAGCAACTCAAGATCCAACTCGAAATCGTTTTCGCTTGAAGCGGCGGGTGGCGGAACGTCGTTTTGCGGTTCGTTTTCTAGCTGATGTCGATGCGGCAGGACGAGCACGTCGGACGAGCACGACTTGTAGTTTCCGGCGGCGGGAAAACCGTACTTTTCGCCGATCGGGCCGGGGTCCATCCAGATTCCGTCACAGTCAATTTGCATGGTCCCCATGTCGAAGTCGAGCGCGCGGCGTTGGACTTCGTAATTGACCCACACGCTGATGAAATCGTTTTGGGCGTTTTGCAAATCGGCCAGCGCCGAGACCAGGTCGCGGGCGGTCGTTGCTCCCAGGCGGTCGGATTCCTCGCCAGGTTTCGGTGGCTCGACCAGGTTGAATCTGGCCTTCTCCACTTGTCGCACGGCCGCGTGAATCGCTTCACGGCGCAATTCAAAGTTGCGCCGATTCAAATCAATCGTACGCAAAGTACTTCGCAACGATTGCGAGATGCGGTCGCGAGCCTGGTAGTAATTGCGGCGGGCCTGTTGATACTCGATCAACGCCTGCCTGTAGGTGTTTCGTTCATCGAGCCGCACAAGTGGGGCGTCGAATTGAACTCCGGCACGCAGCCGTCCCGTGGATCCGCGTAAATCGAACGGATTGTCGTTGACGTTGCTGATGTCGCCTTCGAAAACGATGTCCAGCGAACTCTCCAGGTCGTCCGCGTTAAACTCGATCAACCGCCATGTGTCTACGAGCGCGGCGCGACGGTTCATTAAGTCCCGCCGGAAGTCCCGCGCCACTTCGAATGCCACCTCGTCGTCTAGTTCGATGGACTCCAGTTCGACGATGTCGGCACGCGCACGAACTTGCAGCAGCATCAATTCGACCAGTGCATCGGAAAGCTCGCCCAGCGTATTGGGGGTGGGTTCGAAGACGACTTTATCGATCGGTCCAACGACGCTAAACCATTGCCAGAACCCGCCGCTGCCGCTGCTCGCCGATTGTTGCAAATGGACGATGTCACGATGCATCGCGTCGAGTGTGTCCTTTAGTTCATGGAGCCGCTCCACTAAATCATCGAGTTCAGCGAATTCGGTTTTGGGCTTCCCACGTTCGTTGTACCCTCGATGCACGCGGTTTGCCTGGCGTTGTTGCTGAGGCACTTTCTCGAACAACTCGCTGATATCGGACCGGGCGTGCGCGATGTTGTCTTCAAGCACGTGTTGCAGAACTTCAGTTTGGGTTCGGCGGACAAGGTCGCCCAATTGACCGAGGGCGGCCGCAACGTCATTCCAGTCCGGTTGCTGCAAATCCTTAAAGGTGATCACTGCACTTCCCGCTTGCTCTTGAAGTTCAGACAGCCGCTGCTGCGGGCTCACCATGCGCGGATCAATCAAATTGAATTGATTGAGTAGCGGGTCTTCGATTTTTACATCCAGTTGCGGGGGCAGACCCAGTGAAATCTTGTAGTTGTCCAATTGATTTTGATATTGTGTTTCGCTGTTGAGCTGCCCGCTTTCCGCGTTGTACAACGCTTGACGTGCCTGCTGGACCTGCAACACGTCGAGGCGACTTGCCAGCCGAAACGCCTCGAAGCGCGAGAGACTGCTGCGAAGTTGGACGATGTTCATACCCTGGTTGCGAATGCTTTGCTGCTGTTGCAAGAGTCCTAGAAATCCGCCGGCCTGTCCCGCCCCGGTTTGACCACCTCCGCGTGAGCTTCCTCCGCCGCCCGCAAGTTGTCCAAAGCCTCCGCCGCCGGTTCCCGTGAAGCCGGTTAATCCACTGCCCCCAAAGACGCCGCCGCGTCGTGACGGACCGTCGCCTGCATCTCGGCCGGTCATGACTTCGACATAAAAGCCGCGTTGAAACCGTTCCATCTGGCGGACATTTGACAGCAAAGTTCGTTCGGACAACGTCAAACGTTCCATGATACGATCGCGCCCGGCGTTCTTGAGCAGCGGTTGAACGAGCGAGAAATCGAGCAGCGACGTTGCGGTTTGCATGTCGGGACCGGAGAACTGCCACACCAGTCGATTGGCAAACCCAACGATCAACTCACTGCCGGTGATGCCCATCTTGCGCAGCGCGGCGGGACGCGGTCCGGACGACGACAGACCGATGTCTAGTTCACTGCTCGACTCACCACCGCCGCCTGACCGGTCGCGGCCATCGGCGGTGAAGAAGCCCGAGTAGCCGGCGAAAAACTGTGAATCAAAGACGAACCGTTCAAAGCTGACGTCCAGCGCTGATAAGTAAAGATCTTCCAACTCTCTTTGATAGTTCGGCGAATGAAGACGGGCTAGTTTCACTGCGTTGACATGATTGATCGTCAGCGTGCCCTCTTCGTCGAGCGGGACAAATGACAACCAATTTGGATTCTCGACAAACGGCGTTCGTCCGTTGACATCCCAACCGGGATAGCCGGGCTTGTTGTCGACACGCCGCATGAGCTTGTGCGCGGCTGGGTCATCGGGTGGCATCGGCGGCGCGTCTGGATTGTATGGCGTGTACATGCGCGACCGAGGGTCGACATTGATCGTGTAGTCTGGCAAGGACCAATGCGGATGGTTCGCCTTTTCACGCACCAGGTGATATGCTTCCGCGTCCGCCTTCTTGCGGTATTGGCTACGATGGCAGCCGGCCGTGAGGGCGATGAGAGCCATCGATAAGAAAACGAGGAATCGCGCGGAACCGAACAGATTCGTCTGTCGACGGTATAAGGTATTGCCTGGGAATCCGTTCATATAATCCGTACCATCACCAAATCCGTTATGGCGGGTAGTTTTTCCGTAGGACGGATTGCTAATCCGTCTAGGCATTAGGTGGACGGATTAGCAATCCGTCCCACGTGATATCGCCTATGCATGCATACTGTTGAGTTCGGGGAATAATCGGCCGCGGCTTGAACGAACAAACGATCATGAGGGTTATCCGATGGATGTTGGCGGTTCGCCACAACTCCAATGAAATTTGTGACTTACGAACGACCGAAGAGAGCGCAAATTTCTTGACACCCTTACAATCCCTGCCTATCATCGATTTCTGTGGGATCCCATTACTTTCTCCTTGTTAACAAGACCCCATCATGGACCCAATCGTATTTCAAGCCGGCGCAGGCGTCTCGCTGATCGCCCTGTTCGTCTTTCTCATCGTGGGAAGAAAGTCGTGGAAACTCTTCCACTCGTTCTGCTTGTTTTTGGTGTTTTGCGGCGTCTGGACGTTTCTGGCATACGCCGCCCTGGTGGTCAAAACACACCTGGCGTGGAAGCAACTGGTGCAGAAGCTCGAAGCCGACGTGAAGCAGGCCCAGATCGATCACGATTTGAAAATCGATGGCGATTTATTGGATGTTCGCAGCCCGTGGGATCAAGACGACAGTGAGTTGTCGTTGACCGCGGCCAAGATCGAATTGCGGCGTCAACGAGATTACCGCGGACGCGTGTGGCGCGGATGCACGGTTGGCGTGGGTGGTCCGCCCGTCACCGTGACGATGGCTGCGGCCGCAGGCGGAGCGGCGTCGACTCACAACATCAAAGAAAACGAAAAGCTGGTGATGTTCAAAGAGGGGTTTGATCCGACGATCTCAAACACCTTCAAAGTGACCGTCGGCTATCTGGGCGAATACAAAGTGACAGGCGTGACCGGCACCACCGTGGACCTCGCGCCCACCGTTCCGCTAGATGCAAATCAACAGGCGAATCTCAATGCCATTGGCGGCAGCGGCGAGACGATTTCGTTGTACGAACGCATGCCGTTGGACTTTCACGGCGTATTTGATGGACTCGATCGGGCACAAATCGAGGCGATCATTCCAAAGCCGGCAGTGATGACCGACGAAGAATACAAACAAGCGATTGACAGTTACGTTTATGACGGTCAAAAGCTGACGGACATCAACGAACCAGGCTTCGACCCGCCACCGGAGCTGCAACGCTCGCTGATCAAGTTCAATGCTTTGCCCGAAGGTTCTCCCAGGCCGGATGCGGATGATGACACGGTGGTATTCACTGTTCCGGTGAACGGCAATACGTCGGCCGGTGTTGCGTTTGCCGATGATGCTTATGACAACCTTGGATTGGCACTTTACAATTCCCTACTCCACCGAGATCCCAAAACGGGCGCGTTGTCGGAGGCGAAGTTTCGCCAAGATGATGAGGGATGGTTCGACGCCGAAACGGCGGAGGAAATCACGCAGTCAGGCGTCGGCACACTTCAGTACACTGTCTTCTGGCGTGACCTGATTGATTTCGAAGTCAATTTTCACCAGATCGAGTTGGACAAGCTGTTGCTGGATGACGCCATCGCGGACATGCAGAAACAGATTGAAGAGATTCGACAGGCGGAACAGGTCGTCCAGGCGCAAATCACCAAGCTGCAGGTCGAAGTCACCAAGCTGAACGAGGACCTCACCAACCACCGTGACGAGAAGGACAAAGCCGCGGCCTATCGCAACAAATTGGAAGGTGACTGGAAGGTACTTTACGATGAAATCGTCAAGCTCTGGCGCGAAAACAACAAGTACGAAGCATACCTTGCATCGATGCACGAGAAATTAAACGACCAAATCAAGAGCCGCACGGACGAGGCCACCCGTCGAGCCGAAGGCACTGGTGCTGAGTAGGCACGTCTGCCGTAGGATGGATTTCCAATCCGTCCACAGATTTGCGGCCAGCCCGCATCACGTTTTCTCCCGCCTCCGCCCCCCAACAAGTGGAAATCTGGGCAACCCAATCCGCTCTCCACTTTTGTCGCGAATCAACGTAACATATCTTTTACTGGCAGCTTGACGACATTTTTCGACCTGCTTGTTAATTCGCCATGGGTATTCACGACCGAGATTACTATCAAGACGAAGATACTCCCCAAGGTTTCCAGCTTGGGGGCGATGGCCAACGTACGATGGTCGCCAAGATCATTATGGTCACCCTGGCGATCTATTGCTGCGACGCGTTCACTCAGCCTGTTGACCATCAGATCATCGCCAAGAAAGAAGGCGCGGACACGATTCGTGAGGTCCATCCGCCGTCGGACGTGAAAGCCGCGGAAAAGCGGCACGAGGCGAATGGTTACGTAGTCCAAACAAAAGTTAACAGCCGGTGGTTAACCGATCTGATGACTTTGAACGCCGATCTGGTCCACAAACCATGGAATTTTTGGAAGCTGATCAGCAACGGCTTTGCCCATGCTCCGGTTGGCAGCGAAGACTGGCTGTTCCACATCGGGTTCAATATGTTTGTCTTGTTCATGTTCGGACGCGTGATCGAAGACAAATATGGGCCCAAAGAGTTTTTGATCTTCTATGTTGTGGCAATCGCGTTCAGCGCACTGGCTTGGCTGGCCGTTGAAAACCTGGTCCACGGCCACTACGACCAGCATGGAGTGCTGGGTGCTTCCGGAGCGGTGACGGCCGTGGTGATTCTGTTTGTGATGAGTTATCCCAACCAGATGTTGCTGTTGATGGGCGTGATGCCGGTGAAGGCATGGGTTCTAGGCTTGGTTCTTGTCGGCCTGAATTTCCTCTTCGCATTCGGAGCCAACGACAACGTCTCCTACGTATCGCACCTGGCCGGTGCTGGTTTTGGTTTGTTGTATTTCAAAACCGGAATGCAACTGGAAAAACTGTGGCCCAAACGGCTGTCGGATCTGTTCGCCTGGTTAAGACCGAAACCGAGGTTGAAGATCCACGATCCCGATGAGGCGGAAGAAGCGTATCGCGAGATGGACGCCGATGCCGACCGAATTTTGAAAAAGGTCCACGACGAGGGCGAAGACAGCCTGACTTCGAAAGAGCGACGTATTCTCGACGCCTACAGCCGCCGGATGCGCCAGAAGCATCGATAGGCAATTACCGCACCGGTTCTTTCCCCAGCAATCGCCGGATGAGGCCGATTTGGCCGGCGTGCAGCATTTCGTGGTGGGAGCAAAATAACAGTGCCCCCAATTGCGTGCCGTAACCCGCGTACGGCATGTCTATTGGATTGTCGAGTTGCTCGTCCGTCAGATTCGGCACTTCGTCCATCGCCTGCTTGTAGACTGTGTGAAATGTATCGAGGATCTCGTCCGGCGATGGATAGTTGGCGGGATCCGGGTCGGGCGTCGTCCCTTTGCTGAACTTTTTGCGAAAGCTGGACGACATCAATTCGCTGTCGATCGGCTGACGGCCGCGCTGTCGAAACAAACACAGTCCGTATTGAGCCATCGACAAATGCCCAACCTGCCACGCAATGTGCGTCACGCCACCATCTGGTTGCCTGAACCAATCGCTTCCGCCTATGCCTTCCAGTAGTGTCATTGTGTAGCTGCGCGCGAATTCGATTTGCTTTTGTGCAATTTCGAGCCGAGTGTTTTCAGCCATTCGCTGTCTCCTCACTTCCAAAGTCTAAGAAAACTTCGGAATTCCGAACGCCTTGTTCTGTCAGCAATGCGAGTCCATGATATAGAATTCCTTCCCATTCATCACCCGGTCGGCCGCACGTTAACTTATGACGGACTCCTATTTCAAAATCTCCGGCGGCTATGTCTACGACCCGTTGCATGGCATCGATGGCCAAGTGAAGGACATCTGGTTGCAAGACGGGAAGATTGTCGATGCACCAAGTGATCCGAGTGTTCGCCCGTCGCGAACGTTGGACGCGGCGGGTCTCGTCGTCATGCCCGGCGGGATCGACATGCACTGCCACATCGCCGGGCCAAAAGTCAACGTGGCACGAAAGATGCGACCGGAAGATAAGCGTCGCTCGGAGCCGGTACCTCGCACAGCGATTACGCACAGCGGGACGATGGGCAGCGTGCCGAGCACGTTTGCGACCGGCTACAAGTACGCGGGGCTTGGTTATACGACAGCATTTGATGCGGCCGTTCCACCTTTGTCCGCTCGCCACACGCACGAAGAGTTTGACGACACGCCCATCATCGACAAAGGTTTTTATGTGTTGATGGGCAACAATCACTACGTCATGAAGTCGATCCAGGACGGTGAGCCTGATCGATTGAAAGCGTTCGTTGGCTGGTTGCTTGGCGCGGCGAAAGGTTATGCGGCGAAACTGGTGAATCCGGGCGGCGTGGAAGTTTGGAAGCATCACGCGTCGGGCAACGTGAACACGATTGACCAGATTGTCGACCACTTTGAAGTCACACCGCGGCAGATCATCAGCAACATGGCGCGGACGGTCGACGAATTAAAGATGCCGCACTCGGTTCACATCCACTCAAATAATCTCGGACTGCCAGGCAATTGGGAAACAACGCTGGAAACCATGAAGGCCCTCGAAGGCCACCGTGGTCACATCACGCACATCCAATTCCACAGCTACGGCGGCGGCGAAGGCGACGAAGACACGTTCAACAGCAAAGTGCAACCGCTGGCCGATTATGTTAACGCGCACAAGAACATTACGGTCGACGTCGGCCAAGTGCTGTTCGGCGAAACGACCAGCATGACGGGCGATGGTCCGCTGGGATATTACTTGTCGAACATCTACGGCACCAAGTGGTTCAGCTCCGACACCGAAATGGAAGCGGGCTGTGGCATCGCGCCGATCAAGTATCGCAACAAGAGTCTCGTCCACACGCTGCAATGGGCGATCGGCTTGGAGTGGTATCTGTTGGTCGAAGATCCGTGGCGAGTTGTGATGAGCACAGACCATCCCAACGGCGGTTCGTTCCTGGCCTATCCTCAGATCATTCGCCTGCTGATGGACCGCACGTATCGCGCGGACGTGATGAAAACGGTCCACCCCGACATCCGCAAGCGCTGTATGCTGCCAGACCTCGACCGCGAATACACGATGAACGAAATCGCCATCATCACCCGAGCCGCACCCGCGAAGATCCTCGGCCTCGCGAACAAAGGCCACCTCGGTCCCGGTGCCGACGCCGATGTCACGATCTATTCGCCCCACGAAAATAAAGAAACGATGTTCGAGCTGCCCGACTACGTCATCAAGTCGGGCCGAGTCATCGTCGAGAAAGGTGAGATCCGCGAAGACCTGACCGGCAAGACACTGCACGTCGCACCCAGTTTTGATCCAGGCATCGAAACCGACATCAGCGAGTGGTTCGAACAATACTACTCGATCCGCTTCCGCAACTATCCAGTCTCGGATGCGTATCTCCATGACGCGGAACAGGTCGCTTGCCGCTAATCCAAGCTTTTTGTCAATCAGCCGGTAAAACGATGTACAACACACAACTTTTCGCACAACGTGGTAACGACGCGGCCAACGAGTGGTTGAACGACAACCCAATCGTTCTTGGCTTGATCTTTTTGGCGATCGGCGCGGCGCTGGTCATTTCCGGCGTATACGAACTACAACGCGGCGTGACGCGGGGTAAGTATGGGGAAGAGATTTCCGGCGGACTGGGAAAGTTCACGTCCATCGTGCGCGTCGTCGCCGGTGTTGGATGTTGCCTGTTCGCAGTCTATAAGATGGTCGCCGGTTGAGCGTCGCGACTCCGCCATGTTGCTCAAACGCCAACGAATTGCTTGGCGAGTTCGATCCGTCGCGTGTAATAGTCGTTGCCGTTTCGTTGATTGAATTGGCCGGCGAGGTTCGCCGTTTCCTGTTCGAACCAATTGGCCAGATCCGCGATCACATAAGTGCCATCCTCGCGATGGCACGACAACTGGGCCGGCACACTTAAGCGAATGCGTTTGTTCGGTTCTTGTTTTGACAGCAAGCTCAACAACAACGAACTCGACAAGTAGAAGACAAACCGGCTATGCAGTTCGTTGACTTCAGCGGCCCACGGCAAATGTCGTTCCAAGAGGCGGAAGCCACGTTTGAGCGATCGGGCCCGGACGAGATATTGCAAATGCTCACCCGTTTCTTTGAGGAAAGCCTGGTTCTTGCAAATCAGTTTGTATCCGCGCTGGTGGTAGCGCACGGCTTCCGCGTCTCGGCCCAATCGCACGAGTGGATTCAAGATGCCCGCCAACGTGCAATGCGGAATCTCTGCGCAGGTGAGTTCTTCGTTCAGGATTGGCTGGGCGATTTTCACGGCCTCTTCATGTCGACCGAGTTCGACCATCAAGTCGACGTGCCGATCGGCTTCGCAAGCTTCGCAGTCCGCCATCCAGTCACGAGGTTCAAGCTTCCACTTTTCGATGTTGTCGAACGCCTGCTCAAAATCGCCCATAGCCATGTAGTTTTGCCACCGCATGTAATGGACCGGACGTTGGTTGTATCCAGCCTTTTCATAGCGGATGGCCATGTCGTCCTGCATCTCGAGAATCTGCCGCTTCGAAATCTGCGGAAAATCGGGCAGCGAATTGAGCACCCATTTGTATTTCCACAGCAAGTCGAATTCGTCGACGGACTCTTCATCTTCGTCATATTGCGATAGGCACCACGAGAATGCGACGAGCGATTTTTCGGGAAAGCCCGAGAACGTGGCCGCTTCGATGTAGTCCATCCGGACTTCGAAACCCGCCTCGACGTCGCCCAACCGGTCGGCCTCACGAACGGCTTCTTCGAGCAGTTCGACTTGGGACGGGCAATGCTCCATCTGGGCCGCTTGCTCGATCAATTCATCCAGTTGTTCGTAACTCATTGATTATCCTCTTCTCGCGACGTAGGACGGATTGCTAATCCGTCCGTTCACATTGGACGGATTGGCAATCCGTCCTACAGTTCAAGTTCAGTTGCCCTCTTGCGAATTGACGCCCAGTTCGATCAAACCAAGCAACCCCTCGCTGAGCAAATTCATCTCTTTGGACTTGAGCGGATAGTGCCCGAGCAACAGCGCCTGGACGTACAGCATCTCGACGCTGCGCTGGGTCAGGACGTGACTTTTGAGCCGCGCGATCTTGCGGATCAATGGATTATTATAATTCAAACAAAGTTGTGCGGTGGCATCGGCTGACGGAGTTTCGGCAATTCGATCCAGCACGCCGGACCACAGATCGTCGGCGATTTCTTGGGACTGCTCGACGCTGCGCAGAAACGTGGCCGCGTCGTTGGTCGTGTACAACGTGGGAAGCTGCATGGGTTCGAACCGTTTGATTTCCACGCGACATCGATACGGCTGCAAGACCTGATCGGCCAAGTTCATAAAGTGGAACACCTCGTCACGCTCTTGCAGTGTCAGTTCGCCAAAGTTCTGTGCGAGCTGGGAAACTTCGACTTCCTCGATTTCGCGGTCCGGGAAAATGACCGGCAGTTTTTCAATCAAATCGCGGTCATAGGTGTAGCCCGTGTTGACGACGCAGATCGATTGTGCCGACGCCACACCAGCGATCTGTCGAAATTGATCCCGAGTGCGAACGTAACGAACCACCGGCTCACGTTCGCAATACTCGGCCAGCGTCATTTCACCAAGCGACGTTTCAAACGGCAGCCAATCGATGAACAACCGATAAAACTCGTCGTCGTCAACGGCCAACGCCTTCATCGGCAAAAAATGCAAATCGACGATGTGATCCAGCCGAGACCGATCGTCTCGCGCTAGTCGCACGAGATAGTTCCGCAAGCAACCGCCCAGCGCCTGCCGAGCGGCGTTCAAGTTTTCATCTTCATAAAATGACTCACGCGCCGCCGTTGGCCGCAACTCGGTCGCGTTGATCACACACTTCACGAAAAACGCCCAATCCGGCAGCAAGTTCTCCACCGTTTCGGAGAGCAGCATGTTCTTCAAATAAACGCGATGGGTTCGTTTGGCCGTGAGACTCGACGCGTGCGGCAAGATAAACGCGACACCCTCGACACCGCCCACTTGCGATCGCAACGGTATCGCATCGAGGAATTTCAAACCAAATGCGTCCTCGCCATAGTCGAGATACTCCTCTTGCTCGCTGCGCGCGTCTTCAAAACTCCGTTGCCAAGGCGGCCGTTCATTGATCTGCGTTTGCACCCCCGCGTGATCGATCGTCACCGAAACGGGCAAATGACGGCCAAAGTAGCGAGCCGTCTTTTCGACAAACTCGGCTTCAAAAAACTCGTCGCATCCGGGCTTGCATCGTAAGAAAACTTGGGTGCCCGGCTCGAAATCGTATTCGATCGTGCGCAGTGAGTACGTCCCATCCGCGCGTCCTTTCCACTCCACGGTCTTCGCGCCCGACTTCACTGATCGCGTGATGACCACGATCTCGTCGCTGACGACAAATCCCGATAGCAGGCCGATCCCAAACTGTCCAATGAAATCTTGTCGCTCCAGCGTATCTCGCTTCGACGACTGCCCGATTGTCGCCAAAAACTCGTGCACTTCGTCTTCGGTCAATCCGATCCCGTTGTCATACGCCACCAGCGTTGTGGGCCGGCTGTCCGACCCCTCGATGATTTCCAACTTGACCGCCCCTGCATGCGATGGATCGACCTGCTGCCGGGCTGTAATCGCGTCGATCCCATTTTGCAGCAACTCGCGAATGTAAACATGCGGCCCGCTGTAGAGATGATCTGACAACAGGTCGATCACGCCTCGCAGATTAACCTGGAAATTCCGTTGCGTAGTCATTCGTTCTCCCAAAGCCTCACACTCAGCCGATTTTACGGTCTCATCCGATTTTCCTGCCAAGTGGTAAAGACATTCTAAGCTGAATTTGGGTTCGAGGAAGTGATGCCACAAAGGCCGTTAACTTGGCGGTCGATTTACGGTCAAATCCCCGCCTTTTCCTATGGAGCCAACATGTCGCTAGAACGGAAGAAGATTGTCATCGCGGGGGGCAGCGGATTCTTGGGCGTTTCGCTTGCCCATCACCTCGCTGAACTTGGCGCTGCCGTTGTCACCCTTTCTCGCACAGAACCAAAGGTAAACGGCCCGTGGAATCACCGGACGTGGGATGGTCGGACACTGGCTTCATGGCGAGACGAGTTAGATGGGGCTGACGGTCTGGTCAATCTTGCCGGTCGCAGCGTGGACTGCATTAAGACGCCCGATAATCAAGATGAGATCCTGCGATCACGCGTCGAGTCGACCCGAGTCTTGGGTGAGGCAATTCGGTGTGTCGATTCGCCTCCCCCTGTTTGGATCCAGATGAGCACGGCCCATATCTATGGCGACCCACCGAAGGCAATCTGTACGGAAGATTCCGCAACCGGCTGCGGACTTGCCCCATTTGTCGGAAAGGCCTGGGAGGACGCTTTCCAGGAAAGCCAATTGCAGTCTCAACGAGGTGTTGTCCTTCGCACAAGCTTTGTCGTTGGTCGAAACCGTGGAGCCGGTGGAGGCGCACTCGCTACACTCGGCTTTTTGGCCAAAGTCGGATTGGGAGGTCGCGTCGGCTCCGGCACGCAAGGCATGAGTTGGATTCACGAGACGGATTTGAACCGCCTCTTCGAACGAGGTCTAACCGATTCGACGATGAACGGCACGTATGTCGCGTCCTCGCCAAATCCGGTGTCTCAGGTACAGTTTATGCGTCATCTGCGCCGGGCAGTGGGCATGCCCGTCGGGCTTCCCGCTTCTTCCTGGATGGTGCGTTTTGGCGCCCACTATCTTTTTCGTACAGATCCCGAACTAGCACTTTATGGTCGCTATGTTGTCTCCAAGCGACTAGCAGATGAAGGATTTGAGTTTCAATTGCCAGAACTCAGCGACGCACTGCGGGACGTGTTAAGCAATTGATGTGGCAAGGCTATTTAGTGGCGAATATAATCCTCGCCGTTGAGGCTTTGGACGGTGGATGCGAGCCAAGCTTCGAGTTGAGTTCGATACTCGCCTACACGTTTTTCTTCTGTTGCGCTCAAGTCGCTTTCTTCGGCGGGATCGGTCGCCAAATTGTACAACTCCCAAGTAACTTTGCCCTTGGCCTCGATACGGTGCATTTTCCAATCGCCGTCGATCCAAGCGGAGTGACCAGGGAATTCTTCCGTCGAGTAAGGCGGACTGGGGAGTTCGGCGGCTTTTTGACTCGACTCGTGTGGTTCCAAGTCGCCGCCAGCTTGTTGGGCCTTGAGCAGGTCGCCCATCCATGCTGCCGAAGGCGTGCTTATGCCGCGGATCGGATAGTCCCAGAAGCCCATCGGGCGAGGCCGCGTTTTCATCGAGCCATTGATGATGGATGTCAGACTAACACCGTCAAGCACGGGTTGATTTTTCATCTGCACGTCGGCAATCTCCAGCAACGTTGGATAGATGTCGGCGGTGTTGCAACGAATGTCGGTCGTTCGCGCCTTCTTGATCTTTGAGGGCCATTCCAAAATCGCCGGCACTAACAAACCACCTTCGTAGACCTTCCCCTTGTTACCGCGATGTCCGCCGGTCGAACCGACTTTGGGCAACGCACCATTGTCACTGCAGTACCACAGGATCGTGTTGTCGCGAATGCCTAGTTCGCCGAGACCGTCGCGGATCTTGCCGAACGCGCGGTCCATCCCGGTGACTTCGCCATAAAAATGTTGAAACGCTTTTGGCTGGTCGTCATACAACGCCCGATCTTGTTCCACGGCGCGATGCGGACTGTGCGGCGAACCAAACCAGACGACGGCCAAAAACGGCTGATTGCCTTTTGCCTTTTCACGCATCCAATCGAGCGCCGCATCGGCCGCGACGATCGAACTTTCACCTTTCGTTTGGACGGCCTTGCCATGATGGCTGAGCACGGCGTCGTTGTCGTAGAAATTCGGCGCGCTGAGCCATTCGTCGAAACCGTTCTTTCCTGGATGTGCCGGGCTGCTGTTGCGAACGGAACCAAGATGCCACTTGCCAAAATGCGCCGTCGTGTAGCCCACCGTCTTGAGCGCTTCGGCAATCGTGATTTCCTGCGGACGCATCGGATAGCCCCATTTAAAAACGCCCATGCGATTGGGATGCCGCCCCGTCATCACACTGGCTCGTGTCGGCGAACAAACGGGTGCCGCCGCATAAAAGCGATCGAACCGCAATCCCGTCGCGGCTGCCTTATCAAAGTTCGGTGTCTTCAAAACTTTGTGTCCGTTGTACGCCATGTCGCCCCAACCTTGATCGTCGGCCATGACGAGCACGATGTTCGGCTTGGATTCGGCATAAGCTGGCAAGACAACGAGGAGCGTGAGGGCGGCCGTGAGAGACAATTTCATAACAGAGTTCCTTGCAGGGACAGGCGGTACCAGGCTTTGTCTCAAAATGCCTCGTAGCACAGGCTGCCAGCCTGTTCTTCCCGATGATCGTTACAGCCAAGCTGGCTGTGCTGCGAGTTTGGGGCGAAGCCTACAACCTTCGGGTTATAATCCCACGTCATCCCAACTTCAACCAACGATGCACTACAATATCCGACACGAGGATGCAAAGTATGCCACGTGTTCTGATCGCCGATATGAAGCAAGAGACCGCGACGTTCAATCCCGTGCCGACGGTATACGACGATTTCCGCATTTATTTTGGCGACGAGGTCATTTCCGCGTACGAGGGCACGCAAACGGAGCTGTCTGGTGCGATCGACGTGTTTCGACAGGCGGGAAACATCGAAATCGTTCCGACAATGGCCGCTGACTCGGTGTCGGGCGGCCCAATTCGTACGGCGGATCTCGATCGTTTGCTTGGCGAACTCGCCGATTCGATTCACGAACATCGAGACGTTGATGCGGCCTACATTTGTTTCCACGGCGCGATGGCGGGCCAGGACGAAGGCGATCCGGAAGGGCGCGTGCTCACTCAAATTCGCGAGTCGCTCGGCGATCGGCCTATCATTGTGTCGCTCGACTTACACGCGGTGATCACGGATCGTTTGGTCGACGCGGCAGACGTTCTCGTTCCCTACCACACCTATCCACATACCGATCATTACAGCACGGGCCAGCGCGCCGCACGTAATCTGCTTCGATTGCTCAACAAAGAAATCAAGCCAACCACGGTTCGCGTCCGGCTGCCGATGCTGGTCCGGGGCGACGAGCTGATCACGGCAACAGGGCGTTTTGGCGAAGCCATCCGCATGTGTCAGCAGGTCGAAGCCTCGGACGATGGCGTCGCGGCAGGCGTGATCATTGGCAACGCCTTCACCGACGTCCCCGCGCTGCAATCCAATGTTCTGGTCACCACGAATGACGATTTCGATCGCGCTCAGCGAGAAGCAGAATCGATCGGCCGATTTATGTGGGACAATCGCGAGTTGTTTCAGGCACAACTTACTTCGCTTGACGAAGCGATTCGGCTGGCCGAAGGGACGGATGGTCTGACCGTCTTTTCTGACGCCGCGGACGCTACGGCAAGTGGCGCGTCGGGGGACAGCAATGCGATTCTAAAAGGACTGGTCGAACAAAGCTTCGGTGGCAAGTCGCTCGTCTCCATCGTTGACGCGTCGGCCGCAACGAAGGCCTTCGATGCCGGGATTGGTGCCACGATTGACGTCACGCTGGGCGGCACACGTGACCCGGGTCGATTCCAGCCGCTCGCCGTGTCGGCGTGTGTGAAGAGCTTGCACGACGGCCAGTTCCGCTACGAAAACGGCACCGTCGGTCGAGCGGGCAAGACCGCCGTGATCGTGGTTGGCCGAATTCATGTTTTGGTTACTCAGCGCTCGGTCTACGTCGTCGGTCAGCGTGTTTTTCAACCTCATGGATTAGATCCGCAAGACTTCGACATCGTGGTCGTTAAATCACCCAACGGTTTTCGGACCTGGTACGAGTCGATCGCGGCGCGAATTGTGCCGGTCGATGTACCGGGTTCGACCAGTGCCAACTTAAAGTCGCTTCCGTTCCAAAACTGCGTACGACCGATTTTTCCACTTGATGAAAGTGTTCTGTCACCGTTTGCTGAGTAATTCTTCGTAGCCGAAGTCGCCAAGACTTCGGGCGAACCCAGTGAAAACTCCGAAGTCTTGGCGACTTCGGCTACGAGAAGAGATCATGAAAATCACCGCTGTTGAACCGATCCACTTGCGTGTGCCCGTCGTCGAAGCGATCCCCGATGGAACGCTCGACGTGCTGGTTGTCTTGATTCACACCGACGAAGGCCTAACCGGCATCGGCGAAGTGACCAGCCAATCGTACGTTTGCAAAGCCTGTTTTGAGGCGCCTCGTTCCGCGGCACGCCGACACGGTTTGACATCCATTCTGCTGGGCGAAGATCCGACCGACATCGGGCGTCTGTGGGAAAAGATGTATTACGAAACCAATCGCTACGGCCGGCGCGGCGCGGCGATCCACGCGATCAGCGGGGCGGACATTGCCCTGTGGGATTTGAAAGGTAAAGCCGAAGGCAAGCCCGTTTACGAACTGCTCGGCGGCTCGCATCGCAACACCGTGCGAGCTTACGCCAGCGTCCTGTTCGGCGACACGCCGGAAGACACAGCGAAGCTCGCGCAAGAATTCGTCGACCTGGGACTGACCGCCGCTAAGTTCGGTTGGGGACCGTTTGGTCAAGACGCCGCAACGGACGTTGCGCATGTCACCGCCGCCCGCGAAGTGCTTGGCGACGAGCGAGACTTGATGGTCGACGCCGGACACGCCTGGCAGTTCGAAACCGCGCTGGAAAGAGCCAAACTGCTCGAACCGCTGAATATCGGTTGGCTCGAAGAACCGCTGTCACAAGACGACCGGCGAGGCTATGCCAGGCTCTGTCCGCAATCACCCGTCCCGATCGCGGCCGGTGAAGGAGACGTGACGCACTGGGATTTCGAAGACTTGATCGAGCGTGGCGTGCATGTCGTGCAACCAGACGTCGCGTTTTGTGGCGGCCTTACGGTTTGCCAGCGCGTTTCTAAAATGACCGAAGCGAACAAACGCCGCGCGGTGCCACACTGTTTCAGCACCGGCATCAATCTGACCGCGTCGTTGCACTGGATGGCATCGGTCCCCAACGGCGATCTCGTCGAATACTGCCTGCGACCCTCGCCGCTGATGCGCAAGTTGGTGAAGGATTTGCCGCCGCTCGTCGACGGCCGTGTGCCCGTTCCCGATGGTCCTGGTCTGGGTATCGAAATCGACGAGAAAATCGTTCAAGAATTTCGTGTCTCGTGATTCCAGTTGGTATATACTCACGTACAGTACAGGTCAGGCTTCGCCTGACAAATCCCGCTCACCTTCGATTCGAATTGATCTCGTCAGGCAGAGCCTGACAACGTGTTTTCATCATGAAAACGCCAAAGACATCTCGGCTCCCCCCCTTTTACACGCACGTCATCGGTTCGTTGCCGCGTCCGCAAGTCGTCCGTGATTTGATCGCCCAACGTGACGATCTGCTGACGGATTGGTTTGAAGAGACGCTGGATGAGTTCGTCATCTTCGCGATTCGTTTGCAGGAACAAGCGGGGCTGGACGTCATCAGCGACGGCGAGTGGCGGCGGACACAGTACATTCGAGAATTCATCAACCGAGTCGGCGGATTCGAACGTTGCCGGCGATACGAGCATCAAGGCGAAGTCAAGTTTTCTGAAGTGGTCGTCCAGCGGATGCAGGCCCGCGAGCCCGTCTTCATGGACGACGCCGAGTTCCTTGTGGCAAACACGAGCTGCTTCACGAAGTTTGCGTTGCCCAGCCCTTTCCTGATCGCGGTGCGATATTGGCACGAAGACTACAGCTCGGAAGCCTATCCAACGATGCAGGATTTCATGGAGCACCTGGCCCAGATCCTGGCCCGCGAAGCACGAGCGCTGGCCGGCGTGGGCATCGACATCATGCAACTCGACGATCCCGCGCTCACTTATTTCTGCGACCGCGAGTTGATGTCGGGCGATTCGTCGCACGACGAGCGTTTGCGTCGCGACTGGAATATCGACGAGCAATTCCCTGAAGCCGTCGCGGCGATCAATCACATCGCCCAAGGTTTGCCCGCCGAAGTTCATTTGCACTGCTGCCACAGCGTTTACCGCCGACAGAGCGACGTCCGGGGGGACTACAAGCCAATCTTGCCGCGATTAAAAGATGCGAAAGTCGACCAGGTGAATCTCGAATTCGCGTATCCCGAAACGGGTGATGTGAGCGACCTTGCCGAGTTGCCCGATCATCTTAAAGTCGGCATGGGCATCGTCGACGTTCGCAGCGAGCGATTGCAGTCGGTGGAAGAAATGGAGTCGATCGCCGCGGCCGGAGCCAAATTGATCGGCCACGAGCGAATTGCTCTGAACCCCGATTGTGGATTCGCACCCGACGCCGGCGAACCACCGACGATCGACGAAGCGTATGAAAAGCTGTGCCGCCTCGTGCAAGCGGCGAGGCGACTGCGCGACAAGTGTGGCTAGTCAAATCTGGACTTGTGCAGCCGCGCCGGCTCGACACCGTTTCGCTAGCAATTCTCACACGCTCACGGTGTTCAAGAAACTGCTCTAGGTGATTCACAGGCAATTCATTAACCTTTGCAATTCTTACAAACAAGTCCTTCATGAATTTGTAATTCCTACCGCTCTTTGCAAAACTCACGACCCAATTATCTAAGATTAATCACCACCGCCTTCATGAGCCGAAACTAATTGCCGAGCACTGGCGCGGTGTTTGCAACCCAGAGTAAACACCTCGTCTTGAAAGCCGACTGCAGGAAGCAGCGGCCCCTACAAAATTCCCGCTATCAATGGAGTGAACAATGAGCAAGGAAGCTCGCTTTCTCCACGCCGCGCTCGTCGTTGCCGCGGTTTTTTCAACTGGTGCCAGCTATCGAACCGAGAACTTTATAGTCTCGGCCCCCACGCCGCAACTTGCCAAGGAAATTGGCGACAAAGCGGAGAGTGACCGACAGCGACTTTCGATGGAGTGGCTTGGCCGCGAACTAGCACCTTGGTCCGACAAGTGTCCCATCACGGCTCATGTCGCGCCGCATCTGGGAGCCGGCGGTGCGACCAGTTTTGTATTCAGCCTCGGACGCCCAT
>CAYFJO010000031.1:0-47506 GCA_964343305.1 uncultured Pirellulaceae bacterium | reverse complement strand
CAACGACTAACCTCTTGCAGACCACCGGATGACTAAGGTGCGCTGTACAATTAAACCACCATTTGATCCACAAGGCAAATTGTGCGAAACACGCTGAAACCAGAGATTCACCCCAGACCCAAGCCAAAGGAAATGTTAATGTTGGACATTTCCCGTTCGCATAAATATATTTGAATTGTCGGTTGCAACTTCTTGAGGTTGTCGTCCGAATCGCTTAACATTTCGGGTCGAGACGACAAGGGCCAAACGTAAAACGAAAAAGAACACCACTAAGAAACGAGGCGAATGTCCTCGTTTGACCGTACTTGTTGGGTGCGATGGCGCTGCTTTAGACCCAGGCGGCACTGGCAAGACAACACTTTACGGCATCCATGAAAACATCTACATGCCGCACCTAAAGATGGGAGTGGAAGTAAGAGGATTTGCCAAGTTTCGTGGTGGTTCCGGAAAACACAGCATTACATTTGCATTGGCAGATTCCAAGGGCAGCGAATACAAGAGTGATGCTCCAGGGGGGAACGGGGTCGGGTCTCGTTTTTAAAATGAGACCCGACCCCGTTTTTTCGATCCGGAACAGAATTGATCAGGTTGCCCGAGTCATCGTACAGGTAGGCCGAGCCCGAATCGATGAACTCTTCCCCGCTGTTTTGGATTCCGTCGCCGTTGGCATCGTCCCACATCATCCCTTCGATGGATGAAACGTCCGCCAACATCACGCGCGCTTCCAACCGATCGATGGTCGGGTGAAACGAATGTGACTCAGCGATGTTCGATACATCCGCTTGGTTGTTGATCAACAAGCGTCGAAACACTTTTGACCAGAAACTCGAAACCCTGTGATGCCATTCACTGAGAAGCGTGATGAGCCATCACATGCTGATAAACCCCGTGAAATGTCCGAGTGGTGTTACGAACCAGGGTGGGCGGTTGCCCCACACCAATTCGAGTTCGCCGTACTATAAGCCCCCCTTAGGAATTGCAGCTAGTTTTTTGACTATTGGAGACACTTTTTCGCCTGCGAGTCGGCTTGCTTGCGTTCGGAGCCCACACGTGTGACGATATGATAGTGGTCAACCGGTCCTTTTTTCACTTAGGAATCGCGCCGTGCCGAAAAATCCCAACCAGTCTCATTCATTCACACGTCGCCGCTTTCTGTCCGCGGCCGCGGCTGGTGGAGCAGTTTCGCTTGCACCCACGATCTTGACCGCCAAAAAGTCGGAATCGAAACAAGTTGTCGTCGGCGATGGTGCTTACCGATATGAAGTCCAACATGCCTGGCCGCAATTGCCCGCCAAGTTCACCTGGCAGACCACGCACAACGTGGCCGTCGATAGTCACGGCTGCTTGTATGTGATTCATGAAGGCCGGGCCAACCAGACCGATCATCCGTCGATCTTTGTCTTTGATCCGGAAGGCAAGTTCATGCGGGCGTTCGGCAAGCAATTTCAAGGCGGTGGCCACGGGTTGGAAGTTCGGAAAGAGGGCGGCGAAGAGTTTTTGTACGTCTGTGCCTATCAACACCTCAAGACGTTTGCCAAGCTCAGCCTGAAGGGGGAAACCGTTTGGCAGAAATTCGCGCCGATGGACTCCGGCGTATATGCCGAGGGCGAAAATACCAAGCCCGAAAAAGTTTGGGGGCGGAATCGATTTCTGCCGACAAACTTTGCCTTTCTTGACGACGGCGGCTTCCTGTTGTCCGACGGCTATGGCTCGTACTACATCCATCGCTACGACAAAGAAGGTAATTGGAAGAATTGTTTTGGCGGCCCTGGCAAAGGGGAAGGGAAATTCAATTTGCCGCACGGCATTTGGATCGACAATCGTGGCAAGGCGGGTGAACCGGTGGTCGTTGTCTGCGATCGTGCCAATCACACCGTGCAGCGACTGACGCTGGGCGGCAAATATCTTTCCACTCAGGACGGCTACGGGCTGCCCGCCAATGTCGACATCTGGAAGGACTTGTTGGTCGTGCCGGAGTTGCATGCTCGCGTGACGATTTTGAATCAAGAGAACAAAGTGGTGGCCCGGTTGGGCGACGATATCGCGCGAATCAAAGGCAAAGACGGTCGTCAAATCCGTAACAAGCCGGACCAATGGCAAGACGGCCGGTTCGTACATCCGCACGATGCGTGCTTCGACCAAGAAGGCAACATCTTTGTCGCCGAATGGGTCCAGTCCGGCCGCGTGTCCAAGCTAAAACGGCTTGTCTAGTCTGACCGCAGAATTGGAGCACTCATTTTGGCCGTCCGGGCTTTGCTTGTATCTTATTGCGGCGCGTTCCTAGTCAGTGCTGCGCTGATGTTCACGGCCCAGCCGATGATTGCCAAAATGGTTTTGCCTATCTACGGCGACTCATCGTGTGTTTGGACGACTTGCATGCTGTTCTTTCAAACGACGTTGCTGGCCGGTTACGTCTATTCTTATGTGATCACGAGGCGATTTTCGCTGGGCGTGCAATTCCTGTTGCATCTTGTGTTGGTCAGCGTGCCGTTCTTCATACTCCCTTTTGCGATTCCGTCTAATTGGGATCCCACGTCCAACGTTGATCCATCTTGGACTTTGTCTTGGTTGTTGGCTCTCATGGCTGCTGCTCCCATGTTCGTTATTTCGACATCCGCTCCGCTTTTCCAACGCTGGTTCGCCGAAACAACGCACTCGTCCGCTCAAGATCCCTATTTTCTCTATGCCGTGAGCAATGCGGGCAGCATGATCGCACTTGTCAGTTATCCATTCGTAATTGAGCCTGTTTTGGGACTTTCCGAGCAAGCAAGATATTGGATGGTGGGCTACGTGATCTTGGTTTCTCTCGTCGTGCTGTGCATGGCAACGACATGGAAGCTGCGACGTGACCCGGTAGCGAAAGCTGAAGACACGAAGGCAGAATCGACGAGCATCCATTATCAAGACCGCTTGTGGTGGATTGTGTTGGCATTTGTTCCATCGAGTTGGATGTTGTCGGTGACGACACGATTGACCACAGACATTGCTCCCATGCCACTGCTGTGGATTCTTCCGTTGGCTCTATATCTGTTGACTTTTATCCTGGTCTTTGCTCGCAAGCAGTTCTTGCCGCACTCGCTCACCACGAAACTTTTGCCGTTCGCCATTTTGTTGCTGGTCGCTTCACAAATCGTCGAGCTGGCAGCGATCCGTTTTATCCTGAATCTGTTGGCTTTTTTTGTCGCGGCGATGTTTTGTCATGGGGAATTGTCTCGACGACGTCCCGCGGTTGATCATTTGCCGGAGTTTTATTTGTGGATGTCTGTCGGCGGCGCACTGGGCGGACTTTTCAACGCCATCGTTGCCCCACAGATCTTTTCTGTCTTACTTGAATTTCCGATCGCGGTTGCTTTGACGAGTTTTCTTCATCCGGGCCGTTCGAGCGATGAAGACCAGCGCTTTGATTTGGCATGCATCGCCGTGACCACGGGGGGAATCGTGCTGCTGATCCGAAACCTCAATGTGGGACTGAATCTATCTGTGATCGTGCTGGTCATCACAGGGCTGCTGGTCCTTCTCATGTTGTACTACGCGCGAATGCCAAAACCATTCGCGGCATTGTTGGCCGCCGTCATGGTATGGGCGGAACTTCATTCCAGTGCCGGTGGCGAGCTGGTTCACACACAGCGCAGCTTTTACGGTATCCATCGTGTTGTCATCGACAATGAACATGCTGATACACGATTCAGATACTTGTTGCACGGCACAACGCAACATGGTTTTCAGAATACGACCGGCGCGGACAGTGCGACGACCCCATTAGGCTACTACCATCGCGCGGGCCCGCTTGGCGATGTCATGACCGCGTATTCGCACCAGAAAGACGACCAACAACAAATTGCCGTGATTGGACTGGGAGTCGGTGCAACCTCGTGCTACGCCTCGACGAATCGTGACTTTACGTTTTATGAAGTCGATCCCGTCGTGGCACAGATCGCCGAAACCCGCGAGTACTTTTCGTACTTAAGCGACAGCGGTGCGGATTATGAAATCATCCTGGGAGATGGGAGGAGCCAAATCTCCAAAGCAACCGACGGAGAGTATCACATCATCATGCTCGACGCGTTCAGTTCCGATTCGATTCCCACTCATCTTTTGACCCGACAAGCGGTAGAGATTTATGAATCCAAGCTCGCACACGGCGGAATCCTTGTGTTTCACGTCTCGAATATTTACCTCGACCTAAAACGCGTGCTTGGTAATGTAGCACGCGATGCCAATCTGACTGCCTATGTCAAGGAGGACCTGTATCTCGACGAGGACCACATCGGCAAGAGCCCGTCGACTTACGTTGTCATGGCTAGAAAGCACAAAGACCTGCGGCCACTGCTTGCCTTCGAAAACTGGCAGCGACTCGAAGGGCAAACTAACGTCAAACCCTGGACGGACGACTATTCGAATCTCTTCGGCGTACTAAAATGGAGTTCGTCACCAGTCGATGACGCCATAAACTCGCAGCAGTTCGATCGGTAGGAACGACATCAAGTTGGCGACGGCGATCACAGCCCAGTCGCGCCACAGATGCCAGCGCGAATGTTCGGCTTTGTCGTGAAACGCGAGCCAAAACAACAGGCATTCGGACGCCGGCGCGAAGGTCTCGGCGACCATCAAGTAGTTCATGCGCGGGTGTCCGTGCATCAGAATCGGTAGCACAATCACGACGATTGGATAGGAACACGCCGTGAGCCAAAAACCGGCCGCTAATCGAGTCTTGATCGCGTGAACGGGCGACAATCCGATCAATAGCACCGGCAATTCAATCGCCACAGTGATTAGATAGCCGACGATCATGAACTGCCAAAGGTCTTCGGTGGGAGGCATATCGTTCTAGATCAATCGCAACAAGAACGGAACTTCAGCCAGGACGTGAAAGATCGCCACGCGAAAGTAGATGTCGCGGGTCAACGGATAGTCGCCTAGAAACCCCGCCCACAAAACGAGAGTGATCGACGCGCCGATGACCAACAACGCGGCCAACGCGACTTTCCATCGCGGCGAGCATTTCGCCAATGGAATGTTGCTCATCCGCCAAGGTTTTACGCGCATCGCGACGAGCGGAATCGCAACCAGCCAAACGGCGTAGTGCAGCATTTCTAGAAACGTATGGGTGGCAACGAGCAGATGGCTGGAGACACCGCGGATGATGTTCGCGCCGGCATGATTCGTGATCTTGGCTGTGAGCGAATCCGTGCCCGGCAGATTCGGTGTCGCAGACAATTGCCACCACAACACAATGAGGAATCCCGGCACGGCCACCAGACAAACACGATATGTCCGTTGCCACTGAGGCCGCCGCCTTCCCAATTCGCGATCCAGAAACCGAAACGCGATCAGCGGGTGTAAATAGACCAATCCCAGGCTCCAAGCCATCGGCCAAAGCCAGTTCAACGCGATCAACACAAACCCGATCGGCATGAACCACGACCAATCGCGCGATTCATTTTCCTGCTGTCGCATTTGGACCAGCACCATGGTCCAGCCAACCAGCGCCGTGTTCCACATGGCCAGGCCAGACTGCCAATCACTCCGCTGCCATCCCCATGAACTCGCCAAAGATGGCAACAACAGGCTCGTCAACGCCAGCAGCACGACGCCACCAATACCCACGGTGTAATAGACCCACAGCCGCCCCCAACGTCCTGGCATGCGCGACATGAAGTACCGCACTTCAATCCAATTGTGTGGTCCCGCGAATAGAAAGACCGTCACAATCGAGAATCCAAGCGGCGCCCAGCCTGCCAGCAAGCACGCGACAACCGCGATCGCAACAAAGCTGGCCGCGAACAGCCACGTGCCCTTGTGCGATGGTTCCCGATGTTTGTCCAGTGCGACAGTCGCCATTTCTTCAACCTGAGTTAAGGCTCGACCCCACCCACCTCAAAAAGACTTGACAAAGAACTAGTCGGGTGGTGCGGAGCCGGTGTTCGATCGCTTCGGCCGAAAAACACGTTCAGGTTCAACCGGAGCGGCGCGTTTTGTGCCGCGAATAAACTCCACCGCATCGCCGCGCTCGACGATTTGGATGATGACCGATTGCTGGCCAACCACGCGTGGTGGCTGAACGGGCACTGGTTGCGGTCTCTCAAATTCCTCTGGCGGCGGCACGTTTGCACCGGCGAATTGATAAGCTCCGAATCCCACCACAACCAGGGCCACAGCCGTGCCAATGACAACAGCGGGCTTACGTTGTTGAACTAGAAAGATGCTGGCCACGGCGAGTGACAAAAAGACCGCCGCAATCATCGAGCGGGGGTCGGTTGCTCCTGGATTTGCGGCACCCTCATTCGACGCTGGTACACGGAATCCTAGAGCGTCTTCCGCAAACTTTCGCGGAATGACTAGACGGTTCGTGGACGATTTACGATCGACTTTAATGACCAACGGCACGCCGCTTTCCGCATTCCCGCGCTTGTCACGACTTGGCGGACGAGACGCGGGATTGAACGGTAATAAATCCGCGGCCGCAGACGAAGCGAATCCGACGAGCATCACGATGGTCAGTAATCGAGCCGTGGACGATTTCATTTAGAATTCTCCTGTGAAGCGAGCAGTCCGTGAAGTTTGGCCGAGAGCCAACGGGACAAGTTCCGTGCATGATATACGAAAACGAGATTCTTCAATAGGAAAATACGCTGGCGTCCTAGACAGCGCTGAAGAGAAAAGTAGACTTTCGGTGAGAATTCGGATCACGCTGCATCGTCAACCACCGGTGTTTGCCGAAAGCGCTGCATGATCTTCTTCACGACGAGTGGAAAGAAACCCAGGATCACAAACGCTAAAATAAGTTGTTTGCTGAGGATCGGACGTGGCGGCGAAATGATGTGTGGGTAAACCGCCACCAAGATGTCACGATTGATCTTGGTAAGCTGTTTGTGTGTCTTGCGACGCGACTCCGCTTCTTCAACTGCCTGAAATGCAGAACGCCACGGCTCGCGAAGGGAAAAGTCGGCGCGTCCAATCAGCCGATTCAAATCCGCGATGATTTGCACCTTCGCGTCGTTGTCGGGCTCGCCTTCCAGACCGTCAATGAGTGTTCGCGTGTCGTTGGATAGTAGTTCGCGCATTCGGCTCGCTGGCTCAGTGGGACTATCATCGGCTCGCAGTTCCTGAATCAGCCCGTTCCAATCCAGCACATCGCCGGAGCGGAGTTGAGACGGATCGGCCAAATGGGAAAGGCTGGGGATCGTCGAACCGGCGTAAACGAACACAATCGTCCCGGCAAACATGCCAACCTGGCTCACCCACCAAAACGTCGCCACGCGAATCCGCGTGAGTCCCATCACCACGTTGATCACGAAAAACGGAACGGCCGGAATCAAACGCAGTGTGAAGAGATAAAAGGCCCCTTCCCGATCCAGTGCGTCATTGAACTTTGCCAGTTGCTCACCAAACTTGTTTTGAATCGCTTCGCGAAACAAATACCGGCTGAGCAAAAATGCCAAAGTTGCTCCCGCGGTGGAGGCAAAGCTCACGAGCACCAGCGCCGTCACGAAGTCGAAATACCAGGCATAGACAAGCGTCAAGGCCGTTGCACCCGGCAGTGACAAGCCAGTGACCGTGACATACAGAAGGAAGGCCGCCAGAAGAACAAACCATGGCGAGTCGACTTGATACTGTCGCAGTGTTACTTCTTGTGCAGCCAACGAGTCCAGCGCAAGCCAATCGCGAAACTGAACATAGGACACGCCGATGACGGCCACGACAACCACCAAGACGACAAACTTCGTCCACGTTTTGCTGCCCCTGGCATTTGTTACATTCGTATCATCCATGTTGTGCAGTCTATTCCCTGATCATCTTCGCCACGCAGTTTTGCCCGCGGCGCTTTGCCATCATACTGAAGGTCGTCAGGCGTCGTCCACGGCAAGACCTTGTTGATTTCGGAGTAGCAACGTCACGAAAAGTGGACACACACTTACATTTTTGTCGCAATCACCTATCATTGAAACCAACCGCACTCCGGTTCGCTGGGCGGCTTTGGCAATTTCATTGGTCCCGCACGCTATCTGCCAACATCCATGTCCCCCATCGTTACCATTTTCATTTACTGTGTTCTGGCGGCTATGGCATCGATGGCTGGCGGTTGGTTGCCTTCGTTGATCACGCTCACGCATCTGCGCAAACAATTCATCATGAGCTTGGTCTCCGGCGTCATGCTCGGCGTCGCACTGCTCCATTTGCTGCCTCATGCCTATCAAAGCCTCAAGTCGATGACGTGGATCGGCGCGGCGATGTTGTGCGGCGTGCTCGTCATGTTTTTTCTGTTGCGAGTTTTTCACGTGCATTCACACGATTCGCCTGACGACGATGACCATTGCCATGACCATCAACATCCACATAAGAACCATGCCCACGAGCACGGTTCGAATCGGCGACTCAGTTGGGTGGGCCTCTTGGTCGGACTGACGGTTCATTCGTTGCTGGACGGCGTGGCGCTGGCAGCCAGCGTGGTTGGTGAAGCCAGCCACGTTGATTCGGCCACCACGCTGCTTGGATTTGGCACGTTCCTGGCCGTGTTCTTGCACAAACCGCTTGATGCCATCGCGATCACTTCCCTGATGAGATCCTCGGATTCGTCGGACCAAAGCCGCGCGTTCGTCAATGTGGTTTTCGCGATGACCTGCCCAGCCGGTGCATTGCTGTTTTGGCTTGGGGCGTCCCAAATCGTCGCGGGGTCCGAATTTCAAAATACGTTGGTTGGCTGTGCCCTGGCATTCTCGGCGGGTTTCTTTTTGTGCATCGCGCTAAGCGATTTGTTGCCGGAGGTTGCGTTCCACTCACACGATCGTGGCAAACTTTCCGCGGCGTTGTTGCTCGGTGTGGCCTTGTCAATCGCTATCGAAATGACGCACAGTCACGATCACGAGCACGAAGTTGAGAATGTGGACGACCACCATCACAATCATTCACAAGAGTCGCACAAACACTGAAAGATAGTCGAGGGTCAAACCGTTTCACGGTAAAGATGAGCAAAGTGTTGTCCTCATTAAGTGGTCAATTCAAACTTGTGGCACTGGGTCACTCCAACCAGCAATCTGCTACAATAACACTCCCACCCCCGACAGCTCGCCGCGCCGTTTCAAATGCAAGATTTTCGACGTCAGTTCGCAAAGATCTCAATCGCAGTCAGCATCGATCCGCGCGAACTTGTTTACAAACAAAACGGCCGCAAACGTCGGTTGATCGAAAGCGAAAAAGCTCGCGTCGTTTCAGAGGTTCTTACCTGATTTACAACCTCGTTCGGAGGAATTCACTCATGTATCGGTGCTTCATCATCGTCGTTTTTCATTGCCTGGCTATCTCGTCGGTGGTTTGCTTTGCGGAGGATACGAAGAAACCAAACATCGTCCTCATCATGGCCGACGACGTCGGTTGTCCGACGCTAGGCTGCTATGGCGGTACTTCGTTCAAGACGCCGGCGCTTGATCAACTTGCCAAGGAAGGGACGCGGTTCCGATATTGCTTTAGTATGCCGGTTTGCCATCCCACGCGCATTTGCTTGATGACGGGGCGATATCCATTTCGACTGAAGCATCCGCGGTGGGGATCGTTTCCGAAAGCGGCCGAAGCAGAGACATTCGGTCACATGATGAAGAAGGCGGGCTATGCAACGGCGGTGGCCGGCAAGTGGCAGATCTGCATGATGAAAAACGATTTGGATCATCCGCGGCGATTGGGCTTCGACCAATGGTGCCTATTCGCCTGGCACGAAGGCTCGCGATACTACGAACCGTTCCTCTATCAAAACGGCACGCTGCGGGAAGACGTCAAAGATCGCTACGGGCCTGATGTTTATTGTGAGTTCTTAATTGAATTCATCGAGAAGAACAAAGATCGGCCGTTCTTTGCCTATTACCCGATGGCGTTGTGCCACGACGTGACCGACGATCTGAAAGAGCCTGTGGCGCACGGCCCACATGATCGATACGACAACTATCAGGAAATGATCGAAGCGATGGACCGCGAGGTCGGCAAGTTGGTCGATGCTTTGGACCGTTTGAAACTCCGCAAGAACACACTCGTGTTGTTTACCACCGACAACGGCACGCCCAAGAGCTACATTCATTCCGCCAACGAGAACGGAAAGTTGATTCGCAAACCGATCTCACATATGGCGAACGGCAAAGAAGTCCGTGGCGGCAAAGGTGAGTTGACGGACGCGGGGACCAATGTCCCGCTGATTGCCAACTGGCCTGGAGTGATTCACGCAGGCGCGGTTGTCGATTATCTGGTCGACTTCAGCGACTTCGTTCCCACGTTGGCTGAATTCGCGCAAGTGGACGTGCCCAACCAAGGCAATATCGATGGCCAAAGCTTCGCACCGCAACTCTGCGGCGAACACACGATCGGCCGGCAATGGGCGTTCGCCGAACATCGCGGCAAGCATTGGGTGCGGACGCAACGATGGAAACTATACGACGACGGGCGGTTGTTTGATGTGAAAAACGACCCGTTTGAAAAAAAGCCAATCACCGATGAGAGCCTGCCTGTGAGAAGGAACCTGGAAAAAGCTCTGGCCAGTCTGAAGGAGTGAGCGGCTAGGCGCTCGGTATTAGATCTCCACGATTTGGCCAGTTGTCACCGATTCTTCCGCCGCCAGACAAAGCAACGTCGACCAACGGCCATCTTGCCCGGAGCACGGCGGGCCGGCTCCGTGGCGAACAGTTTTGACCATGGCTTCAATCTGGTCGGCGAGTTCCAGCAATTCGCCCGTTGGCTTGTTGATGGGAACTTCGTGGACGTTGTCCGCAAATCCGTAGCGCATGCCGAACGTTGGTTTGTCGCTGCGGGCATCCGCTGCACTCCAATGAGCCCAGATGGCTCCAGCGACACCAACGATCTTGGCCATCACGTGATGTTCAAACGCCGACAACGTTTGCGAAATGACGGCGTATTCCCCGTCTGGATAATTCACAAATGCCGAGAAATTGTCGCGCAATTCGGGATGCTCCTGTTGGCGCGAATTGGCGCGGGCGTAGATCGACACGGGATCACCACAATCCGCCAAGTACCAGCGAGCCAAATCAAAGAAGTGAATCGGTTCTTCGAGAATCCAATTGCCCACGCGATCGGCGTCGTATCGCCAGCCTTCCGAACCTTGGCGATATGGGAATCGTGACAGCTCGATCAAAACATACTGCACACGGCCGATGCAGCCTTGGTCGATCAGCGACTTGACACCGCCCCACAACGATGACAACCGCAACTCATGATTGATGGCGATCGTCACGTTGTGCTTGTCCGCCAGTTCGAGCAACTCGTCGCAATGTGCAAGTTCGACGGCCATCGGCTTTTCCAGCAGGACATGCTTGCCGCGTTTGATCGCATCGCGGGCCATCTCATAATGCAACTGATTGGGGACAACGATGTCCACGACCTCGATATCGTGATGTTCGATCAACTGTCGATAATCGCCATAAACACGTGCATCGGGAAACGCCTCGCGTGCGGCCGCTTGGCTCGCCTCCGATTTGACGGCGATCCCGGCTAACTCCGCACCAGCCGTGTTGGCAATCGCATTGGCGTGATGGGTGCCAAACAGGCCGTATCCGATCAATCCGAACTTGACTGGCGATTGTGTCATCTGATTTTACTCCGGCAATTCTTCGTCGCGCGTTTCGCGAGCAAAGTAGACGATGATTACGCCAACTAAATACAACGGTGCGAGCAGCACGGCTTTGAACTCCGGTGAAACCGGATAGGCGCCGAATCCAAAAAACGCTGCTGCCGTGGCCAGCCGTCCCATGTTGAAACAGAAACCGGCCCCGGTGCCTCGCAACCGCGTGGGATACAGTTCCGGAAAGTACACGGCATATCCCGCATGCATGCCTACCGTGAAAAACCCAAAGACCGGCAATGTAATCGCCAGCCACAAAGCGGGCGCGTTGTTTGCGATCAGCACTTGGAACAACAGCAGCATCATGAAGAACGCGACAACGTGATAAAAGACAAATGCCCCTTTACGTCCCATCCACGTCGAAATCGTGCCGAACAAGACCAGGCCCAGACCTCCGCCGATGGTATTCAACACCATGCTTAGCATTTCCGCTTGCTTGATATTGGTCTTGTACTTCTCAAACACCGCTTGACGATCGGCTTTGTATTCCTTTGCCACATCCTCGTCGGCATCCTTTGGCGCGGACAACGGCACACCTTCGGCAACCAGCGCATTGTTCTGCGCGTCGCGCAACAATGCGTTCTTGCCGTAGATGTGACCGCCCCAAAACGTGACTAAGCCAATCGACGACAGCGAGACGCCGACAATCGTGCTGCGAAGATTGGCCCCTTGGAACAATTCAACGATGCGGCCGGTTTGCTGGGCTCCACCTTTTTCGGCCAGTTGTTTGGCTTTGACCCATTGGTCCGGCTCGCGAAGTTTCCATCGAACCCACAACGTCAGCAAGGCCGGCAGCGCGCCGATTGCGAACCCCCATCGCCACGCGGAACTTCCCAGTGCCGGATTGCCCACAATAAAAGCGCCTGCGGCAGCGGCCAGCAACGTGCCAAAAACGCTGGATGCGTGAAAAATGGAACTCATCACGGCGCGCGACCGCTTGGGCATCACCTCGGCCACCATCGCCGATGCGACGGCCCATTCGCCGCCGACACCCATCGCCACAAAGAATCGCAGCACGACCATCTGCCACGGAGCCTGGGCAAAGGCGGTCACGCAGGTGAACGCCGAATAAAACAGAATGGTGATGATCATCGTCTTGGAGCGACCGATCTTGTCACTCAACATCCCAAACAACACCCCGCCAAACGCGCCGCCAAGCAAAAAGCTACCGAATGCCCAATCGTTCCAACTAGCAACAATCGAGCTGTCGGCACTAACACCAAGCAACGCCGGCATCGCGTCACGCATCGATGCCACGAAGATCTGGCCCTCGAAAATGTCAAATACCCAACCCAGCGACGCGATAATCAACACCAGCCATTGATAGGAAGTGATTCCTTCATACCAACGGCGGCGGTCCGGTTCATCAGTACCTTCGGCAGCAGGACTTGTATGGGGATTGTCTTCGTTTGGTGGCTTGCTCATATCGCAGGTTCGATTGGAATGGACTCTGTTCTTGGTGCAGTTGTCAGCGGCGCGATCGGATCTTGGACGCGGCGTCCGTGAACATGGGAAAGTTTACACTGTTTGAGGTTGGGCAACACGTACCGCGCGAATATATCGCATTCGTCGAGATGCGGAGAGCCAGAAAAGATAACCGATCGCATTCCGGTGTAGCGGTTGATCTTGGCCGGTGCCTGGCATGTCGGGCGAAATGATATTGATCGGTTGCCACGGCCGTCGTAGCCGAGCGTGTAGTTCATTCTTGGTTGCGGAATTTGAGGATTAGTATATCATGACGAATCAAATTGATGTCACACAAATGCGATAGGTATGGTGGCAAGGTGTGCCTGTCGAAACAGGGAAACTGGTCGATGAAAGCTCACATCTCTCTCCCCTTTTGTGGTTTCTTCTGCGCACTTTTGTTTGGATCAACGTGTGGGGCGGCAACCAAGGCCGAGAAGCAAAAGGCTGCCGCATCGTTGGTCCGCGAGGCCCTTCAACGCGAGATCTATGGCATGGACGGCCAACGGGAAAAGCTGCTGGAGCGAGCGGCGAAGGAGAACCCGAACTTTGGACCGGCCATGTGGCATCGCGGCTACGTGCGTCATCACGGTGAGTGGGTCAAAGCAGATGAAACGGAACAATTCAATCGTGATCCACGCTTGGCGTTGTATCAAGGCGTTCGCGATCAGCATACGGATGATGCCGCGTCTCAGTTGAGTTTGGCGAATTGGTGCCGCAAACGAGGACTGGCTGATCAAGAACGCGCCCATCTAGAGCGCGTTATTCAACTGCAACCCGATCACGCCCAAGCACACGCGCGACTCGGATTCAGGCGCGTGGATGGTGCTTGGGTACGAGCCGAAGAGATCGCTGACGCCCAACAAAAGGCCGCAACGGATCAGAAGTGCTTTGCCGATTGGCGAGCAAAGATCGTTGAGATCCGCGTCGGACTGACACACGATTCAACCGCGCGACGCCAGCACGCTGAAAAGCAACTCACAAAGATCACGGATCCCGCCGCCATCGTAGCACTGGAATCGATCCTGTCTGGCCACAGTGCGAGACTGGCGCTGCTGGTGTTGAAGACGGTTGATGAAATGAGTGATCGGGCGGCGGCATTGTGCCTCGCTCGACACGCGGTTTATTCGCCGTGGCCGCAAGTTCGCCAGGATGCGGCCGAGCGACTTCGCCAGTGGCGAGTGGAAGCCTACGCCCCGTCGATGTTGGCGGAAATGTCTACGCCGGTCGAGTCCCGGATGAATTTCTTCCGTGCACCAGGCGGGCGATTGGTTTACCGGCACAGCTTTTTCCGCCGGACACAAGACGAAAACCGCTTGCTGGTGACCGACACGGCTTATCGCCGAGTGGCAGTGCCCACGGGGGATGTCCGCGAAACGACGGCGCGAGCGATTCAAGACGTGCAGGCCAACGCGATTCAAACTCAGCAAAACGTTGCCTTTGAAAACCTGCGTACCGAGGAAATGAATCTGCGAATCGGCAAAGCGTTGGCGATTGCCACCCAGCAAAGACTAGCTCCATCGCCGGATGCCTGGTGGGCGTGGTGGACGGACTACAATGAAGTGTTTGTCGCGGTGCCAAAGCCGACCAATTCGATCTATCGACCGCGCGAAGTGGCGATCGTCGACCGGCCTCAGATTCCAATCGTGGACGAAGGTGCCGCGGAAACTGAGCCAGTGACCGAAACGCGCGAGAGTTTGCCGCCGTCGTCCAGCGGCCTGCAACGCACGACGCGCTGGCGACGTCAAGGACGCGTTCTGTTTCGGGACGATGGCATTCGTTTCGACGGCTTGCGAACCAGACAGGGGTTTCAGATAGTTTACGACTGTTTGAAAGCCGGCACACCCGTTTGGACGTCGGGTGGCCGGGTCGCCGTAGAACAGGTCAAGACCGGCGATCTTGTTTTGTCACAAGACGTGGAGTCCGGCGAGCTGGCCTACAAGCCCGTGCTGCGATCGACAATTCGCCCGGCAAGTGACCTGGTTGTGATCGACGTTGGCAACGAAACCATTCAAGCCAGCGGCGGGCATCCGTTCTGGGTCTCCGGCGAAGGCTGGGTCAAGGCTCGCCAACTGGAGCCTGGAATGCAACTTCACGGATTTGATGGGACCAGCACAATCAGCGACGTGAGGACGGGCGGCAAGGAAAAGACGTACAACTTGATCGTGGCGGATTTTCACACCTACTTCATCGGCAAGAACAAGGTACTCAACCACGACAACACCGTTCGCGCCACGACCGATGCCCTCGTGCCGGGACTCATCGGAGATTGACCCGCGTCGTCTATCGCTACTTTCCACCAACAACCTGGAATTGTGCAAGCGAGTCCGGCACATCGGCCAATTCGACCTGTAGCGGTTCTCGCCGGATGACTCGGTTGACAGCAAAAGTGAACCGATGGTGGCCTTTGGACAAGTCCAGTTTTAGTTCGGGCTCAATCGGTCGCGGCTTTCCATCGATCCAAATACTGACGCCCTTCGTCGAGCGAATCAGTAGCTTGACTTTGCCCGCCGTCGACACATCCACGGCACAGCGAACAAAGCTGGTCGCGTCCAAGTCACGGTGGATCACAAACTTTGAAAGTGGTTCAATCGGCAAGCCGCCAGACACGCGACTGTAAGCGGGTTCCCAAGTCAACGCAGCGTCATCGGTCGCGGCCGTATCATAGCTGGTTCGATTCAATCGCCGATTGCCTTCCGGCGTCCAAACCAACCCTTCCCAGCGCCGGACAATGCGTTTCTTACTGATCGCGAAATCACCAACCTTTCCCAGTTCCGACAGGAAACGCACCAGGTCGACGAGTTCACTGCGCGTCAGTGGATCCACCAGGCCGTCGGCCATCAACGATCGTCCGTCCGCTTGTTCGTCGATGTTCGCCTCGGGGATGGCAACTTCCTTGTCATCGGCCGTTCGCAGAGTGAGGACGCCACCGGCACGTCGAACGGGGACGCCCGTGATCACCTTTCCTTCGACGGTGATGATCGAAAGCGTGTGAAAATTCTCCTTGATCTTTTTGTTGGGATCGATCAGCGATTCGATCAGATAGTCAACTTGTGCACTAGCTCCGACACTGACCAGGTCCGGCCCGACACGACCGCCCGCTCCACCAACAGCATGACACTTCAGACACTGCATGTCGCGGCGGCGAAACACCGCTTCACCTCGATGAGCATCGCCCTCAGCTTTGACGTCCGTAACGAGAGAGGCGACCAATTCCGGCGTCGGCTTCCAGCCGGCATCTTTTAGCCCGCCCGCCGTTCGCAGCGCGTCGATCAGTTCGTTCGATTTTCGTGCAGCCGCTTGTACTTCGCGAATGCTTACTTTGGCTACATCCGGCGCTAGCTTGGCGTCTTTCAAGTTTTTGAGAAGCGCGCCTGGCCCCGTTTTTTGCCGCAGGAAAGATCGGACCACCGCACCCGCGAGATCAGCGTTCAACTCCGGTTCGCTTAACAGTGCGATCGCCAGCGGCGCCGCGGAATTGGTGTCGAGCGACGCAAGTGAATTGACGGCACGTTGTCGTTGCTGGTGAGGTTGTTCGGTGCCGGCAAGTTTGCTGAGTGCGGCGCGACTTGGTTCGTCTCCAAGTGCGGTGAGGCCGTCGAACGCTGCATCCCGGCGCGATTGATTCAGTTTGGCATTGCCTGCAACGGCGATCAGTTTGTCGCGCAAACCGAGGACTTTCCACACACCGGCACCTCGCAAACTGGCCGACGCGACCTCATCGTTCTCATCATCGACGAATGAATTGATCCGAGCGAGATCGCCACTGGGTCGCGTCCCACGTGTGCGAGTCGTTGTGGCTAGGGAGCGTAACAAACTGGCTCGGCGATCTGGCGTGGTCTGGCCGGAGACAGCGAGATCGAAAACCTTGCCCAATTCGTTTGGCCCGCCCAATTGTGCGATCAATGAAAGCACGCTGTCGATGCGATCCGAGGGAACTTTGCCTTGTTCGACCAGCTTCATCAGCGGCAGGACGACGCCCGGTGATTCGACGGCTTTCAGCGCGAAGGTCAAATGATCGACATTGCCACCGAAGTCCTCGCGACCGGCACGGACGGCGGGCAGCCAATGAGGTTCCAGATCGCGCATCGTTTGCCAAACGGCGAAGTCCAGGAACCGATCCATCGGATGATCGAGCGCCTGAACAGCGATCCCTGCGGCCTCACGACGATTGACTTTTGCCAGTGTTCGAACGGTTTCCAACCGAACGCGAGGATGTTCGTCGTGGACGCCTGCTTTGATGAAGGCGATCGGGTCGACGATCGCATGAATCCAATGGGAAGCAACTCGCATCGCCGCAGCGCGGATGCGATGGTCCGGCGACTTCATCAGTTGCTCCAGCAATGCCGGCGCATGATGATTGAGCCCTTGATAGATCCACAGAGCTTCCAGACGGTAGCGATCGTAATTGGGATCGTTCTTGTCGAGATTGCTCACCCACTCATCAAGCGGCTCCAGCACGTTGTGTTTCCCACGCGATTTCAAAACCAACTTGGCGTGCAATCGGACCCATTCTTCCAGAGCCTTGCAATGGTCGAGCAGTTCATTGACGTTGGCTTCGACCAGATTGGGATGCTTAAGCGGGGCACGTCCTTTCGCCGACACTCGCCAGATGCGGCCGTGAACGTGGTCGCGGCGCGGGTCGCGAAAATCGACTTCGCCGTGTTGAATGATCGGGTTGTACCAATCCGCGATGTAAATCGCTCCATCCGGCCCGACCTTGACATCGATCGGACGAAACGCGACGTGCTTGGTTTTGATGAGTTCGGTTTCTTGGCGCGACGCATAGCCGGACCCGTCTTCCGACACCACAAAGCGGCAAACTCGATGGGCGCGAAAATCGTTCGTGATCATGTTGCCGCGCCAATCTTCTGGAAGATGCCGGCCGCTGAGGATTTCCAATCCGCAGTGCTTCGGACTGCCGGGGTTGAGTCCCTTCAATCGTCGTTTGGCGCCGACGGCGGTCACGTAAACAGCACCGGGGAACACATAGTTGACGCCTTCGCCGTAAGCACCGTCGGTGGCGAATGATTGGCCAAAATGATCGAAGTGATGCCCCCAGGGGTTAACAAAGCCGCGGCAAAAAACTTCCAGTTGCATTGTTTCTGGACGAAACTTCCAGATGCCGCCGCCGTTGAGATGCCGCACACCGTAAGGCGTCTCAATGTGACTGTGAATGTAGATCGATTGATTCATGTATAGCATACCGTCATGGCCCCAACGCAGCGTGTGCAGCAAGTGATGCGTGTCCTCGGTGCCAAACCCTGACAACACGACACGCCGGTAATCAGATTTGCCATCATCGTCCGTGTCGGAGAAATGAATCAACTCGGTGCTGTTGGCAACATAGCAGCCGCCGTCACCGGGAACGACGCCGGTTGGAATTAAAAGTCCGTCCGCGAAAACGGTCGTCGAATCAGACACGCCGTCGTTGTTTTTGTCTTCGAGGACGAGGATCTTGTCTGTCGCCTTCTGGCCGGGTTTGATGTGTGGATAGACTTCGCTGCTGGCGATCCACAGTCGGCCTTGCGCGTCGAAGTTCATTTGAATCGGCTTGGCGATCTTCGGATCGGCGGCAAACAAGTTGACCTCGAAGCCATCGGCCACGATGAACGTTTTGCGCTCTAATTCCGGGTCAGAATCGGGAATGTCACGTAGGTCACGCTGAGCGAGCAAGGTGGTGGCGAGACAAGCGATGGGTAACGTGAATAGAATGCATCGGTTTCTTGAAAAGCAGTTCATGGTCAATCTTTCAAGCTGCGATTTAGTAAAGGTAGTTTAACTGTGGCCGGCCCAGCGTTGAACGAACTCACTGCATGACGGGAATTCAGTGTGCTACTTCTCGTCGACGCGAACGAGCCGGTAGGTGTTCTTCGTGGGCTTGCTTAGGTTTGCGATTTGTTTTTCCTGCGATTCAATCAGAGGGTCGAATTGCGGGATCTCGACGGCGTTGTTTCCTTGCTCGTGTTTGCGGAACAAAAACAAGTAAGTTTCGTTTTGCGGCCGATGCCGGTGAAAATGCAACTCGTTTTTCTTTTGAATGGCGAGTCGCAGTTTTTCGACTTGCGGGAGATACTCGCCGCGGTAAATGTGGACGCCCGCAGCCCATTGCTTTTCGTCGGCCAGAATCGTCGGACGGTTGTCAATTTGCAGACCATATTGCCCCTCTGCAAGGCCACGAATGCGGAAAATGCTGTGCGGCATTGCCAGTTTCCCTCCGCGCGGAGAAGTATTCGGTGCAGGTGAAAACGGGAGGGTTTGATCGACAACCGAAAAGCTGACTTCCTTGTCGGTGGTCTTGACCTCTGAAACCATGGTCCCGGTGACGTCCATTGAGTTGGTTGCGACGTCCAGATCCACTTTCCAAGCCGGTATATCGGCTCCCAATGCACGAGCAAATCTCGATGCGGTGCGCCAATACCCGAATTCATTCAAATGCAAACCGTTGTCGGTCAATCGAGTGCGGATCGACGGCGGCGCGGAAACATCCTGGATGGCGTCCAACCGTTGGTAAAGGTCGATGAACGGCAATTCGCGGTCGTTGGCAACCGAGGCCAACACTTCGCAGTACTTTCTTAGTTGAGTGTTGTATCGATTGGGATCGGGCAGAGGCGAACCAACATTCTCGTAGCTCATGGGCGATGCGATGACGATTCTCGCCTTGGTTTGGCTGATCGTCTCCAGCAGCCGATTGAGTCCCGCTTCGAACTCCGACAAACCTGCTTCGCCCGCGTGAGCTTCGTTGCCACCGTAGCACACGATGATGACCGTGGGCTTGGCTTGGACAAGATCTCTTTCCAGCCGCTTGAAGCCGTCGATCGGTTGGCCAAAGACGGCACGGGCCAAGCCGGTCACATCGTCGCCGCTCCAGCCGAGATTGCGAAACGTGATGTTGCGATCGGAATAGGCGGCGGTTAACAGCGTTTCCAGGTAGTCGTAAGACTGCATCCGTTCGATATAAGTGCTGCCGAGGAACACAACGCGATCGCCGTCAGCCAACTCTAATGGCCGCGTTTCCGCGGCGTGAGCCCGGCCAGATCCAGACAAAAGTACAACGATGACGAGTAAAACTCTTTTCATACCAAACAATCCTCTTGAAAACAGGGTGTCTTAGTGAATGATGATAGTGCTCTCGATTGTGAATGTCCACCAGCACAGGCCTCCCACGCCTGCCAACGTTGGCGAGAAGTTGAAATGCTGATTGGTGTCGTAAGTGATACACACGGGCACGTTGAGAATACGCTGCGAGGCGTGCGGATGCTGGAGACGTTTGCGGTCGAACAAGTGTTGCATTGTGGCGACATCGGCTCCACGGATGTTGTCGCCTTGTTTGATGCATGGCCTACACATTTTGTTTTAGGCAACGTCGACGGGAACGAGGATGAGTTGGCCGCGGCGATTTGTACGCACCATCAGAGTTTCTATGGCCCCTTCGGCGAATTAACGCTTTGCGAGAAGCGTGTCGCGCTGCTTCACAGTGACGACCAGCGACGATTTCGTGAGACCATCAATTCGGATGATTGGGATTTGGTGTGCTATGGTCACACGCATCAATCGGAGAGTCACCGCGTGGGTAAGACGATGGTGCTCAATCCCGGTGCACTCTATCGCGCGCGACAACACTCGATTGCGATTGTCAATCTCGGGACGATGGAAATTGAGATCGTCGCGGTTTAGCCAGCCAATCGGGCGATGCGATTGACGCCGACGCCTGATTCTTCGAGCGCGGGTTGATAACGATACTGCATCAGATAGGCATCTTCCGTCGTATCGTCGTAGAAATCGCGTAACACGGTGATCGCTCGAAAACCCATCGAGCGGAAGAAGAGCTGTGCGGAAAGATTGGTCTCGCGCACTTCGAGCATGATGCGATTTCGCCGCTGGTGCGACAGTTTGCTGATCAACTTGCCGACCATTTGTTTGCCCACGCCGTGGCGTGCAAAATCCGGATGCACGGCGAAATTCAAAATGTGCAACTGATCTTTGTGCAACTCGTAGACCATGAACCCCACGACACGTTCGTCGTATTCGGCGACCATGCCAATACAGTTGCGTTGACGCAAGCAGCGAATGAAGTCTTGTTCCGACCAGGGAAACTCAAAACAGTTCGTTTCGATGTCGAGCACTTCCGTCATATCACGACGAATCATCCAACGGATATGAACACAGATCTCTTGCTGTTTCTGGTCAGGCATCACGGACTCCTTTCCATGTGTTCCCCACGTCCCAAAACACTCAGTGCAAATCAATTCCTACGGAACGTGGTTCTTTGGCGCCATGTCTTCATAACGTGGCACGGCGGGTAAATTATCAAAATAGCCCATACGTGCCAATACGAACTGAGTGGCAATTTGCGTCCGCTTGCGCTCAGGGAGCACTCCCCGCGTTGGATCTTTTCGCACAGAATTCCTCGTGTGCTGGCACGACTTGCCTTTCGGCTAGCAGAAGTCGCGACACTGTTGCATTTTCAGAACGATCACGAGTTCGTCTGCCATTTTGCGAATGGCCGTGAGATCCGTGCAAGAATCCGCTCGGGACCACTTTGCTGCCGCAGTTAGCTTAGTCCCACTCCCCAAGCTTGATCATTTTTTTCAACGTCACTTCCCCGCGAAGTATCTCGACTTCGACCGTTGCGCCGCCACGATGTTTGCCAATTAAGCTGGTGAGCGTATCGAAATCCTTGGCAAACTCGCCGTTGAATTTCGTGATGATGTCGCCTTGCCGAATTCCCGCCTGAGCGGCCGCGCTGCTTCCGTGAACGACACGGATCAAACAGCCTCGTTCGTGCGCTTCGCAACCAACGCCCAGAAACGCACCGTCTCGGCGGTCGACGTTCGTTCCCGCGATCGCTTGCTGTAAACGACCGGCACCTTCCACCGTTATTTTCGTGCCAAACAACTTCATGTGCGAGGCGGTCTTATGTACCGCGAGATTCTCCACGGCCTTGTCGGTGATGGGGCAATACATAATCACCAACTGCTGGATGTTACTGGCGGACACAAGATGCTGCACGGATTGGTCCGTGATGGCAGCGCGCTTGATCGTGATGTAGTGCGGGGCCTTCATCGTGGCGACATGGGCGACACAGGCGTCGGTGATCCCGTCGCCCGACATTTTTACGTGGCGGAAATCCCGCAGCCACTTGAGTTGCGACAGATCCTGGGGATCGCCGTCGAAGTTCTCCAGATCGACCGTCGGCACATCGAAGACAAAGGCCCGGCCGACCGTTACGGTTTCGTTCGTCAACTTGACGCCGGCCGCGCGCAGCGAATCGATGGCCCGCCCCTGACGGTACGTTCCGAGTTTGTCCAACGCGGCCAATGCCCGGCGCGATGCCGTCTTTCGACTCGACGCCGCGACTTGTTCTAATGCATGCTGTCCGGCGAGGCTTACTTGTTCGTCCTCGGAAACCGCAATCTCCCGCAACACATGGACCGCACGCGTCAGCACTTCGACATTGCCCTTAGGAATCGCTTTCAAGATGGGGCCGATGGCGGGCATCCCCGCGCGAGTCAATTCCTGCGTGGCGAACTCACGGTCGATGAATCGATTCGAATTGAGGTCACGGACCCATTGCTCAATCTGTTGCGCCGAAGGCTGAGGGCCTCGGGCCTCTTCTGTGGTCGGTTCATCTGCGTCTAGAATGGCCACTGCAAATGACCAAACAAAACAAACAACCAAGATGCGAATTCGTTGATACATAACGGCAGTGCTCCTCCAACCAGCCAATTGAACTATTGTCGCGTTTTCTAGTTGGATGTGCCAGACGGATTCCGTGAATTTGAATTCCCACGGTGAAAGACTTTGTTTTCAACCGACCAATACGAACTGATCGACTTTGGCGATGGCCGAAAGCTGGAACGCTTTGGCCAATTCGTGCTAGACCGTCCATCGCCAGCCGCCGAATCCTTCACAAAGGTAGATCCATCCCAGTGGAAGATCGCCGACGCCGAGTATACACGCAAAAACGGCACATCTGGAATGTGGAGTCCGCGAAAGTTCTCGTCATCATCTTGGACGATCGAACACGCCATCGGTTCCTTTCAACTCAAGGCTACCGAATTTGGCCACGTCGGCATCTTCCCCGAACAGGCAAAGAACTGGCAGTGGATTGACAAACAAATCAAGCGACATCAACGACGGCTGAAAGTCTTGAACCTATTCGCCTACACGGGCGGCTCGACAATGGCCGCAGTTCGGGCTGGCGCCGAAGTCGTCCATGTGGATTCAGCCAAAAACGTTGTGACGTGGGCACGCAAAAACGCCCAGCGATCGGGACTGGGCGATCAGAAAATTCGATGGATCTGCGAGGATGCCGTCAAGTTCGTCCAACGTGAATTGAAGCGAGGAAACCAGTACGACGCAGTGATCCTGGACCCGCCAAGCTATGGCCACGGACCGAAGGGCGAAGTTTGGAGAATCTCGGATGGGTTGATGGAGTTGCTCCAACTGTGTGCGGAACTCACATCGGCATCTCGAGCGTTCTTTCTCCTGACGTGCCATTCGCCTGGCATCGGGCCAGCCGAGTTGGAAGCGATGTTGGCGGATTCAGTCTTCGGCCACTGCCAAGCGGGAGTCACAGCCACTCCTCTCTCGATTCCATCAGCGTGTGGACATCAACTGCCAAGTGGCGTTGTGGGACGCTGGCCTGGTTAGATGTAGGGCAACAAAAACACTCATTGCATGATTCCAGAGATCCTGACATCAGGGCGGCAAGACCCGTGAGCCGACGGGGCTAGCCGCGGGCCCGTGTGCCACAAAGTGGCCGACATTTCGACGCATGCCACCATTGGAATCATAAGCAAAATTCGAAATAAGCAACGATTCGAAATAAACCGCGATCCGTTTTCCGGATAGACTCTCACTGGTCTGGAGATTGAAACGACGCGATGGCCTTTTCGCGCGAGTCGTAGATATCGATGGCATATTGGTCGAGCATCATACTGCCAAGCGACTGGCGAATCATGGGATTCATGCTGCACGCCTTGAGCTTGCTGCCCTCGCGCTTCCAGAATGCCAACAGATCGCCGATCAAATCGGACGGGCAATAGGAGACGTGCGTGAAGTCAAACACGACCCAGTCACAGGGATGGACATCGAAGTAATCGCGAAGTTCCTGGTCGAGTCTTCCAAATCTGCCAAACCTACGGGGATCGACGAGTTCCACCACCGTCACGTTGTCTTCTCGGAACGTGCTAAATCGTTGAGAGTCTGCCATGATCGTATTCTAACATATGAAGGCGAATGACAAATGACGAGTGACCCAATGGCAAAAGAATCCCGAAGTCCGAATGATTAAGAACCATGCGAACGCGCCGACAAATCTTCGGAATTCTGTGCTTTGTTATTCCTTCGTCATTGGGTACTTCGTCAATCGGAATCCTCCGCTCCTCCGCCCATCGTCTCTTCGAACCGCCGATTTAGCTCTTCCGGCGACAAGTCTTCAATATGCGTGGCCACCGTCCACAGATGTCCGAAAGGATCGACCACTGCGCCAGACCGATCGCCATAGAACTGGTCCACCAGCGGTTTTTTCTCCGTGGCTCCGGCATCGATGGCCCGTTGAAAAACCGTGTCCGCATCTTCAACATACAACAGAATCCCAACGGGCGAATTTCCCAATGTCGACGGACTGACGATGTCCATTTCCGGAAACTCATCCGCCATCATGATCGCCGAATCCCCAATCTTCATTTCGGCATGCATCACTTTGCCTTCCGGTCCGTCCAGCCGCATCAGTTCAGTCGCCCCGAACGCCGTCTCATAAAACTCAATCGCATCGGCTGCGCCCCTGATGACAAGATAAGGTGTGATGGAACGATAACCATCGGGAATCGGTTGGACTGCCATGCTGTTTCTCCGAAATCGTGGACTTGGAAATTTGCGAACTTAGCCGAGTTCCGTCAGAAAATAGTTTGACCATCAATGCATCGATTGTCGAGTATTCGACCCAAGTAACTCACCCGCTGGGCGTCGCGGTAAGTTCCTCCTGAGGCGGCGAAGAGGCGATGAATAAGGAAGGCAGGACAGCATGAAGAGAAGTCGAAGTGGGCAGCTCCTGCTTTCTTGCATTCCTTATGACAACATGACTGCGCGCGAACAATCGTCACACTCCTTTGTTGTCGCAGACACTCTGCTTATAATTCCGGCTTCATCCGCATGCACGAATGAGAGTGTCTTGTGAAAGTCGGCCTGTTCATTCCCTGTTACATCGATCAGTTCTATCCACACGTCGGCATGGCAACGGTGGAAGTGCTGGAGCGGTTTGAGTTGGACCTCGAGTTTCCCACGGCTCAAACTTGCTGCGGGCAACCGATGGCAAACTCGGGCTGTACCGACCAGGCCCGTCCGTTGGCTTTGAAGTTCTTTGAAATTTTTAAAGACTACGATCACGTGGTTTGCCCGTCTGGAAGTTGTGTGGCCATGGTTCGCCAGCACTATGACGAGTACTTTGATGATGTGGATAGCCTTCAGCAGTTGAAAGGCAAAACGTTTGAGTTGTGCGAGTTTCTGACCGATGTGCTGAAAGTGACCGAGTGGCCCGGTGCGTTTGAGTCCAAGGTTGGATTGCATCGGAGTTGCCACGGATTGCGCGGGCTGCGGATGGGAAGTTCGAGCGAACGTGTCGAACCAGCGTTCAGTAAGCCACGACAGTTGCTTGAAATGATTGATGGAATTGAGCTGGCCGAATTGTCGCGGCCTGACGAGTGTTGCGGCTTTGGCGGAATGTTTGCGGTCGATCAGCAGGCGGTTTCGTGCATGATGGGCATGGATCGTTTGGCCGATCATGAACAAGCCGGCACGGAAATTCTGACGGCAGCCGACATGTCTTGCCTGATGCACATGGACGGGCTCATTCGTCGCAACAAAAAAACGATCCGTGTCATGCACATCGCAGAAATTCTTGCCGGGCACGAAGTACGTACATGAGTGTGAACCACGCCGTCAACGCCACTGAATTCGTCGCCGACCGTGAGCGGGCGCATTGGCACGATCAATCGTTGTGGTTTGTCCGCGCGAAACGCGACAAGATGGCACAGTCGCTGCCGGAATGGGAAACGCTTCGCGAAACCGCTTCGATGATCAAAATGCACACCGTTTCGCGCTCGGCCGAATATCTCGAACAGTTTGAGGAAAACGCGACGCGGTTGGGGGCGACGGTTCATTGGGCAAGCAACGCCGCCGAGCACAACGACATCGTGCTGGAAATTCTGCAGCGGCACGACGTGCGTCGCATCGTCAAAAGCAAATCGATGTTGACCGAAGAGTGCCACTTAAATCCGTTTTTGCTGCGGCACAACATCGAGGTGGTGGATACGGACCTGGGCGAACGAATCGTGCAGCTTCGCGACGAGCCACCCAGCCACATCGTGCTGCCGGCGATTCATATTAAGAAGGAAGAAGTTGGCGAGCTGTTTCACGAGCATCTGGGCACGGACGAGGGAGCGACCGATCCAAACTACTTAACGGAGGCGGCCCGCGGCCATCTGCGGGAAAGATTTCTCGCGGCCGACGCGGGTATCACGGGCGTCAATCTTGCGATCGCCGAGACGGGTGGGTTTGTCGTCTGCACAAACGAAGGCAACGCGGACCTGGGTGTCTCGTTGCCGAACTTGCACATCGCTTGCATGGGAATCGAAAAACTGATTCCGCGGGCCGAACATCTGTCGGTATTTTTACGTTTGCTCGCTCGCAGCGCGACGGGGCAACCGATCACGACTTACTCATCGCATTTTCACGGACCTAAACCTGACGGCGAGTTACACATCGTGCTGGTCGACAACGGTCGTAGCGACATCTTGGGCAGCGACGAGTTTCGCCGGTCGTTGGCATGCATTCGTTGTGGCGCTTGTATGAATACGTGCCCGGTCTATCGTCGCAGCGGCGGCCATAGCTATGAGAACACAGTGCCGGGTCCAATCGGATCGATCCTCGCGCCGGCTCGCGACTCGAAGGAAAACTACAGTTTGCCATTCGCATGTAGCCTGTGCGGATCGTGTACGGACGTTTGTCCGGTGAAGATCGATTTGCACCACCAGTTGCTCACCTGGCGTCGTGAGATCAACGTCCAAGGCAACCTGCCGTGGCGAAAGCGTTTGGCCATGAAATTTGCCAGTCTGATATTGCGCAACACGTGGATGTTTAACCTGGCGGGCAAGATCGGGCGGTTCATGCTCCGCTGGATGCCGCGTTTTTTGATCTACAATCCACTGAACGCCTGGGGCAAACAACGCGAACTACCGCCGGCACCCAAAGAATCTTTTCGACAGCTCTTCAGGCGGCGCGATGAAAAGTAAGCAATCGATACTATCCGCGATTCGAAAGGCGGCGATCAACCCGATCGACGAACCTTCGCTCGACCACGATTGGATCACGTTTGACGACTTGCATGGCCAATTTGAAGCATCGCTAGAGTTGGTTGGCGGTCGCGCGGTGTTTGTAGAAAGTCAAAATGAAATCAACCTGCGACTTGCAGAGATCCCGGCGTATGCGGATGCGAAACGAGTCTACTCGTCGATTGACGGAGTTGGCCAATCGAACGTCCGGATGAACGAGATTGACGATCCACATGAGTTGGAAGATGTCGACTTCGCGATTTTGACGGCAGAGTTCGGTGTCGCGGAAAACGCAGCGTTGTGGGTGACCGGCCAGGGCCTGAAGCATCGCGTGATTTACTTCATCCCGCAGCATTTGGCACTTGTCGTGCCGGCAGATCAAATCGTCAACAACATGCACGAGGCTTACAAACGGCTGTCGTTTAGAGAATCCGGGTTCGGTGTCTTTATCTCCGGGCCATCGAAGACGGCTGACATCGAGCAGTCACTGGTGATCGGTGCCCACGGCCCGCGTTCGTTGACCGTGTTTTTGGTTTGACGTTTTGCTATCGCAAGATCTTGCCAAGCTCGGCGTCGAGTTCGGCGGCATGCATGCTCCGGCTAATGACTTTGCCTTGCTTGTCGACCAGCATCATGGCCGGCAGTGTGAGGATTCCCAGTTCATTTGCCAAACGGCTGTCCAACCCACCGTCTTCGTACAACTGCGGCCACGAAAGCCGGGCGCTTCGCAAATAGCCCGACAGTGACTTTTTATCGTTATCCAGGCTGACACCGACAAGCGAGAAACCACGTTTGCTGTACTTGGCTTGCATGTTCTTCAACGTCGTCAATTCCTTTTTACAAGGCTCGCACCACGTGGCCCAATAGTGAATCAACAGGACTCTGCCTTTGTAAGATGACGTGTTCAACGATCGACCTTCAACCGTGCGGCCGGAAAGTTGAATCGTTTTGCCAACGGAGTCCAATCGACGAACGGCACCCGCTGCCTTCTTCGCCAAATCGGACGTCGCGAAGTCCTTCGTGATGCGGCTGTACCACTGTTTCGCCTCATCGTCTTTACCCGAAAACTCGCGGGCCAGAGCGATCTGCAACATCGCGTCGGCCGAGTCTTCCGCCTTAGGATACGCTTCGACAAAATCCGCCAATTCTCCGAGCCATTGATCCTGGATCTTGGCAAAGTCGGCCTTGGGATCCTGAATGCTTTGCGAATACCAGCCGTTCACGTAGCGGTACTTCACGTAGGCCGCCGAATTCGACGCCTTGCTGTCTTTGGTCAACGTTTCGTAGAACTTTTTCATGCGTTCCAACCCGCCGGGATATTCGCCGGTTTGAGTCGCTCCGCCCACCACGTCCGCGAACTGGCGAATCCAATTATCTCGGTCTTCCGCGGTCGAAGATGCCGCGACGAGTTTCTCCAGCACATTCGCTCGGCGCTGATTGAGAGTTGCTTTTTGTGATGCGGCCACGCTCGATTGCAGCGAACGGTCAATCGTTTCGAATTCTTGGATCAACTTTTGGATCTCTTGCGACAATCCATTGGTGGGCGCGGCGGCTTCTGCTGGAACCGGCCGATGATTTGCTTTCAGGAACAGCCCCGTGTCAGTGACATTCGCTTGTCCGCCAACCAAGCCCTGCGGCAAGTCCACGACTTTCCATGTTCCACCAACTTGGACCAGCGTGCCGATGGCCACCTGGGCGTGCTTCCCAGCGGTTTCAACAACGGCGGTCACGTTGTCATAGATCGTGACGTCCTTGGTCGATCCATCGGTTCCCGCTGGCAACACGCCCGGCAGATTGCCGCCGAAGTGAATCCAATTCGTTCCGCTGTTGACAACCTTCTGTTTGCCGGCAACCGTGGCGAAGTTCGACGACGCGCCCGAGATCCGCTTCGCCAAGTCCTTGGCGACCTCCGTACCAAAACCCAGCGACTTCAACTCGTCGCCGGTCAAAAGCAATCGTTTGAAGCGCGTCGCATCGCGGTCGCGCAACGCCGCGATCACTTCCGCGGAAACCTCCTCGGCCGAAATCACTTTCCAACTGTCAATGCGGCGATCCTCGTCTTTGTCCGTTCCCCAGCGAATGCCGGCCGTGCCCAGCCAACGGTACTGATCCGCATTGCCGTTGTAATTGGAATCAATGTCGCGATAAACTTCGACGCCATCTTTGAAATAACGCCACTGGTCAACTTTGTTGTCCTTGTTTGTGTCCAGGTACTGGCGCAAAAATTGTCCCGAGCCGTCGCGGACGACCCAACCGCTGGCATCCTTGCGGCTTTCGGCCTTGACGGTGCATTTGTCGGCGGCATCTCCGCTGGGACGATCGTAATCGACGTCCTTTTGAATTGGCTTGAGGCTGAGGGCCTGGACAGCGGTTGGTGTTGCCGCGCCCGCTTGCTCAGTGAGAATGCCGGTGCAAAAACTAAAGCCTGCGGCGGCGGCCAAGGCGAAGTGTTTCCATTTGCAGATGAACATCGAATTCAGTCCTCTTGTCCACAAATCAGTTGATGTGTCAGAATACAGACCTACGAAGTAATGATCGGCTACCTGCGGCAATGACCATCATCAATTCGGCTAAAAAGCTCCGGTTATGGCGGTTTTAGGCCCCGTTTGACATAACGGCCGCTCAACCTAAAATACTTAGTTCGATTTGAAAACAGCAACTTGCAATCACGGATTGGAACGCAGGATACGATCACAAGGGCGTATAGCTCAGTTGGTTAGAGCGCGTCGCTGATAACGACGAGGTCCATGGTTCGAATCCATGTACGCCCACTCTTGAGCGATCAGCGATCCCGGGGACGTAGCTCAATTGGGAGAGCACCGGCTTTGCAAGCCGGGGGTTGAGGGTTCGAGCCCCTTCGTCTCCACTTTAGTTTTTTGATCAGAAGTCCTGCTAAGGGCTACGTTTCTTGCGGCGTGACTTACACTTACGACATTGTTGTCGGTTGTTTCTTGGTCACACCTCTTGCGATCATCATCGACTCCAAATGACACCGATGTGCCAGAATTGTCAGTTCTTGGTGCAAACCCTGGTGCAAACTTTTTTAGAGACGAATCTGGAGTGTCGTCCGTCGTTCCTGTTGCCTTTTGCACTTCATGGCCTTCGCCACTGATGGGCATTGCCGGCAGAACGTCGAGCGCCCCGTGAACGTCCAGAACGCGCGGATCCGTGTACGTGTTCATGGTGAGATCGATGGTTGAATGCCGCATCGCCGCTTGTGCGGTTCTCGGTGAAACGCCCCCTTTGCTCAACAGGGACCCAAACGAATGCCTTAGGGCGTGGACGTCGATTGAATACCCTCTGTCGTCCACCTTGGGGATTCCGGCAAGTTTCAAATCCTTATTTAGGATGTTCACCAATTTGTCTGGCACTCTGAAAGCTCGGTGGTCTAGCGGTAACTGAACCGGAATTGGCTTGCCCAGCCGTCTAGCTTCCCTTTGTAAAGCCGAAAGTTTTTCGCCGAGCCATTCCCGTAATTCGTCCGCCAAATCGTTTCTCAGTGCAATATCGTTTCCCTCCCCGTTTTTTTCGTCCGTGGGGTCAAAGGATATGAATGGCACAGTTTCACCAAGTTGCAACTGCCCAACTTCGAGTCGCGTTCAGGCCGGGCAATGAAAACAGTACTTCGGTCTCGCGATCGTACACGTAAATGTCACGCTCGCCTTCGCCCTCCAAGCGTTCGGAGACAAACGCGATGCAACGTCCGTCCGAACTGATCGATGGGGACTGCTTTTGGCCGACGGAGTTCAATCCGGGTAGTGGAACCAATTGCGATGTGTGCCGGTCGTACAAACCAATGTCTCGCGCGCCTTCGCCGCCAGGCCGGTCTGTGACAAACGCGATGAAGCGGCCGTTGTGTCTGATTGCCGGCTCGGTATCCATCGACGCCGAGTTTAGATTTGGCAGGTCAACGCGCTGTCCAGCGTCTCGATCGTACAACACGATCTCGCCCAGACGCTCTCGATTGTACTCATTGGTTGAATACGCCAGCACACGTCTCATTTGCCGCGCGACGATAGTCCCGTCGCTGGCGGCATTGTCGCTTGATCACATTGCGCGTGACGAGGCGCGTGACGAGGCGCGTAATGCCGATGAGGATGCGCCAAAGATGAGAGCGATTTTGAATGTGAAAATCGCCTCGCTGGTGACGCCGCCAGAAGATGCAAAAAACGTCTTGCACGACACCCACCGGGTTCCAATGGAAGGTTTCTGGTAACGTCATGTCTTCCAATCCACCTCCCCCAAGTTAAACAGGACACGATAGCGGAACTCGCCAGAGTTCCTTCCCTCTGAAAAGGAATTCTGCCGAATTCCACTACGGTAAATCCTCTTCTGCCGCTCGCCTTAAAGAGCCTTGTCAGCGGGTTTCCGGCAAATGCATATCAGAAGGATTACACCAAAAACGAATCCGCAAATGCTGACCCACTGCGAAATCGTGAGTGCGGTCCCAAACTGCCCGCCTTCATCGTCGCGAATCAATTCCAGCAGCGACCGGCCAACAGCGTAGATTATCAGAAGCAGCGCGAACAGCTCGCCATCGCGCCGCCGCAGTGGATAGTAAAACCACAAAAACGCCGCCAGCAATCCCGCGTTAATGGCACTGTAGATTTGCGTGGGATGCACGGGCTTGGAATAGGCTGGCAATTTGCCGATGTTCCACGAAATGTGTTTGCCGTCGGCGGTCTTCACCGTGACAATCGATCCGATGGCCAAGTCCCGCGTCGTACTGCCCATCGCGCGACGAGCGGCGGCGAATGAAGCAACCTCTTTGTCGCCAAGGTTACCGAGACCGTTGCCGATCGCAACGATTTCGTCACCTACCTCAAGTTGATCGCCGCTACCCAGTACATTCTTGACGATCGCCTTGTCCACATAGCCGACGACCGGTTTCGAATCTTCGCCTGCGTCGATCCGAATGCCGTGCAACAGGCCGGCATGCCGCTGGTGAAAATAAGGTGGACTATTCTCTCGCAACTCGGCCGGCAACATGGAGTGCAACGTCGGCGAGACGTCGCGTGGAAATTGAATCGATGGGAACGGACTTCCCGCGTCGCACACGCCGCCAAAGCAACAGCCGTTCAAAACACATCCCAGGCGGCCGATGGCCAAACCGACCAGCAAACTTGGTGCGATGAGGTCGGCGACAGCGAGCACCGGCAATTTTTTTCGCCAAAGAAACACCACGCCCGCCAGTCCCGCGCCGATCAGTGATCCATAGACGACCAACCCGCCTTCCGTCACGTTGAAGATTGCCTTGACAGATTCCCACAGCAAGAAATTCCCGGCTTGGTCGAACAAAAAGAATTGCGGCGACTTCTGAAGCACATAAAAACCTCTCGCGCCAATGATCCCTCCGATAAAAACGAAAAATGCCAGCGAGAGGATGTGTTCCGGATCGATGCCCATTCGCCTCGCCCGAAAACACGCCATGCTAACGCCGCCGATGACGCCGATCATGACCATCGTCCCATAGCCGCGAATTGCCAGCCCGACTATCGATTCATCCGCAGCTTTCAATTCCATCATCGGCAGCAGTAGCCAGAAGACGATGCCAACAAGAATCAACACGGGCAGATAGCTCCTCGTGTCTCGATTCCAACCCTGTTGTCGAATCAACCAAACAATTAGGCAGATGCTAAAGACAATCCAGCCGATCAATAGCCAGCCAAAGCCCAAGCCATTCAGGTCAAAAAACTCATGAGGGACATAAAACAGAGTACGGCGCACAGAACGTCATCCAATTTGACAGTTATCGATCAAACGAGTTTGGCCGACACGTGCCGCGACTAACGCGCGGCAGGGCCGGTCGATCAACTCGACGGGGTGCAACGTATCCATGTCCGCAATCGCAATGTAATCGACTTCCATGACACCGGCTTCATCCAACTCGTGTCGCATGGCCGATCGAACCATATTGGCATTACGTTCACCGCTCTGGACGAGTTCGTCAGCAACGCGCAGGCTGCGCGAAAGTGCCAACCCTTGTTGCCGCTCCTCACCGCTGAGGTACGTGTTTCGGGAACTGAGTGCCAGCCCATCGACTTCTCGCACGATCGGGCATGGGCAGACCGTGACGGGCAAGTTGAGATCGGCAACCATTTTGCGAATCACGAGCAGTTGCTGGTAATCTTTCTCACCGAAATACGCCCGATCTGCTGGCACGGCGGTAAGAAGTTTTAGCACGACTGTCGCGACGCCCCGAAAGTGGCCGGGACGGCACTGGCCTTCCAACGGGCTCGCGACGTCGGGCGGGTCGACAAACGTCGAGAACCCGTCCGGGTACATCTCTTCGACACTCGGCAGAAAGACGAGATCAACATCGTACTGGGCCAGCGCATCGAGATCGGCTTCAAATGTCCGCGGATACTGGGCCAGATCTTCATTCGGACCAAACTGAGCCGGATTTACGAAGATGGTGGTCACATTGAACGTGCAATCTTCTCTGGCAGTTCGAACCAGGCTCAAGTGCCCCTCGTGCAAGGCACCCATCGTTGGCACAACGCCGATTGTTTCGCCGGCCAGTCGCGCATGCCCAACCGCCTCACGTATTTCGTCGCAAGATTCTACCAGCCGCGGCGTTTTCGTGGATATTTTCATCGATGCCAACCAAGCGAATTCTACCGCGATCACGGTTTTTGGGCGAGGTGACCTGATTCATTGACATTGTCTCAAATCGACCACGTGAGATAAATTGTCTCCCAGCGGATAAAAAAACCTTTGAAGGATTCGACGACAATGAAGACCCTACTTCAATTCCTGTTTGTGTTTTCTCTTGTTACCACAAGCTCCCTCCCAAGCGTCGCGCAAACGAACGAACTTGTCGGCAGATTGGGTGACCCGCAATGTCTTGTCTTTCACGGTGTCAAGATTTGTCCGCCGGAGCAGATTCGTGATGAATTGCGACAGGATTTTGACGTGATTCTTGCCGCGCACCCATCCGCGCCGGTCGAGAAGTATCTCGAAGTTCTTCAGCGTCGCATTCTGGCGGGCTACCATCACAGTGGTTTTCCAAACACCAAGGTCTCGGTGGACATCGATCGCGATCATGAAAAGATCCACATTTCCATTGTTGAGGGGCCACGCTATCAGCAAGGCGATGTTCGTGTTGTCGCGGCCAACACAACTGGCGCGGCACGGATCGACGGCAAAGTTCTGATCAAGCGACTCGAAAACAAGTTTCCTCCCGCCGATGCAATAGCCGCGGGGTTCAGCGACCAGCAAGATGAAGCTACGACCAAATGGGTCGACAAGAATGGTTCGCAAGTCAATTTGAAAGAGCCGGTGTGGAAACGATCCCGTCCGGCTCCGTTCGATGAAGAGACGAAATTGAAACTGCGCGACGAAATCAAATCGGCATTCAAGGATATCGGCTTCGAGTTTGCCGAGTTCCACTTCGACATTGTTCCAGTCGAGAATACTTCCACGGCCTATCTCGTCGTTCGAATCACCGATGAAGGTGCATCGGCGATCGCCCGACAAATTGAGATCGTGGGCAACCGAAAAAACTCGCGTGAAGATCTACTGAAGTTTCTAAAAATCAATGAGGGTACTGTTTTGAGCCGCGGAGAGCGAATCCGCATCGAGCGTGAGTTGTGGGAATGCGGTCGATTCGTCGATTTTGACGTTTCGACGATTCCGGCGGCCGACCAGAACGGCGTGAATCTCAAAATTCGGCTGGTCGAGAACGCGGATGGTCCAAAAGTGAATGAACCATTCTCGGATGACGAACTTGCCCTTCTCAAATGCCGCAAGTGGATGAACCGATTCAATGAACAAGAATACGATTTGGTCGTGCAACTCAATTTCGAGTCGATCTGGTTTGAGTTCGTTGTTTCTCCGCGCCGTGGGGCGTTTCTGGGCTTTCGAAAAGACAACGATCCAAGCAAGCCGATGACGTATCTGGCCGTCCTGTCGCCGGAATCGATTGCCGTGTATTCCGCCGACCAAAAGCGAAAGTTTGTCACACCCCCGCTCCGCGCTAGGGCATATACCCAGTTCGACTTGTCGCTGGATGATGTGCCGGAATGGGAAAACAAGTTCAGAATGAACATCGGCCTGGGGCACTCGTCATTTAAAGGCGACGGCCCGCCGCCTGCATTTGAATTAGTCACGCGACTGGAGCCGGCTTTCTTCGTTTCGATCGCCAACGATGATGAGCAAGAACTGGTGCGTGACGGCAATGAATTGAGAAAGACAACCGACGATTCAGTGACACGCATCGATTTGAAAACGGGCCGGCTGATCAGTTACCAGCACATCGCGGACGACAAGAAAACGGAGCGGGTGGAGGTATTGCTCACCACCAAAATCGGCTTTTACGAAGAGCGGTTAAACAAGATGAAGGCAGAGAGTGCCGAGTATCCGAATGTGTATCGGTCGGATCGGCCATACGGTTCGACGTTTGGGTTCGTGTTGACCGATGACTTTTTGTGGGAGCGTTTCGCGTCGTTGGGCAAGTATGCCGAGAAGGTGAAGGCGATCAACAAGTATCGGCACTTGCTGGGCAAGCTGGCCAATGGCGGAGTTCTGCAGCCCTGGGATGATTGGATCACGTCGCCGAAGAAGAACAAAGACACGAATCGTTTTCAGTTAAACGGAGGTGATGAGCTTAAGGGTGCCGTCACGAACTATGTAAAGATCGGTGCCATTATTGTGTTGCAGAACGTGGACGAGATCTTTCCGCGAGAAAGTTGGCCGTGGACGACGGCGCGCGAAGTGGCGTTTGTCGTGCTGAGAAAATCGAAATACGCGAGCCGCGAGTTATCTCAGCTTTACGAAAACGGAGATAGCGGCCCGTTGTGTCATCTCACTGTGGCCCGCCTGCTTGAATTTGTGAACAAACAAGCCGCCGCCACGTTTGCCCAGCGAGGTCTTGAGCGGCTGGTGATCGCAGATTTTCAAAATGATTTCGAATTGCTGCTGGCTCGCGATCATTTGATCGGACGGTGCGTTGCCCAAGCAGCGGAAGTCGTGCGAGATTTGGACGAGGACAGCTTAGATTTATTGGCCACTTGGATGTTTGCCAAAAACGAAGACGAATTTCGCCACGCGATTCGCATTTTGCAAGATCGTCGTGACGAACCTGTGCTGGAGTTGATGCCCGAAGTGTTGATGGCGTTGTGGGATGCCGGGCTTCGCAATCATGTCGAATGGGCACTGCGAGGCACCCACATGCCGATTCGGCGTTAGCAGCGTTCCTTGCTGGCTGGCTGCCCGGCTACTGCATGGCTTGGATTGCAGCGACGACTTCCTTGAATGCCCAATCCGGATCATCGTCAGCCAGCAGCAAATACGGACCACGGCCAGGTCTTGTCAGGAGTTGAATCAAGCGGCGATTGAACTCACCTATCTCATTGCCCTTGTCGCTCGTCAGCATCACGACCAACTTGGGCTGTATCACGTCAGGCTGAATTGCTACGCACTGTTGCTCCGTCTCGTTCCTGTCATTGCCGCTCTGATCTTGTGCGTAGGCCAGCGACTGATCAAGCCAAAAGTCGCTAATCAATACCCGTGTTTCCCCGTCCTTTCGCGCCAGTCGTTTTGCCCGCGATTCAAGGATCGCAAGTTCGCCCTTCTCTTCGGATACATCGCTCGTTATCAACTCAGCACTCAATTCGTCGGCCACTCGCGTCGCCAACAGAGTTTTACCCGTGCCAGGGGCGCCCGTGAGAGCGACGTAGGATGCTGCGTTATTGATGTGATCTAATAGCTGCTGGATCGTCCAGCCGACAATCGGGTGAAGAATGTCTGCGGCGATATCTGCACATGGCTCTAACACAAACCGCCGAAACGCCATTCTTGGATGCGGAAGAATTAATTCCGCGGATTCCAAGACCACGTCGTCGTACAAAAGCAAATCCAAGTCAATCGTCCTGGGACCCCATCGCTCTGTTCGCTCACGCCCAAGTTTGTTCTCGATCTTCTGGAGAACACGCAACACCTCAACTGGAGACAAAACGGTTTCAAACTGCGCGGCTGCATTCAGAAACTTTGGTTGACCTGCTGGTCCGCCAATCGGATCTGTCGCAAAGTACTGGCTTGCAACAAAACAATCGATCCCTTTATGCGACGAAAGCAACTCGATCGCACTACCGACCGATTTTGCGGATTCGCCAGCGTTCGCACCGACACTAATTAGACAAAGGGCCATAGCCAGACTACCTGAAAAGAAACTTCCAACGAATTGTAACCCGAAGCGTGAGCGAGGAAATCTAGGGACATCGCATCGGGAGACGCGACAAACTTGCTTCACGCACACGGCACCTCTACATTGATAATAAGCAATCTGTTTCTTCGCTGGGCGACAAGAACCAGCATACGATGCTGTTTGATCCGGAATACGAGTCTGCCAACATGATCATCGAAGACGAAGTGATGCTCGCGGCCCACTATGCACCGGCATCGCCCTACAACAACGGCTTTATTATTTCCACGGACATGGGCAAGACTCGGGCGCAATACGATTTCAAACAGTTTGGTCCGACGTCGCCCGTTCGCTTTCAGAAGAAAAACAGCGACGGATGGTTCTTGGTCGATCTCCGCAAAGGCTGGATTGAGCGCGATAAAGTTCTTTTCATCAAACCCAAAAATTGAGCAACCCAAGCTGCAACGTATGATTCGAGAAAGCAAATCCACCCGACGCAAGTTTTGTTCGACCGTCGCGATCAGTGCAATTGCCGGATCGCTGTCTCCTGCCTTCGCTCGGTCCAAGTCGGAGCGGGCGGCGAATGTGGTCATCATTGGCGGCGGGCTTGGTGGTTGTGCGGCGGCGATTGCGGCGTTGCGGAATGGGCTCAAGGTTGTCATGACCGAGGCGACGGACTGGATCGGCGGACAGCTCACTAGCCAGGGAGTTCCGCCGGACGAGCATCGCTGGATCGAGAAGGCCGGAGCAAATCAGTCTTACCGCGAATTGCGTTCCCGCATCCGCGAACACTATCGCAGACACTACCTGCTCACCAAAGCGGCGAGCAACAATCCGCTGCTGAATCCCGGCAACGGCAACGTCTCCCGATTGTGTTCTGAACCGCGTGTTTCATTGGCGGTGCTCGAAAAGTGGATTTCTCCTTTCGAACAGTCTGGGCAGCTTGTTGTGCTGCGCGAGCATTTTGCCACGGGAGCCGATGTTGATCATGATCTAGTCCTCGCCGTCAGCGTGCGTTCGGCGAAGACGGGTGACTCACAAATTCTGCGCGGGAAGTATTTCGTTGATGCCACGGAACTCGGCGATCTGCTCCCAATGACAAAGACCGAGTTTGTCACCGGCTCCGAAGCCCGGTCGGAAACGAACGAACTGCACGCCAGCGACACGGCAAAGCCGGACAATCAGCAGGCCTTCACAATGTGCTTCGCAGTCGAACATCTGCCCGGCGAGAACCACACGATCGACCGGCCCAACGAATACGCGTTCTGGCGAGACTTTGTCCCGAAACTCACACCACCCTGGCCAGGCAAGCTGCTTGATTTCACTTACACCCATCCACGGTCGGGAAATCCAAAACGGCTCGGCTTCGATCCGAGGGGCGGAAAGTCGGTGGACGGGACGCTAAACCTCTGGACGTACCGGCGAATCATCGACGACTCGCTTTTCAAACCAGGTCGGTTTTCCAGTGACATTAGTCTCGTCAACTGGCCACAGAACGATTACGTGCTTGGCAATCTCGTCGGCGTCTCCAGCGAAGAAGTCGAGCGGCATATTGCACGAGCCAAACAACTCAGCCTCTCGCTGCTTTACTGGTTGCAGACCGAAGCTCCCCGACCTGACGGCGGAACCGGATTCCCCGGTCTGCGTCTGCGAGCCGACTTGATGGGCACGACAGACGGACTCGCAAAAACACCGTACATCCGCGAATCGCGCCGCATTCGAGCGCAATTCACAGTCCTTGAGGAACACGTCGGACGCGAACAACGAGCAATGGTTGTCACTGGCAAGCCGAGAGCGGATATCGCGCGAGCGATGGCCGTCGGCGGTCCTCTCGCAAACGTCCGTGCTGCGACCTTCGACGATTCCGTGGGTGTCGGCAGCTACCCGATCGACCTACACCCCAGCTCGGGCGGTGACAACTACATCGACTTCGAGTCACTGCGTTTTCAGATCCCGCTCGGTTCGCTGCTGCCGGTTCGAATGCGAAACCTGCTCCCAGCGTGCAAGAACATTGGGTCAACGCACATCACCAGCGGCTGCTACCGTCTGCATCCTGTGGAATGGGGAATCGGTGAAGCCGCTGGGTGTCTCGTGAGTTTCGCGTTGCAGAAGAGAGAAACGCCCCGCGCGATTCGTGGCAAGAAGCAATGGCTAGCCGATTTTCAACAGTTTATCCGCAAGCAAGGAGTCGAGACCGAATGGGCTCGCGTTTGATCCAATCGTAGCTGGATTGGTGAGAATTCTGGAGCATTGCACCTGGCGGACGACGACCGTGAAATTAGAAAGGTGAGTCGAGGACGTGAGTCCTCGATGAAGTCTAGCAAAGTGTGTAAGCCACGGACGAACATCCATCACTCATCAACGCCGTACAGTTTGACAGCCTTTACAGAGAGAACAACATGACTCCTAACAACGACAAAAGCTCACTCAATCAAATCGATCGTCGGAATTTGCTCAAAGGGGCCGTGGCAACGTCTTTTGCGTTGATGGCTGATTCATCCACGACGGCGAACCGTGCCAGCGGCGATGAGCCCGAGCGAGACACGACACTGATCCGGCGAGAAAATGAACAACCCGGCTCGAAGGACTGGCAACTGACTCGAGTTCGACTCGATCGCGGCGCCTTCCGATCGCCTTGGATCGAAGGATACTGCTCGAAACAGAGCGTCGCGGCCGGCGAATCGATCGACATCATGGTTTCCACCGACCCGGTCCAAGATTTCAAGATCGAGATCTTTCGCACCGGCTACTACGGCGGTCGCGGTGCACGGCTGATGAAAACACTCGGCCCGTTCAAGGGAAAAAAGCAGCCGCTGCCTGAGATCGGTGACAAGAATTTGCACGAATGCCGTTGGGAGCGGTGCACGTCATTGACGATTCCAGATGATTGGACCAGTGGTGTCTATCTGGGACGTTTGACAACAACCAGCGACGCCACCGGCCACGGGTATTGGCAAAGCTACGTCGTCTTCATCGTCCGCGACGACCGCCCGGCCGACATTCTATTCCAATGCTCCGACAACACTTGGCAAGCTTACAATCGCTGGCCGGACAAGTATTCGGTCTACACACATCCCAAAGGCAACCAAGGACCGTGGGCCGACGTCAGTTTTGATCGGCCTTATGCCAAGTACGCGCAGATTTATGAAAACCCACAGTCTGTCGGTTCCGGCGAGTGGCTTTGTTTCGAATTTCCCTTTGCGTGCTGGCTGGAAAAGCACGGCTACGACGTTACATACTGCTCGAACAGCGACATGCTGATGCCGGATCGCGGTTTGAAATGTAAGTCGTTCCTGAGCGTCGGCCACGACGAATATTGGAACATTCGGCAGTACGAAAGTGTCGTGAAGATGCGCGACCAGGGCGTCAACCTGCTATTCTTTTCTGGCAACTCGGTGTGCTGGGTGACGCCGTACAAAGACAGCTACGATGGGCGTCCAAACCGCATCATGTTTCGTGGCGGACCTTTTGGCGGCGATTATCAATACGCCGTTAAACGTGAACGAGAACATGGTCCCTTCCCGCATCGCGGGCCGGACGAAGGGTATTTAATGGGCGCACGCAACGTCTCGCCCGTGAACGGCGGCGGCGATTGGGTCGTCGAGAAGCCAGATCATTGGATCTTCGAGGGGACGGGCATGAAAAAGGGTGAAGCGATTCCCGGACTGATTGGTTGGGAGTACCACGGCGACCCGCCCAGAGACATCTCCGGCTTGGAAGTAGTCGCCAAGGGTGTTGCCCTGCAAGGCGGTGTGAACCCACAGAATTGGACGGCGACTATTTATCCAGGCCCCAAAGACAACTTCGTCTTCAATGCGTCAACGATCTTTTGGTGTCAAGACTTGTCCCGCCCGCCGGGACACATGATTCCCTGGTCACATTGGTCCCGACCACATGGTCCCGATGAGCGCGTGCAACGAATCACGCACAACGTGCTGAAGCGCGCGATCACCTAGAGGTAGCGTCAGGAAGGGAACGCTGCGGCTCAATTGCCCGATGTCCTCGAACACGCTCGTCGCGCGGCTCAGAATCAACTTGACGCGTTACTTGCCGGAGCGGCACCTGCGTGGATGTTTGCAGGTAGGCAATTAGGTCTCGCACTTGAGCGTCGCTCAACGGAGTCAGCAATCCTTCTGGCATTAACGACGTGTTTAGCTGCCGAATTGTCTCCGTGTCATCGCGAGGGACGATCTGTACCTTCGTGGCCATCTGGATTGTCAGCGTCTTGTCGTCCTGCCTTGTTATGGTGCCAGTGATGACACGGCCGTCTACGAGCGATACTGCCGACTGACGCAGTTGGGCTGGGACCACGCGACTCGGATCCACGATGTTTTCTAACAGGTAGTCGAGATTGTCGCGGTTTGAGCCCGTCAAGTCTGGTCCAATTGTTGTTCCCTCTCCGAACATCTTATGGCAAGTGGCGCACGCCTTGTTGAAGACGCTGCGCCCAGCACCGAGATCCGCTTGTGCCAGCATCTCTGGTACAAGCTTCGTGCGGTACTGCGAAATCAACAGACGTTTCTCTTTGGGCGTAGTGCGCACCGCACCCCACAAATCCTCAAGCCGGTTTGTCAGCGCCGCATCATTGTGTCCGGCGATTGTTCCCGCCGCTGTTGCCGAGATATCGGTGCTTTCCACCGCACCACGTTCCACAGCATTCAACAATGCTGCCGCGTAGCTCGGCCGCGACGCCAGTGCATCGATGATTGCGGGTCGATGATCGTGCCTTGCGTTTGAAAAGGCCTTGAGCAGATGTTTGGGGACCTGTGGGTCTTCGTACCGTGCCAGGCCGCGGATGGCCGCTGCACCAATGACCCGGTCTCCTTTGAGTCCGAGGAGGGTCGTGACCAATCCCTCTGGCTGACTTTCAAGAACCACGCGAAGCGCGTCTCGCCGCGTCGCAGGATCCCCGCGCCCGTTGCGCGCGATCGCAATCAACTCGTCCACGGCGCGCCCATCGCCAAACACGACCGACAACTCCCGTCGAAGCGGGCCGACTCGACTGTCCTCGTGGTCCGACAGTATGGCCGATGCCGCACTCCAGTTGACCGGCGTCGCCACCCGATGACGCCCCCGCAACGCATCGGCCATGCCTTTCAGGTAATCTGCGGCATGAGGACTGTCCTTCTTCGTCGCCTGACTAATCAGATGAACAACGACTGCCGGAGCGTCGTCGATCTCCGCTGTGAGTCGGCGGGCGATGTGACGACGCAGTATCGGCATCTTCGCCAACAGTGCCAGCTCCAGCGCTTGGAGTGGATCGGATGGGATCGCAGCCTCGATGCCGTACCAGATCATCAGTGGTTGTACTCGATCGTCAACGTCAGCCACATGATTCGCCAACCGTTTGGCAAGTGTCCATCGGTCTTTAAAGTCGAGGCGTTGCATCGCGGAAGCCAGATACAGTCGCACTAGCCCCGACTTATCGTCCTGAGCCAACTCCGTCAGCCTTTCTATCGCGTCCGACCCGGGTGTGCCACGATCTACCAGCAGACGCACTGCCCAAACACGAATGTGCTCGTTCGGATCGCCAAGCTGATTGCACAGCCAGGGCTCATCCAACGCGTCTATCGAGTAAAGCGCCCACAACGCTCGCAGCCGCCGTGTGACGTCGTCATTTTTCTGATACATCTCTAGCAGCAACTGGCGGGCGTCCGAGAGATCTTTACCCGCAACGGCACGCTCCTGCAACAATCGACGAGCGTGACGTACATACCAATCGTTTCGGTGTAATTGAAGGTCAACCAACTCGTCATTGCTTAGCCCTTGAAGGTTGACTGCACGATGCGTTACGGGGTTGTGTGTGATCTTGTAGATCCGGCCGCTGGTACGGTGCACTCCATCTCTGTCGTGGCATTCGCCCAGATCCGACCAGTCTGTCAGGAAGACTCCGCCATCCGGTCCATACTTCAACTCCACACCGCGGAACCAGGAATTGTTGGCCATAAGAAAATCCCGCGAATGTTTGCCAACATAGCTGTTGCCATCTCGCACCAGATTGTCGGCGTTGACTCGCCGGCCGTGCGTATTACACATCAGCAACATCCCGCGGTACGTCGCCGGCCAATTGTCTCCCAGATAGATCATGCCGCCGGCATGGGAGTGACCTCCGCCGTGCTCGTCATGTCGGCCATCGTACTGTTTGCGGTTTTGGTTTGATGCTTCGCCCGCTGCACCATCCGTATCCCAGTGAAAGTGATCTGCCGTCGGCTGGATCAACTGATAAAGGTGCGGATTAAAATCGTCTCCAAACATCCGCTGATAATGCGCCCCTGGCACCACATGCCAAAGATGGTTGATCACGTTGTTGGTGAAGAACCACTGCCCGTGGTCGTCGTAATCAAGTCCCCATGGATTGGTCGTTCCATTGGTGACTACCTCAAAAACTTTGTGTTGAGGGTGATATCGCCAGATCGAGCAGTTCAATCGGATCCGCTTACCCGATGGCATATGTGGCGTGCCCACCGTCGAGGTGTCTGTAATGCCATGCCTGCCGTAAAGCCAGCCGTCTGGGCCCCAGCGCAATCCGTTGACCATGTTGTGACGAGCGCGGATGCTGAACCCTTCAAGAACGACCTCAGGCTCGCCGTCCGGTACATCGTCGCCGTCGCGATCGGCCAGGAACAAAAGGTGTGGCGCACTGGTAATCCACACGCCACCAAACCCCAACGTCAACCCAGTCAGCCTCTGAGCCTTGTTCCAGAACACTTTCCGGTTGTCGAACGCGCCGTCGCCGTCGGCATCCTCGAAGATCAGTATGCGATCGCGCTTCTTCAGATCGTATAGTCCGCCCTCGTATGTATAGCACTCAGCCACCCACAACCGACCGCGGTCGTCAATGTCAAAAGCGATCGGTTGTCGCACGTGCGGATCGCCTGCAAACAATGACACATTGAAACCTTTAGGCAGCGTCATCATCGCCGCCGCTTCCGCAGCCGACGGTGGGTGCTCACCTTCCTTCTGCGTATTGATTGCGTGGGCCGCATCCGGATCCTCACTCAAACAGACTCCACAGCACAAGACAGCAACCAAGAGCACTGACACTGGTGTGACCATTTCTTCCATCCGATGACTCATTTGCAATTTAGTCCTTTGTTACCTCAGTTCATTCGTCGGCTTCGCTAGGAGCGAACGGCAAGTCATTCATTGCCGAGCATTAGTCGCTACTCATGATGAGCGGTTCATTTGATCTTCGCTACTACCTTTAGCCTATACGGAAACTTGAATAGCCACAAAGCTCGCCAATCCAACGTCACTCTCGACGTTTTCCTTCTTTCCAATGCCGTGGCCGAATACGTGGTGCAGTTGTGGGGATTTGCCAATGAATGTGCAAATTGGTTGATCTCATGATAAATAAATGTTGTGCTGCTTGAACGATTTTCGAGAATTGTGATTGGGATCACACGTATTCCGATTCTCGATATAGTAATTTGCGGTGTGCGACGACGACAGTTAAGAATTGACCGTCTTGGTTTTCGGCCGGATTATGCGTATCAAACTCTTGAATTCATCGATTGCCGATGCTGCTAATCAGTATTCCGTTTCGTTTCTCATCAACGACTGCGTGGCAATTGATGCGGGGTGCATTGGTTTGTTGCCGTCGTTGGACGATCAGAAGCGGATTCGAAATGTGGTGATCTCGCATGCGCACTTTGATCATGTTGCGTCGCTGCCAATTTTTCTCGACAACGTTTATGAACCGGGACCGGACTGTGTGACGGTTTATGGAAGCCACCATGTGCTTGAGTCGCTCAAGACACATTTTCTTAACGATGTCGTGTGGCCTGATTTGCTCCGACTGTCTGAGGAAGAATCGCCGTTTTTGAAGACTCTGACATTGAAGCATCTTGCACCCACGACGGTTGACGAATTGTTGATTACGCCAATCGCGTTGAATCATGTGGTGCCAACTTTTGGATTTGTGATCGAGGATGCTCACTCGGGGATTGCAATCGTTAGTGACACGGGGTCGACTGAAGAGATTTGGGACGTTGCGAAATCAAATCCCAAACTGAAGGCAGTTTTTTTGGAATCCGCCTTTCCCAATTCGATGCGATGGCTGGCGGACAAATCGATGCACTTGACGCCAGCTTCTTTTTTGGACGAATATCGGAAACTCGGCAAGTCAGTTCCCGTGATCGCAGTGCATTTGAAACCCGCATTTCGCGGCGAGATATCGCGGGAACTTGAGGCGTTGGAATTGGACGAATTGAGAATTGCGACACCCGGCGCCGACTACGAGTATTAAACTCTCTTCACTACTAACCTGAAGCGCGAGCAAAGGGTCGTTGAATAGGCTTCAGCGTCCGTCGCGCCGGAAGCCCCTCGCTGGCGCGTCGGGTTAGTTCAAAGAATCGAAGTGCCAGAGGCCGAGGGTCTGGGCGTCGACTAGGAACGGAGCCGTGGGAACGCTTGTGATGGATCGCACGCCTTTGGAGATTCGTACTTCGTCAATTACGCCATTGCAGTTCTCGCCTCGACTCACAATGCCGCCAAAAGACAATGGACCAGGAGTTTTTGTGCCGCTAACTGCTTTGTGCGTTTGGTCTGCGACTTGTTTGCCATCCACATACAGACGTACTCTAGTGGGTTCCAGAACCATTGCCAGATAATGCCACTGGTCGTCGCAAATATCCACTTTCGATTCAGCATGTTTCGGTTCAAATCCGGGTGTAAACGTCCATATGACTCCGTCTTGCGGACACCAGATTTGCCAGTGCGAGGCCGATTGATTCCCCTCGTTGGCAATGATGACGTTGTACCGTTTTTGCCCGTCTTCCTGAACGTGTCGAGTAAGTTTTGCCCAGCATTCAACTGTGATTGGCAAATTCGAGTATTCGCTGTTTGCAGCGCCTTGGGCACCACCTTTGGTGCCCGCTCCTCTTAACATCTCCTGTCCAACAAGGCCCTGTCCGAATTTTCCTGGCGCGAGAGAGCTTCCCGTGGTGTCGCTCAACTGATCGACCACGGGGCCATCTGAACTGAGACTGTCGAAGTGCCAGAGGCCGAGGGTTTGGGCGTCGGCTTGGAATGGGGCGGTGGGAATGCTGCTGATCGTGCGGACGCCTTTCGAAATTCGCACTTCGTCGATTGCACCGACACTGCCATTAATTTGATCCTTCATAAATCCAAAACTCAACGGACCGTCAATTACCCGACCCGACTTCGGCTGGACTGCTCGATCCGACACCTCGCGGCCGTCAACATAAAGCCGAGTCCGTTGTGGTTCCAAAAGTGCGGCAAAGTAGTGCCAATTGCCATCGCAATACTCATCAGTTGAGCTCCCGACGAAACCTTTGTCATCGCCGCCGTATAAGGCATAGAATCTGCCGTTTTCTGCTCCAGTGAGGATGTGCCAGTGTGAAGTGGATTCGATCGGACCGTTAGCCACCAGAATGTTATAAGACTCTTTCTGATCCAGTTTTGCCCAACATTCGACGGTAACCGGAAGCTTACCGTATTCAGGATTGGCTGGTGCCAAGAGGCCTGGGGCTTTCGCTTTATTTGGCGCGCGTCCCACGACCGCCTTGCCAAATCGACCGTTGGTCAGCACAACACCATCAGTGCTGATGTACTGATCGACCAACGCACTTGCTGACGAAGACGTGGTAGTCGTGTCGGAATCCGTCGAATTATTGGTTGAGTTTACATTGTCGGAATTATTTGTCGTTCCGTTGTTAGAGTTATCCGTGATGTCGCTGCCACCTGTTTCGTCACCTGAACTCATAAACGTGCGAATAACGAGCGCGATAATCAATAGCACTACAACTCCACCACCGATTCCAACCGACATGAGAACTGTCTTGTTCCAACCAATTCCCTTGCCCGACTTTGCTGGCTGTTGCGTTTGCCAGGCGGGTTGACCGAGCGGTGATGCCGGCTGGCCCAGTGGCGACTCACCAATTCCCGTCGTGTCTTGTAGCGGACTGGCCGCCGAATTCATTG
>CAYFJO010000030.1:0-47537 GCA_964343305.1 uncultured Pirellulaceae bacterium | reverse complement strand
TTCCGAAAAGTGTTGGATATTCTCCACGAAGAAGGCCGAGAATTCTTAATCCGGCCGCGAATTATTGAGGACGCACCGTCCGACATCCACTTGGAGCAGCAGCTTGGCATCCTGCTAAGCGATCGTTAATCATCTTTGGATGAATACGATTATCAGATGAGACATTGCAAGATTTCACTGCGATCGATTTTGCTCTTGGTAACGGTTGGAACTGTGGTGTGTGTTGGGATTTGGCGGTATCGAGAATGGGGCAAGGAATTAAACGAACGTCGATTCCGAATTGAAGCCGAAGCATTCAGGAGAGGTGAATACTCAAGAACACTCGACGGCGAAAAACTACTCATTCAACTTCAATCGAAAGATTTAGAAGACTTTGACCGAGAGTACTGGCTGCCGATGATGTTTTATGATCTGACGTGCTACGACGAGCCGTAGTATCTTTACCCGCATTTATAATCACCACAGTCGTTTGAGATTTGACGTTGCCGATTTCATGCGATACTTTGAACGTGGATGAACGAGAACAACCCAAGAGTAATGTCATGAGCGTAACCTATTTCAAACGTTTTCGCATGGCGTTTGATCTGACTGGTTCGTTCTTCGAAGTGCCGGATCTTCCGTCCGACTATCATTTCCACCCTTGGCAAGACAACCTGCTGACCGCTCACACGGATGCCAAGTATCACAGCTTTCGCAACGAACTCGACGCCAACGTGTTTCCGTGCCTTGGCGATCGAGAGGGTTGTCGGCGTTTGATGACGGAAATCTCCCAGCGCGAAAGCTTCGTTGCAAAAGCCACCTGGCTCGTCACTTGGCAACCGGCGAATCGGCTCAGGCCTCAATATTGCGGTACGGTGCAAGGGATTCGCGACCGCCGCGGTGCCGGATCGATTCAAAATCTTGGCATCGCTCCAGAACATCGCGGCCAAGGACTGGGGACATTGCTCCTCTATTATGCTTTGGAAGGCTTCTACCGCACCGGCATGAAACGGGCGTCGCTGGAAGTGACGGCCCAGAATTATGGCGCCGTACGCCTTTACCAACGGCTGGGTTTTCGCAAAACTAAGACGGTCTACAAGGCGGTTGAGGTTGCCGTTGCCTAGCAGAATCAGTAGCTTTGTTTAACGGCAAGGCCGTTGGCCGCAACCAATCTGTAGGACGGATTTCCAATCCGTCCGGACGGTTTGAAAAACCGTCCCACAGAAATGTGCGCAAGAAAACAAAAAAAGCAAACTAGTAGTACGCCCCTAGTTTGAACATTTACAGATCACAGGACGATCGTGCCGCAGTCAGTTTTCACTCATCAATTCGACAACGGCCTGGTGCTGCTCGCCGAGTCCATGGATTGGCTGCAATCGGCTGCGTTTAATGTGATGATTCCCGGCGGCGCGGCGCGAGATCCGGCCGATCGAGCGGGGCTGAGTAACTTCGTTTGTGAAATGTCGCAACGAGGTTGTGGCCAGCGCGACAGCCGGCAGTTCGTTGAAGACCTTGAGAATCTGGGGGCGGGACATGGCCCTTCGGTGTCCAGCATTTCGACCAGTTTCAGTGCGGCCATGCCCGCGGACAATCTCTACGATGTGCTAACGATTTTCGCGGACGTTTTGCGACGACCTCTCTTGCCGGCAGATCAACTGGATGACGGGCGCCTGGCCTGTCTGCAGGAAATTCAATCCATTGAGGACGATTTGTCACAGCGAGTCATGTCGGAGCTTCGCCGGCGTCAATATGCTGATCCTTTTGGACGGGACAGCCATGGCACGATGGAAGCCGTGTCACAGATTACGTTGGACGAAATCCGCACGCAATTCGTGCGGACTTATCGGCCGGATGAGACCATTGTATCGGTCGCCGGCAACGTCGATTGGCCGCGTTTGAAGGATCTGGTCGGCGAACTGCTCGGTGACTGGCCGCGCGTCGAACTGCCAGAACTGAAAACGACCCCCGCCCCGCGCGGCTATCATCATATCGAACATGAATCACAACAGACGCACATTTGCATCGCGTTTCCCACGGTCCCGTATTCGCACGCCGACTACTTTCAAGCTCGCGGCGCGGTCGGTGTGATGAGCGACGGTATGAGCTCGCGGCTGTTCACCGAAGTGCGCGAAAAACGCAGTTTGTGCTATGCCGTATTTGCCAGCATGCATTCGTTGAAACAGGAGGCCAGTGTTTTCGCCTACGCCGGCACAAGCACCGATCGAGCCCAGGAAACGCTGGACGTCACCATCGCCGAATTCGATCGGCTGGCACGCGGCATCGAAGAGGACGAGCTTGCCCGGCTGAAGGCTTTGATACGAAGCTCGCTGATCATCGAACAAGAGTCGAGCCGCTCGCGCGCCGCGTCGATTGCCGGCGATTGGTATCATCTGGGGCGAATCCGTCCGCTGGACGAATTGAACGACATCATCAATGGCCTGACAGTTGAAAGTATCAACGCGTACTTGGCCGCCCATCCGTTCAGCGATCCGTGTGTCGTCACGCTGGGCGAAAAGGAACTTGAGGTGCCGCGTGGAGTTTCGTGAACATCAACTCGATAACGGGTTGGAAGTCATCGCTGAGTGCAACCCGCACGCGCGAGCCACCGCCGTGGGATTCTTCGTCAACGCCGGTTCGCGCGACGAATCGGACGCGATCCACGGCATCAGCCATTTCCTGGAACACATGGCGTTCAAAGGAACGCCGACGCGAACGCCCGACGATGTGAATCGCGAGTTGGACGAAATGGGTTCGTCCAGCAACGCGCAAACGAGCGAAGAACGGACGGTTTATTACGGCACGGTGCTGCCCGACTTTCAGGACCGCATCGTTGGGCTGCTCAGCGACATCATGCGTCCGTCGCTGCGCGAAGAAGACTTCGAGGCCGAGAAACAGGTCATCATTGAAGAGATCTTGATGTACGAAGACATGCCACCGTTTTGTGCGCCGGAAAAGTGCATGGCGGTATTCTTCGATTCGCATCCGCTGGCGCGAAACATCATCGGCACGGTGGACAGTGTCGGAAACATGACGCCGGCGCAAATGCGAGGTTACTTCGAACAACGTTACAGCCCCGGCAATATCAAGCTGGTCGCGACGGGCGACGTTGACTTCGATCGACTGGTGAAAACCGCGGATGAGCTTTGCGGAGGCTGGGAACCATTTGAGGTGGGACGTCAAACGCCGCGAGCCGCGCCGAGTCTGGGGTTCAAAGCCATTCAAAAGGAAAGCGCCGCACAGCAATACACCGTTCAGATTGCAGCCGGCCCTGCCGCCGAAGACAAGGATCGATACGTCAGCCGCATCGTTTCGGCCATCGTGGGAGATGCGAGCGGCAGCCGATTATTCTGGGAACTCGTTGATCCCGGACTAGCAGACTATGCCGAAATTGGCACCTATGAATTTCAAGGCACAGGAATCTACATGACGTTTTTGTCTTGCCGCCCGGAAGACACCACGGACAATTTGCGGCGGCTGAAGCAAGTGCAACACAAAGTGGAAACAGACGGCATCACCGCGGAAGAGTTGTCGCGAGCGAAGAACAAAATCACAGCTCAAATTGTATTGGGCAGCGAACGGTCTTCCGCCCGGTTGATACCCGTCGGTTCCGGCTGGCTGCAAAGGCACGAATATCGCACGATCCAGGAGATGATCGACTCCTATCAATCGGTGACCTTGGACGACATCGCCGCGTCCCTGGATAAATATCCTTTAACACAAAACGCGACGCTAACCATTGGGCCGCTCGACGATGTGTCACAACCGGACTGACTTTTTCTGTAGCTACACTCGCCAGAGTGTGGCCAAATGCAAAGATCCGCGTGCTGGCGAACACAGCTACAAGGAGATTGGATCATGGAACGAAGCCTCATTCTGTTAAAACCAGACTGCGTTCAACGCCGGCTGACGGGCCAAGTCATCACGCGATTTGAAAACAAGGGATTGAACATCATCGCCATGAAGATGATTCAAATCACCCCCGAATTGGCCAAACAACACTATGCCGAGCACGTCGAAAAGCCTTTCTATCCCGGCCTGGAAGCTTTCATCACCGGCTCTCCCGTCGTGGCCATGGTCCTGGAAGGGCTCGAAGCGATCAGCATCGTCCGCAAGATGCTCGGTGCCACCAGCGGACGCAAAGCCGAGCCCGGCACGATTCGCGGCGACTTCAGCAACAGCCGGCAAATGAACCTCGTCCATGCATCGGACGGACCCGAATCGGCAGCACGTGAAATCGAGATTTATTTTGACCAGTCCGAAATCTGTGCTTATGATCCAACCATCACACCGTGGCTAAAAGCGGGTGATGAATAATCCCGTAAATCTTCGGGAGTTTGTACTTCTCATGATGCGTTTTCTAGACGCAATCGTCTTTATGGCTGTGACTCTTAGCATCGGTGCGCTTGTTCCTCAAGTTTTTCATTTCGAAGACGTTGCCGTTCAAATAAGCGCTTTTGTACTACTCTTGGGCATGCCGTATCTATTGATCTCATTCGGTTCGAAACTTCTTACAAGCTCGTCAAAAACTAATCGCTCAAATGGCTGCGAATGAAATTGGGCACTCGTTAATTTTCTCCTTCGCAGGAAACATGAAATGCCCGCTTGGAATCGACCAAATATGAGAACTCCATATCGTTGAAAACAGCCAAGCTCGAAGAACTTGGTTTTGATCCAAGTCGACTCCAGCGAGCGTACGATTTGCTTGAAGAATGGACCGCCGGGCCGGATGCTCCCGTTCCAGGTGGTGCCATCCTCGTCGGATGTCGGGGCAGAATTGTTGACCCGCGTTTCTTCGGCCGCCAAGGCCCCGAGAAAGACGCCGAGAGAATTCGACGCGACGACATGTTCCTGTTGGCGTCGATCAGCAAGCCTGTCACGTATCTGGGAGCCCTGATGCTGGTTGAACGCGGGTTGCTAAATCTGAGCGATCGGGTGGCGCGACACATTCCGGATTTCGCCGCACACCACAAAGAAGAGTTTCTTGTTCAACACTTGTTTACGCACACATCCGGGATGCCGGACATGCTGGGGTCGTGACAAAGGGGACATTCTACTTATTCATATAAAAGTAGAATGTCCCCTTATTTGTCTTATTCCGGGCCACTGGTGCGACGGACAGGATGTGTTGGATTGACCCGGCACGCGAAGGGTCTTGCCTGCAGTTTACTTCGGCGATTCGATCCTTAGCACCTTGGCGATTGGTTCATCTTTCCAACACTGTCGCATCCGCCTTCAATTGAAGGCGACGACATTGCGCCGTGGGCTGTATTGTTTGTCACTCACTATGGCGATATCACTCCTCAAGGCCGTTCATGCGGACAAGTCGATATCCAGCGGTTCGCACGACTAAGAGTGAAATCGCCAGTATCACGATATGACCGAGAAACTTCGCAGAGCGTTTCAAAATCTCGATCCACGATTCATTCCAAAGTGAATGAACTGCAAACCCAAATGCTACACCAATCGTCAACGCAATCCAAAATCGGGCGAAAGGTTGCTTGATCGTCAATACTGCCCAAAGAGAAAGCAACGTAAATGTGATTATCTCGACAATGGTTAACGCGCTGTGAATTAGCTCGATGAGCAAGTAGCGGGACACCGGCAATTTCAGATCGCTGGAAAAGCCAGAAAGCGCATCGAGACTTTGTCCGGCGTAGTTGCCCAGCGCTACAACCAACGCCACGACGAACACGATAGTTAACAACTGCGACATGGAAAACTGAATTCCGCGCGACACATTCGCATCCAACGCGCATGTGTCGAACGTTGTCAAATGCACATTGGCGAGTCGCAAACACGCAAGTGCACTCGCCAACGGAATCAGATGCACGAAACCGTACTTGGCGAGGCTTGGTAAATTCTCACAAAATGATCCGACTCCAAGTGGTCCCCAAAGCCCAGACACCATGAGCGTTATGCTTGCGCTACACCAACATGCCAGCACAAAGACGCCTAGAATCACGCACCTCAATCGAATCGGAAACCTCGACTTTCCGAAGGTGAGCCAAATGGCGAGCAAACAAATCTGACTATCCAAAGTAATGTTTAAGATTGGCGTGAAATTCTCCATGATGTTTGAATTTATCCTGCCGCCAAATGTTGCCGAGATCGCGATCCAGAGAACATTGAAACTCAAGTGCGCGACGACAAGCAAAGCGAGATGCCAATGTGGTTGTATGCGTGCCGCAAGGTGTGTGAGTATTGCACGCATCGAAAACTGAGACATTCGCAGAGTCTTCACCGCCATCGTCAAGAGTACCATCGCGCATCCAATCACCGCTCCAGCAACTCCCCATGTGACCATGTGATCAGCCGTAGCGGTTATGTTCCCCAAACACGCGTCATAGTGGCTGGCATATGTCGGGCGGATATTGGGTTCTGGGATGATAAGGCACACGAAACAGCCGAGCGTGCCGACGAGAAACATGAGACGGCTGCGGGCGGCGTATGAAGCGATGGTGACGAACGCCAACACGGTTAGAAGCCGAACGCCACATGTTGCAAATTCGACGTAGGCAAGCTCGTATAGCACTATGGGGCTCAGTTGGTTGCGGTGTTGGCTCAATCGTTGCTCAAGGAATTCGCGTTTTTTCCTTCGTCCTTGGTCGCGACGACTCAGAAATCTCCAACCTGGGCAATGTGAATCGGAGTCAAGTCAGTTAGAATTTTCGCAGGCCCACAATTCACATCTCCCGCCGGCACATGCTCCAAGGTTCGGGATGCGGCTTCGCATCACTTGCCCTGGCTGGACTTTGTGCCGATGCGAATGAGAAATCGATGCCGCATCATCGGCCTCGTGCGCGTCGTGTGGTTTCCTTGTTCATGTACGGCGGCCCTTCGCAGGTTGATACGTTTGATTACAAGCCTCGGCTGCGGCTTGATCAGGGCAAGGACCTGCCCTTCAAACTGAGGCCCAATCGTGACGCGATGCATTCAAGTGCCGTTTAAGCAAAACGGCTGGGACCGACACAGCAATCTCTCCAGTTTTCGACGCTTCACCGGCGGACACGATCGGAGAATTGTCATGACGACTTTGAGTTCGCGCCTTGCTGATTTTGAATCTTCGCATTCAACCGACGCCATCCCGTGGACGATTCGCCGGCATCTTTGCCGGTGAGCTTTCGCAAAGCGAACAGAGCCGCCTCGCGTTGTGGAAAACTGTGGCTCTTGTGCGTTGGTGGATCGTTGTCCGGTGGATCGACAGCATGCGTGCGCACGAGGAAGTCGAATCGTTGCGAACTTGGCCAAGGCTTGGCATTGGGAACGTCCAGCATCACCGAAAAGTCTTGCTGCAGATAGGTGATATCGGCACGTACAAATGTGCCTTTGCGATTCTGGTGATAGGCGACTGGGATTGGCTCTCCCGGAGTTGGGATCAGGCCTCGAACCGGATCGGATGTTGCAAGCGACGGTGCGTGGCACATCAAACAGTTCTCCAAATGATTCACGGCTACGAGTTTTCGGACACTCCAGTCGCCTGCCTCATTTTGAAACGGAGCGGATGGATCTGGCTCGTCCAGCAAATCAATCAGTTCACTGGTTGCCTGCACATCGTTGGTCGCGACCAGCGACTCGGCGGCATGCCTCGCGAACTGCGGCCAAGGATAACGGAGCCCTTCCATCAAGACGTGACGATGTTGCTGGCGGGGCCGACACGCAAGGGCATGGTTCGCCATGCTACGCACTCCCGAATCCAAATCGTAAATCGCGCGTCGAGCCAGTTCTTGGGACGCTTCAACACTGTTGATGTTGGCTAGGATTTCAATCAATGTACGTCGAATTTCGAGTGGCTCAACTTGCAGCATTTGGACGAGACCTGGAATTTTTTTCGTATTGCGCAAACTGTCGGTCGATTTCAAGAAACTCTCGTATTCTGCTTCATGCTTCAAAACTTCTTCTTCCAGACGCTGTACATATCGAGTTCGCCCAAGCGACACTTGAGAACTCGACTCACCGTGCATTTGACGAAATTGCATTAACTCCGCACGATAGCGACTTAGCGACCTCTTCCCTCGATTCAATGAGCGGGAAACTTCGCTCAACGCCGCGACTGCCTCTGGGTCAATTTGACAAGCCTCGCCTTGACGCACCGGGAGTCCCGCCAAGTCCGCACGCTCCTTCAGCAGGTGGAGAATGGTCGTCGGCTCCTGGCTCTTGGCGATTGGTCGGTCGGGCCCGATATTTGACGTTTCGGCTTTCGATTGCGATTCGACCGATGCAAGCAATCGCTGGCGTGTACTCGAATCCGCATCGATATTTACACGTGCGACGGTCGAATCCAAGTAATGCAAGAGATCCGCTTCGCCCACGGGCTCGGACCAATCCGTCCAAGAGGCTGTTTTGTCAGGCGACCGATCATCACGGGCTTGCACGAAGTCGAGTGGTGGCTCGTCGAGCAATTCAAAAAACTCTCGAACATCCTCGTCGAAAATCTGCATCGCGACGGTTGGCACCGGTGCCAACCTACTGTCACTTGATTTTTCATCGTCGTCTTCAACCGATCTGACCAACGTCCGCTCCATCGGAACATCACTCCAGGGCGCCAAGTCCGTGACGCCAGGCGAATCACGATCCGATCCGTCGACTTCGCGACGATCTTGATCGTGTCTCGTCTTCTCGGCGGGATTCTCGTAAGTGTCAAAGGGTGTCTCGATCGCCAATTCATTCGATTGGTCCTTCGACAGGACGCTTGAGATCCACAGGGTGCCCAATACTACAACAACGATACTGCTCAACACAGCGACGGCAACGACATTTCCCCAACACGTTACATATTTCGGCTCGTCATGCGATCGTTGCGGTGATTCGATAGGATGTGACATGCCAAATCTCCTCGACTAGCGGAGGTTCGCGGTTTGCCAGACGCGTTTTGTTGTGGCCCGATCTCTCGAATTGTATCGCACTCGGGGAAATGACGTCCAGCAGTTTTTCTTTGAGTTGCGGTCGTCTGAGCCGCCAGCGAATTCGACCACGATCGGATAACGGATTATGATGCTGCAAAACGCAGGTTGCGGGTTCGCCTCGCCGTTTGACCATCTTGTCCCAGACGCACTTCCATTTGCCTTGACGGATCGCGCGGTTTCCGCACCATTCCCAAGCGAGCAGTTCATGAGGCTTACGTGTTTCGCCGCGAAAGACCGGAGCAAGCGACTTCCCCTCCAGCGGAATGATTTCTTTGCCGCCGAACTTCCGCGGGTAATCTGCTTTTCCCACATCAACGCACGTCGCCATGAAGTCGTTCACCTCTCATTTTCATAACTGTCCAACAACGAGATCTTTCGCGTTGGGCTGAGTCGCGGACCTCGGTCTTGTCGGCTTGCGGAGCATTCACCACGCGGGAGCAATCGTGCGAAGCTCGGGAAAAACGATGACTTTTGTCCACGGAGTCCATTGTCACACGCGCCGACGTCTTGTTGTCAATGCGGTGAACATTTTTTTGCCAACTTGCTTAGATGCACTTGGCATATATGCTTACTGCATATAAGCTATTGGGATGACCAAGAAACATCGAAAAACGAAAACGGATCAAGATGAACAGCAATTCCTCGCACGGTACGACGCGTCGCAGTTTCCGCACCCGTCGGTTGCCGTCGACGTGGCGTTGATCACGGCCCAGAACAGCAAGCTGCAAGCGCTGCTGATCAAACGAAACGAGTACCCGTATCGCGGCAAGTGGAGTTTGCCGGGCGGATTCGTGGAGATGCGGGAGTCGCTGGACGAGGCTGCCGGCCGCGTACTGGATACAAAAATCGGCATTGCCGACATTTTCCTCGAACAACTTTATACCTTTGGAGACCCAAAGCGTGATCCACGGACGCGCGTGATTTCGGTAACGTATTACGCACTCGTCAACGCCGCGAAACTTGAGCCGCTGGCGACCGGCGCCCCAGACAAGCAGTTGGCTGCGCTCGGTGTGCCGTGGAAAGGCGAAACGGGCGGACCGGTTCACGCGTTTGGAAAACGAGACAAGCAGTTGACGTTGGCATTTGACCATGCGGAGATGTTGGGCGTCGTGGTCAAGCGTTTGCGAGGCAAGCTAAATTACGCACCGATTGGATTTGAACTGTTGCCCCAGCGATTCACGCTGCGTCAACTTCAGAACATTCACGAGGCCATACTCGATCAGCGGTTGAACAAAGATTCCTTTCGTCGCCGCACGATCGCCACGGGTTTTGTTGTTCCGACCGGCAAATACGAAGCCGGCGTGGGACATCGCCCGGCCGAGTTATATCGATTCAAACGCAAATCGTAGTGAGACGCATTCGCCGTCTCATCGATTTGCACGACTTATCATTCGTTGATCTTTTCACCAGCTTCCGAGCGGCGAAATTGTGTAGCCAAGGGTGTTAACCTCTGGACCTAGTGTTGGGATGAAGCGCAAACCGCGGTCGCGGTGGCATCGAACCGTGTTACCAAGATGTCGCTCTTCCGGGGATTGGATGCCGAGATATCAACACACACCAGGGGTTATCACCCTGGCTACCGGATTTCGGCCCTATCGGGACTAGCACATGTCAATCACAAATCTCAAAGAACTGTTTCATTTGGATCGCCTTCAGAGCGAAGTCTTGGAAACCACGCTCGTCGCCGTGTTCTTCCTCGTCACGTTTGGAGCGTTCTGTTTGCTGGTAAAAGCCACTGTTTGGAGTGCGACGAAAAGCTATCAACGTTTAACAAAGGGACCCCGTGCAATGAATGCTGCAACCAAAGTCGCCACAATTCCCGGCAAATCATCGAAGCCGGTGGCACCGATCGAAACCGTCGCGGCCGCCAAACCGAGCCCGCACGTCAGGTCTTATGCCCTGGTCCAACGATTGGGTTCCGGCGACGTGTGTGAGGTCTTTCGCGGCCGGAAAAATGACGACGAGTATGTTGTGAAAATGCCGCGAGCCCTCATCGGGACGGGCTTGTTGGCCAAAGAGTCGGTCGTGCTCGAACAACTGCTGGACACAGCAAGAGAGGACAGCTACCGAAATTACTTTCCTCTGCCGACGGATTCGTTTGAAGTGGATCGGCGTCGCGTGAATGTATTCGCTTGGCGTGACGGTTTTTACACCGCGGAGCAAATTCGCAAGCACTATCCAAACGGTCTCGACGGACGGCACATCGCCTGGATGTTTAAGCGGACGCTGGAGGCGTTGGGGTTCGCGCACAACAACAACTGGATACACGGCGCGGTCTTGCCGCCGCATCTGCTGTTCCATGCCGAGAACCACGGACTTCAATTGATCGACTGGATACACGCCGAGCGACCCAGCCGAGCACTGTCATTGGTTCCAGCCAAGTTCACGCAGTGGTATCCACCTGAATGCGTCGCAAAACAACCGGTCACGCCATCCATAGACATCTTCCTTGCTGCAAGAAGCATGATCTGGCTGGCAGGCGGCGATCCCGTTTCCAGCGAGATTCCCGATCACCTGCCGGAGAAGATGCGGCTGTTCCTCAGCGGCTGTCTGTTGGAATCGCCCACGATGCGATGCCACGACGCCTGGCAATTGCACGAAGAGTTTACAGAGCTTTTGGAGGGCGTCTACGGCGCTCCCGCTTACCACCGCCTCGAAATGTCTTAATACGAAAGGAGACAAACATGGGTGGAACACGTTGGTCAGACGAACATTATCGTAGCTGTGCCAAACACCGTCGAGCGACTGGCCGATCGGCGTTTGGATATGACGAGGACATTCGCGCCCACAAAGTCCATGCGGGCGTTCACACGGAGATGGATCCCGCGAAGCTGAAGAACGGCTTGCGCGAGTCGCGCGACAGCGACAAGCATCCCAACAGCAACGCCGTTGCGGTGTTGTTCGACGTGACGGGATCGATGGGCAAGGTGCCGCGCATTTTGCAAAGGAACTTGTGTACGCTGATGGGTCTTTGCGAACGCAAGGGCTATCTGACTGATCCGGCGATCCTGATCGGCGGCATTGGCGATGCCACTTGCGATATCGCACCGCTGCAGGTCGGCCAGTTCGAATCGGGCAACGAGCTTGAAGGCGACCTGGATCGGTTGTTTCTCGAAGGCGGCGGCGGTGGTCAGCAAACGGAGTCCTACGAGTTGGCCCTGTACTTCCTGGCCCGCAAGACCGCGATCGATTGTTTCGAGAAACGCGGCAAAAAGGGATACGCCTTCTTGATTGGAGACGAGATGCCGTATCGGCGGGTCAAGCGTCGCGAAGTGAAGGAGGTCTTTGGCGACAATCTGCAGGCAGATATTCCGATCGAAGAGATCGTTCGGCAGGCCAAGGAAAAGTTTGAGATCTACTACATCCTGCCGAACCTGACTTCGTACTACGACGATCCCAAGATCATGAACGCTTGGCGCAAGTTGTTAGGGCAAAATGTTCTCCGGCTTGAAGACCCGGCCGGGATTAGCGAGTTAATCGCATCGACGATTGGATTGTCGGAAGATGCCATTGGCTTGGACGACATCCAGGCAGACCTGAGCGAGAACGGAGTCAAGCGAAACGTAGCCAAGGCAGTGACGATGGCGTTGTCTGCGACTCGGCCCGGTGCAGGGCTCAACGGAACGAGCTTAGCCGAGTTTTAGACTTCGTATCGGCGGCATCATGCCGCCGAGATTTCCCACGCGTAGCGGCGGCAGGAGGCCGCCGATGCGGTTTGGAGCAAAACATGAAAGCAATCATTACCGTTGGACTTGGATTTGGTGACGAGGGAAAGGGCGCGACGGTCGACTATCTTTGCCGTCAGTTAAACGCAGACCTTGTGGTCCGCTACTCAGGTGGAGCACAAGCTGGCCATAACGTCCAGTTGCCCGACGGCCGCCGCCATACGTTCGCACAGTTCGGCGCGGGAACGTTGGCCGGCGTGCCAACGTATCTTGGGCCTCGTATGATCATCTGCCCTTCGAGCCTGTTGCCCGAAGCCGAACATTTGAGAAAGCTGGGTGTGGTCAAACCGTTCACGATGTTGCGGGCACATCCTGACTGTCTAGTTTCGACGGTTTATCATTCGTACATGAATCGGCTTCGTGAATTGTCCCGAGGCGCGAATCGTCATGGATCGTGCGGACTTGGCATCGGCGAAACTCGCAGTTATTGGCTTCGCCATGGTCAGGATGCGGTGGTTGCCAAAGACCTCAAAGATCCGCGGATGCTCGTTTCAAAACTGCCGCTCTTGCGAGACCGCTGCCTGTTAGACTTGCAGGAATTGTCATCGATCAATGGCGACTTGGCCGCGCGCATGCATGACACCATGCCGGCGGAAGAAGCTGACCTGCTCATCCGATCGTCGGAGCAATTGACCGTGCAATCTGAGTTGCCCGAATCCGACACGATCATTTTCGAAGGCTCGCAGGGCGTGCTGCTCGACGAGTGGAAGGGTTTTCATCCGTACACAACATGGAGCACGGTGACGGCACAACACGCGCTTGAGATGGCCGCCGAAAGTGGGATCACCGACGTCCAAGTGCTGGGCATTACGCGAGCCTATACGACGCGGCACGGTGCCGGGCCTTTTCCAACGCACCGTTCCAGCATGGCCGCGAAAGTGGCTGACGAGGGGAACGCTACAAACGCCTGGCAAGGCTCGCTTCGTTGCGGACCACTGGACCTTGTCCTGCTTCGGTATGCCGCATCGGTTTGCAAAATCGATGGTCTGGTCGTCAACGGCCTGGATCAATTGATTTCGCCGACACGCGTTTGTGATGAGTACGTCGGGCAACCACGCTTGGACGTTCCCCACAGTCTCCAAGATCAGCAGCAATTGGCAAGGCTGTTGGAATCAGCAATTCCAGTGCTTCGACTGTCGTGTCCCGAAGAGATTATCGAGTCGTTGGAGGGAATCGCCCCGGTGTTGATCACGTCCAATGGGCCGACGCACTTGGATCGAGCAAGTCACAGTTTTTCGAGAACTAGCGAACTCGTTTGTGGTTTGTCGGGTTGAATGGAAATCGCGGACCGGATCTGAGTTGTGACGTGTTCGGCCGGCGATCGATCGGCGAAAACACGCACGAGGGGTCGGCCAACTTGCACTTCATCGCCCAATCGCACGAGCATTTCCACGCCAACGCGATGATCGATCGAGTCCGTGGCCACTCGACGGCCACCACCAAGTTCGATGATTGCTTGGCCTAGTCGCTCGGTGTTGATCTTAGCGACGTAGCCATCTTCCTGCGCCGTGACTTCACTTGTTGGTGCAACATCTCGCTCGGTATCCAAGTTGCCGCCTTGTGCGGTGACCATCTCGCGAAGCTTTCTCAACCCGCTGCCCGAATCTAGTTTCTCCGCTACCAAGGTCGCAGCTTCATCACCGCTCGAAGCAAGTCCAACAAGCACAACGGCCTCCCTGGCAAGTTGAAGCGTCAAGTCTCGCAAATCCCGTGGTCCTTTGCCTTCGAGTACGTCGATCGACTCGTCCACTTCCACCGCATTGCCGATCATCCGGCCCAACGGCTGGTTCATGTCGGTCAACAAAGCGCGCGTTTTCACACCCATCCGTGTTCCGGTATCGACCAAGGACCGTGCGAGCATGCGTGCCTCGTCCATAGTCTTCATGAACGCACCGGACCCGAATTTGACGTCGAGCACCAAGGCATCCAGATTCTCTGCGAGTTTTTTGCTCATGATGCTGGCGGTAATCAACGGGATCGATGCGACCGTTGCTGTGACGTCGCGCAGCGCATACAGCTTCTTGTCAGCGGGCGCAATTTCGCTCGACGCGCCCGTGATCACGCACCCGATTTGCTCGGTTGTCTGTTGGATCTCATCGATGGAAAGGTCCGTGCGAAAACCAGGGATCGATTCCAACTTGTCCAGCGTTCCACCGGTCGGTCCGAGCCCGCGGCCCGAGATCATTGGGACGTGCAATTCAAAACAAGCGAGCAGCGGTGCAAGGATGATGGAAACTTTGTCGCCGATGCCGCCCGTCGAATGTTTGTCAACTTTGGGCGTCAATGTGCTCCAGGATAGCCGCGTCCCGCTGTCGAGCATGGCCTGGGTCAGCGATGCAGTTTCATCTTCGTTCATTCCGTTCAAATAGATGGCCATCGCCAACGCGGACATTTGATAGTCAGGAATGTCGCCCTGGGCGTACGCCGAGATGAATGCAGCAACTTCCTCACGCGCAAGCACCTTGCCGTCACGTTTTTGCGAAATGATTTTGACTGCGTTCATTCTTGTAGCCGGATTCGTAAGAATTCGGGATTACGAGTTTGGGATCAAACTGAAGTCTTACGACTTCAGCTACTGAGCTTCACGAAGTATAAAGTGATTCATGAACATTTCAGTAGACCGATCCAAGGAGCGCCTTCCAAGATGCCAAACGATGTAATTCAGCGGGCCAAAGCATTGACGTTTGATTTGTTCGGGACCGTTCTTGATTTGGCCGGTAGTTTGACACCGCCAATCGCAAAGTTTCTGCAATCCAAGTCCTCAAATGTCGCGGCTGAGACGTTTTGGGCTTCGTGGCGAGCCCGTCAACGGATCGAGCAGTATCAGGACACGATCGTCATGCTGGGGCACAGCGGCTATCTGGAAACGGCACGCCGGGCTCTGGTTTATTCACTAGCACTTCATCATGTCGACGCGAGTGACAGTGAAGCGGATCAATTGATGACCGCTTGGGATGACCTGTCTCCATTTCCTGAAGTGCTTGCGGCTTTGGAGAGACTCGGGCAGCGATTTCAACTGGTCGCGCTGTCCAACGGCAACCGGAAGTTTCTTGAACACTTGGTCACGAACCGAATCAAATGGGAGTTCGACGATGTGATTTCTGTCGACACGATGGGCGCATTCAAACCGCATCCGTCCGTTTACCGACGAGCGGCTCGCATTCGAGGGCTTGAGACGCACGAGTGTTTGATGGTCTCGGCCAATTCGTTCGACGTGATGGGAGCACGGGCATGCGGCATGCGCGGTGCATTTGTCAACCGATTGAATCTGCCTTACGAAGATTCGCCATTCGTGCCTGATGTGACGGTCACGGATTTTACCCAGTTGGCGGACGCGATCATGTAGGACAACGAAAGATGTCTCGCCGGTTTAATCTGTTTTCGTTGATGGTGTTTGTCACCGTTGCCGCAATTATTGCAGGAGTTACACGCGGAACGGGTCTTCATCCATTTCTTGTTCTTTCAGCAGTACTGTTTGTTACCGGACCTTGGACGGCTTTGTTAGTTTGCACGCTGGTTCGAATTTGGCAGCCCAATTCAGAGCGGCAGTGGTTTTGGACGACGCTGTTGATCGTTCTTGTTGTGGCTGTGTCATGGAGTTTGATCAGCGGGTGGATTCAACGACCGTATAGTTTGCCATTGTCGCTCATCATCATGGGCATCGGACTTTTTTGGCCGCCATTGACCATGCTTTACTACGTGATGCGTCCGTTGTTCGAGTTGGACGGGGTACAAGAGAACGACACAACCGCGCGACCATATTGGACGCCAGTCATGCTGTCGGTGACTGGCTGCGTGATTTCTGTCTACGTTTTGTTGCAATACGATCCGATCTCGGCGGTGGTGTTTCTCATGGAGAACCAAAAACCGAACGTCGATAAGCGTCGCGAAGAACAGGCGGCCGACCGGCGTCGCGAATCGGAACGTCGCAGCAAAGCCGCACACAGGAGCCTAACGAGGCTGCTTGCTGGGAAAGTCAATTATCCCGACTCAACATTTTCCGTGCGTACGGACGAGCGATTTTCGAACATCACGTTAGAAGGATCGAATGTGAACGATTTTCATTTGAGCCGTCTGCACAAGGTCGCTCCCGGTGTAGGATCGCTGAAATTAATCGGGACATCGGTCACGGATGATGGACTGAAGCATTTGCAGTTTTGTGGGTATTTGAGGCGAATCAAGATCCAAAATTCTCCTCTGACAAACCAAGGGCTACTCAATCTTGATCGTTGCTCTCTCTATCATCTGTCCCAGGTCGATTTTGAGAATACGGGAGTCACCGATACGGCCGTGCGGGAGCTTCAAGTGTTGCTTCATCTTCGTCAACTTTCGCACAATCGAACTGGCCCTGTTAATTTCATGGTAGGGCCGATCCTAGACTATCGCGACCTTCGCGCTCGTGCCGCGGAAACCGGCGAAAAAGGGAACGGACTACCTGGCAACTATGAGCCGAATGGATTGTCGCCGCTTTGCGTTAATCTGGTCGGTCCCGGTGTCACAGATGATTTGCTCGCACATGTGCCGAAGGAATGCGATGTTCTGCGGCTAGAGCAAACGGGCGTGACGATTGATGGTTTGATGCACTTGATGAAGCTGCGTCGACTCAAAGTGCTGATCCTGGAGGATAACGATAGATTGGATCGGGAAAACGTAGGCTTTCGAACGCTTAGGAAGCATCCGTCCATCGATCTGATCATCTATTACAAGATTCAAGAAGATGGCAGTAGGGTCACCACTGGTAGCGCTCAATGCAATCGAACAATTGCGGCGTACGAATCTGAGTAGCGCACATTTGCGATGGCGTGTGCCACTCGCTAACGAGGCTTAAACGTGATCACACCATCTTCCGGACTGCTCGCGGTTGCGTAGAGCCGTTTTGGAATTCGACCGGCAAGATAGGCCAAACGACCGGCTTCCACCGCCGCCTTCATCGCGCGGGCCATGTTCAGCGGATCTTTGGCGTGAGCAATACCGGTGTTCAACAACACGCCGTCGACTCCCAACTCCATCGCCATCGCCACGTCGCTTGCCGTTCCAACGCCCGCGTCGACGATGACGGGATAGTCGGGGTCATCGTGTTTCAAGTACTCGAGGCAGATGTGGATGCTGTTGGGATTCAAGATGCCTTGCCCCGAACCGATGGGACTGCCGGCCGGCATGACGCTTGTTGCACCAGCTTCTTTTAGGCGTCGCGCGATGATGGGGTCGTCGTTGGAATAGCAAAGCACTTGAAAGCCCTCGGCGACGAGTTGCTCCGTGGCTTCGAGTGTAGCGATCGGGTCGGGCAATAGCGTCTTGCTGTCGCCGAGCACTTCGAGTTTGACCCAGTTGGCTCCGGGGTTCTCCAACCCGAGTAAGATTTCACGACCGAGGCGTGCCGTTCGCAGCGCATCTTCGACCGTGTAACAGCCCGCCGTGTTGGGCAGCAAAATGTAGCGATCGAGGTCGATGTAATCCAGGATATTTTTGCCATCGCCGTCGTACAACCGCTCGCGACGAACCGCGACCGTCACGCAACGCGCACCGGACAGATCGAACGCATCTTGCATGACCTCAAAGTTGTCATACCGGCCGCTGCCGACGATCAAGCGACTTGTCAGCAGGTGGTCGCCAAGTTGAAACGACCCGTCGACATTCAAATCCGTAGCCATCCGTGGTTATCCTCCTCCGACCAAAGTGACGATCTCCAGACGATCACCATCGCGTAGGCTGTGTTGATCGTGCTGCGTGCGTGGTACGACTTCCAGATTCACTTCAACCGCAACGTGGCGAGGCGTGAGGTCCAACTGCCGCAGCAGTTGAGCGACGGTGATGTCGTCTTCCGTCTCGCGCGGCTGGCCGTTGAAAAGAATCTTCATTTCACGCCATTCTAGGAATAGCTGTGTACTATGACAAGAAGCCCGACTTTTTGGAAAAGCCGGGCTTCGAGAGGACTACCAATTTCAGACTTCCAGACTTCCGAAGCTTAGGAAAACTTCGGAAGTCTTCGCTTCAAGCGACTATTGCTCTTGTTCCACTTCCGGTCGAGCCGGTGCGACACCCATGAGGATCAATTCACCAGCCTGCGGTCGATTCGCTTTGGCCATCGCCTTGTTGAAAGCCAACGTATACATTGCGACGCGGCCGGTGTTGCAATCAGCGACATAACAAACACAGTTGGCTGGAGCAGCACCGGCACCTCGTCCCACGGTTTGAATGAGCCCAGTAGTGAGGATATAGTCCGGTGTCTTTCCCTTTTCGACTCCCAAGGCATCGATTACGTTGGTTTTGTAAACCGCCTGATAACCATCGGCTAATCCTCGTGGATTGGGGACCCAGCAGTAAAGCTGGCCGGTCAAAAAGTCCAGGACAAATATACCTTCGGCTTCTTCATAAATGGGACCTGTCGCCATAGCCATCGACTTGCCAGTCGTTGCCGAGGAAGCGTGCAGCAGATGTTCTGGGATTTGAATTTCGCTGTTTTGGTCATGATTGACCTGATTCATCGTCACATAGGTGCCGATCATCATGCCGACGCCGACCAACAACCCGACTGCCAGGCCAATACTCAGCACGGCAAGTGACGACGTTTTCACGAGCTTTGACATAACGACAACTCCTTCTGTTCCAAACTGGAACGCTCTTTAGATTATCAATTCCCCTGAAGTGCCATTGTACGGGCGGAAGATTTGCGTCGCAACTGAAACCTGGGGCAATTACAGTCGACGGAACCCCATCGGTGGGGCATCTTTTGCGTGATCTACTGAATCTCGCTCAGACTAATGGGCGATCGATTTTTGTCGGATTGGACGACTGCTTCCAACACACGTTGCACTTTGTAGGCGTCCGAAAAATCGGGCAAAGGAACAACTGGCTGACCACCATCCAACACTGTCACAATATCGGCGGCCTGGTTGATAAAACTGTGTTCATAACCAAGCACATGCGCGACAGGCCACCATGCGGCCGCGTACGGATGATTGGCATTGCCGTTGGTAACGTTGATGGTCGACCAGCCTTGCAGTTCTTCTGGCAAAGTTGCGTCGTACCAATCGAGTTCGTTCATGCGCTCGAAGTTGAAACGAATCGCGCCTTTGTCGCCGTGGATTTCGAGCCGGTTGGCATTTTTGTAGCCGGTAGACAAGCGAGTTGCTTCGAAGGTTGCCAATGCGCCGCTTTCCATCCGCGCGACGAACAACACGATGTCGTCGACCGTGCTGGCACCTTTTTGCTGGCTGATTTCGGCACCTCGACCGGAAATCTCACCGCCACCACCTTCCAGGATGACGCGTTCTTTGATCACGGTTTCCATTGTCGCACCGACAATTTCGCCAACTTCATCGCCGGTGATAAATCGCGCGGTGTCGATCGTGTGAGCACACAAATCGCCCAGCGAACCACTGCCGGCCACATCGCCTTCGAACCGCCACATCAACGGAGTATCGGGCCCCGCCCAATCTTGCAGATAACAGCCACGAATTTGATAGATGCGTCCGAGTTTGCCTTGCTGGCACAATTGATGAGCCAGAGCCACGGCGGGACAGCGGCGGTAGTTATACCAAACAAATGTCTTGCCCGATGCCTTCTCCGCGGCTTCGACCATCTGGCGAGCGTCGTCCAGCGTGTTGGCCAGCGGCTTTTCGCAAGCGACGTTTTTGCCGGCTTCCAAGGCAGCGATCGACAACTCGGCGTGGGCGTTGTTTGGAGTTGTGACGTCGACCAGATCGATTTCTGGATTGGCGAAAACGGCTCGCCAGTCGGTGCTGTGGCTTTGCCAACCCCATCGATCCGCGAACGCTTTGAGTTCGGCTTCGTTGCGCGCGATGAGTGTGTGCATCACGGGCTTCGTCGGTAAGTCGAAGAACTTATCGGCTTTCAGATAGGCGTTCGAATGGGCGCGCCCCATGAACTTGGTGCCGACGAGCGCGACGTTGCAGGTTTCGTTTGGCATTTGGAAATCTCCCGTGTCTTATTGATTTGAGTTTGGTGGCTGGGCTCGAAGACTCGACCCTAGCCACCCACAAACCAAAGTCATTGAGCTAATAATTCACATCCACCCAACTCTTTGCTTTGTTGCTTGCCAGGACCGCATCGCAGATGGCCATTTCTTTGTGGCCGTCTTCGAACGTGCTCCAGTCGGGATGGGACGGCATTCCGCCACCGGCTTCGACCGCGCGATACACGTTGCGGAACAAATTCTTTGGACCATCGGGATACGCTTCCGGATGACCACCTGGATAATGGGCGTATTCACGAGCCGATTCGTGCAACAGCGACGGGTCTTTCATCAACACTTCGTTGGACTTTTCACGGTAGCCAATCCACATTTCGTTCGGCCGTTCCTGGTCCCAGGCCAGTGCACACTTTGAACCATCAATTTCGAAGGACAATCGATTCTTGCGACCGGCCGACACTTGGCTCACGGTAAACACGCCATGGGCGCCGTTCGACAACTCGATCAACACCGAGCCGTAGTCTTCCGTATTGATCTGTTGCGGATCATAGTCGCTGGGCTCTAATTCTTTGCCGGCGTATGTCTCGTCCTCTTTCTTGGGCTTCATGCGGGTCTTGTGAACAGTCCGCAGATCGGCCATCACACGCGTGATCGTCGTGCCCGTGATGAATTGCAACAAGTCACACCAATGGCTGCCAATGTCAGCGATCGCTCGGCTTTCGCCCGACATTTCGGGTTGTAGCCGCCAGTTCCAGTCCGTTGCCAAATACAACCAGTCCTGCAAATACGAACCATGAATCGCGAACACATCGCCCACTTCACCAGCCTTGACCATGGCACGTGCATGTTGGACCAGCGGATAGTAGCGATAGTTGAAATCGACTGCGTGAATCAAACCTGAGTCGTTGGCAAGTTGCACCAATTCGCGGCTCTCGGCCGAAGTCATCGCTAGCGGCTTTTCGCTGATCACGTGTTTGCCCGCGGCAAGAATGTCTTTGTTGACCTGATGGTGCAGATGGTTGGGCGTACAATTGTGGACGACTTGAACTTCGCCGTCTTCCAGCAACTTGCGATAATCGCCGTAGCTGCGGGGGATGCCAAGCTCTTTGGCTTTTGCGGCGGCGACTTCATCCGAATATTCGGCGACAGCCACAAACTCGACGTTACCCAAACGGCGGGCTGCTTCGACGTGTGCCGGCCCAATAAACCCCGTGCCGATGATACCGGACTTGATCGTTGACATTCGAAATGATCCTCGCGTGAATGGTGCAAAAAGTGCTATTTTATAAGAGCGAACGGTGGAATGCCGCCTGTTGGGAAACACGCATTTTAAGGGCACGAAATCAGTGTAATCAACCGGCCACATCAGAATCCCGAATAATCCTCCTTTTTTGCGCCGTTGTCGTAGTCCTTTCAGCTTGCCACCCAGAATGTTAGATTCATATTCGGTTGCCACAAGGTTCGATGATATTCATCACGGCGCGTTGAATTTTGTAGCCGAAGTCGCCAAGACTTCGGACGTCTCGAGTGAATCTCCGAAGTCTTGGCGACTTCGGCTACTGGGAGTTTTTTCATATGGCCAGTCAACCTCATTCACTTCGCATCGTCCCCATCGCCCTGTGCATGATGCTATTGTCCGGACTGCTCGCGGGTGTCTCGATGATCGGCGGATGTGGCGGCGATGCTGGCGCGAACATCGAAGCGTTAAACGATCCTAAGGGCTTGCCGTCGAACGACGAGTTCCGCGATCGGCTGGATGAGGTTCTGGAATTCACGTTCGACCGGCGGCTCAACACCAGTGACCATGGTGCGTGGCAGATCCTGCACGGCGCCTTGGCTTACAAGCGAGAGTTTTTGGTCGAACACAACGGCGAAATGAAGTCGGCCGTGGATCACGTCCTGGAAGGTGGCCAGATGAAAGGCTGGGACGTCCAAAAGGGCGATAAGATTTACGACGAGGAGGGCGAGGTAAATCAACACGGCCTGCGGGCAACGCTCGCTTTGGGCAGCAAAATCGGGCAAGGCCACTCCGATCAGTGGTTCGCCGTTTTGTCTCAGTGCGATTTACCTCCCGACCAAGAGATTCAAGTCGGTACGGAAACGCCTTACTCGATGGAGCACATCCTTCGTCAAATCATGCTCGACGTGCATCGCAACGAGCAGCGCGAGTTTAGTTGGACGCTGATCGGTCTGAGCATGTACCTGAACAGCGACGCCGAATGGGAAGATCGCAACAAGGGCAAATGGAGTATCGAGCGGCTGGTTGAAATCGAAGCCGAACATCCGGTTGGCAACGGCGCCTGTGGCGGCACGCATCGGTTGATCGGGATGACGATGGCCTTGCAGCAGCATGTGGATCGTGGCGGCAAAGTCCAGCGCGTTTGGAAGACGGCCGACGAGCGCATCAAGCTCGCGGTCGAGAATGCACGGAAGTACCAGAATGAAGACGGCTCGTTTTCCAGCAGCTATTTGATCCGCCCTGGTCGCACGCCCGACTTGGCCCAAAACCTCGGCACAACCGGCCATGTGCTGGAGTTTCTCACCTTGGCGTTGAGCGATGAGGAATTAAAACAGCCGTGGGTGAAACGTGCGGTTTTGAATCTCTGCGATCTGTTCGAGAAAACGCAAAACGACCCGCTGGAATGTGGTGCCCTCTATCACGCAGCCCACGGATTGGTGCTGTACCGTGAACGTGTCTTTGGCAAACGAACATTCGGTGCCGCGGATATTGCAGCGAACGAAGCCGAAGCGGACGATGAAGCTCTCAACAACGGCGGGGATGGTGACGAAGCGGACCGTCCGGGCGATCCATCGGCAGACTAGTTGGACAGAACGCGGACCGCTGCGGAAGTTCCTCTCCGCACTCTGGTGAGTGCAGCTACGCCAGAGCCTCACCAGGTCGTTATGGTTATGAGTTAAGATAGTTATCACGTAGTTTCTGTGGTTGGTGCCGTTCATGACCCGCTTAGGACCACAAGATGCATTCCCAGTCAATCCGCAATGGGATCTGTCGAGCGTGGCTGTTTCTTTTTTGCCTGCTAATTCTGTCGCCCAACAACGCAAAGTCTGCGGATGAATTCCGTACCTGGACGACTGTGTTTCCGAAAGATTCACGGCCTGACGGCTTCGATAACAACGGCAGCGCGCTGGGTCGTGAAATGAGTTTCACCGACAACGATTGGATCGACACACTGGCGATGAACATGAGCCACAACGGCGAGACTTTGCGGGGACTGATTCACGACATTGTGAAGAGCAAACCGTTTCGGTCCAAATGACGAACGACAATATCCCGAATGACGAAAGAAATCCGAATGATGAAACGTCCAAACGTTCGCCGATGTCTGAAAACTCGTAACACAGCCGGCTTGGCTGTCAGAAATCCCAAGGAAAACAGGCTGGCAGCCTATGCTACGATTTGCGTCGCGATATTGGTTGTTGCAACTAGCTGCTCGGCACAGCCAGCGGACGGATATCGTGCATTCAAAGATAACGAAGGTCGTACGATCCGGGCGAAAGTTTTGAGTGGCGAGGGTGACAAAGTGACGATCGAACGCTCGGACGGCAAGAAGTTCACGGTGCCGATCTCGTTGTTTTCGCAGGCGGACCAAGTCTATATCAAACAAAAACTGGCCGGCGGATCGGCGACGGCGTCGGGTGGCGAGACTCAGTTTCGAGGCGACGCTTTCGGCACTTCCACCGCCAAAGGGTTGCCCACGACCTGGAGTGCGAGTGAAAACATCATTTGGAAAACGCCGCTACCCGGCTTCGGCGCGTCGAGTCCGATCACCTTTGGCGATCGGATCTACTTGACTTGCTACAGCGGATTTGGACTGAGCCAGGATTCGCCCGGCGACCAGAGCAACCTCAAACGTCACTTGGTTTGCCTGGACCGAGACAGCGGACAGATTCCGTGGGACACGCCCACAGCGTCGCGAGCTGGTGTGCAGCCCTACCGAAGTTACGTCGGCTTGCACGGCTACGCGTCGAGCACGCCGGTTTGCGATGGCGAGCGGATCTACTGCTTCTACGGCAGTTCCGGCGCGTACGCATTTGACATGAATGGCAAGAAGTTGTGGGATGTCGAGCTTGGCAAGGGGACCAACGGTTTCGGAACGGGATCGTCGCCCGTGTTGGTTGGCGACTTGCTGATCGTCAACGCGAGTGTCGAAAGCCGCACGTTGCGCGGGCTCGACAAGAAGACCGGTGGCGAAGTCTGGCAAGCTCGCGGCGTCGACGATTCGTGGGGTTCGCCGGTCGTTGTCGACACGGGCAGCCGCAAAGAAATCATCATCGACATGAAAACGCACGTGAAGGCATTCGACGCCAGGAGTGGCAATGAGCTGTGGCAATGCCAAGGCAGCACGCCGCCGCGCTACATCTGTCCGACTCCGATCGTTCACGGCGGGATGATCTACGCGATTCACGGATACAGCGGTCCGATGTCGGCCATCAAACCGGGTGGCAGCGGCGACGTGACCAACTCGCACCGCCAGTGGACGCGGCCCAAAGTGATTTCAAACGTCCCCTCACCAGTGTTTTCGGGCGGTTACATTTTCAGCGTCCGATCCGAGGGCGGAATTGTGAGTTGCGTCGATGCAAAGGACGGCAGCATCATTTACCAAAAACGTTTGCAGAAGAAAGACGGCGGCGGCATCAATCGCCTTTACGCTTCGCCGCTGGCCGCAGACGGAAAAATCTATTTCGTTTCACGCGAGGAAGGCGCGTTTGTTCTCGAAGCCGGTCCGGAGTTCAAACAGTTGGCCCACAATCAGATCGCCGACGACCGCAGCATCTTCAACGGCTCGCCGGTGGTCAGCAACGGACGATTGCTGTTGCGGAGCGACAAGTTCTTATACTGCATCGGTCAAAAGTAACGTTAAGCCGCTATCAGACCTTTTGTTGACGGTGCTGCAAAAGTCTTACTTAAAAGTCGTGAGTGGCCCTTACTTCTTCTTCAGCGACTCAAGCTTGTCCAAGAGTTCCTGTTGCAACTCACCTTTGGCTTGGCGGGCGGCCTGCTGGTAATAGATTCTCGCCGCACCCAGTTTCCCGGCCGCTTCGGCGCGTTGGGCTTGGGCGATGGTTGCTAGAACTTCTTGTTGTTCAACGGCGTTTTTTGCTCCGTCCAACGCTGCTTTGCGGCGTTTGATTTCGGCGACACTGAGATCGCCGTGGCCGGCGCTGCTGCTGCGTGATTCGGCCAGTTTCAATGCAATTTTGTCTTCCGGCGCCATGGCTGCGTTTGCGCGAAAAGCTGCTGCCGCCACGGGATCATGCCTTGGTTTGACGGTGGCACCCTTGCGCATGGCTTGCTGCTGATAATACTGTTGAATTGTGTGCTGCAATGGACTGATCGTGGTGTTGTGTACTGGGGGCCAATTCGGCACGGGCGATCGCATGCCGCCAACGACTGGGATCACGCTGGTGACGAAAGGTCGAACACTGGTGTCAGATACCGACGCGGGGAATCCGTCCATCCCATTCACGACCGGCGCCTGCGTCACATTGCTGCGCGTGTTTCCCTGAGCCAGGGCAATGCCGAAGTCAAAGAAATTGCCGCCCTTGCCAATTGAAAAACCGGTGGTCGCCTGTGTCGCCGCATCAAAGCCACCGAATTGCGGAACCGCAGATCCAAAGCTTCCTTGTCGAAAGTCGATGTTGCCATTCGGCGTTGGGTTGCCGAAGGGATCGAGTCCGACAATGTTGCCGCCGCCGCGGAGACTAAAGCCAAAGTTGAGGCCGATCCGTTCAAAATAGTTGTCATTCAACGTTTGAAATGGCACGCTGGTGACAACGGACGTTCCCTGCAATCTACGCAACTGATCGAGCAAAGTACCGACCTGTTGATGGACTTCATCAGTCTGTCGAACAACCAGGCCCAAGTTGCCAGGATTACCTGGACCGAATCCGCCAGCGTGGTGCCAGCCGGTTGCCGTTCCGCCGCCGCCGAAACCGCCACGACCGTTGTTGTGATAGCCGCGCCCGTAGCCTTGTGCAAAGACATGGTTCGTCGCGAACAAGAATACGCCGACGACCGCCCAGCGCGTGAAGTGAGATTTGAATTTCATGGCTCTCTCGTTCTCTGTTCCTGAAGGTGGTTGAAGTGAAGAACTCACCAAAAATGGGGTCAGCCACCCGCAACACGTATTGTAGGAGATCAGCGCGGCGGTCGTCAATCAAAACATCTCCTACCAAATACATCGACGCCCGGCGACAGAGCGCTCAGTAGGGTGCATGGAATGCACCAGAGTACGCTATATTGTGCGTTACACACACCCTACTCTCAGACAATTGTGGTGAGTGTAAGGCCGCTGTTCAAAGCTAGTTACGTCACCGGGCGCGGCTCGCCAAAGACCAGATCCCACGCCGAAGTAAACAGCAGCACCACAATCGCAGAGAGCCCACACAACACCGCACAGAGCGAAAACATTGCGAGTGCCGGACCAAACAACGGAGCAATTCGCGCGACCACACCCCCCTCACCACCAAACGCAAGAAACGCAACGCTAGTCAGAAACAGCATCACCAGAACCAGCCACGCTCCCCACATCGCGCCACGATAATCATCCAGGCTGGGTGCCATGTGGCTGCCCACGCACAGCACCAGGTACAAAAACAGCCAAAACCGAAGCGACAACACATTCGCGCCCGTGACCGCGTGCGACAACACACCGAAAGTAAGTTTGCCGAACGTCGACAGCGCTTCGAAGATCTTGCCGCCGGCGATCGCTTCGCTCATGCCATTCGCAACAAAGGCTTGCTGTGCGGCCGCTGGATAGAACAGCCACAACAACAAAAACAGAAGGATGGTCCCGCCGACCAGCGGTGCCAGTCCGATGAAGAAATTGCCGATCACCTGATAATAGTTTTCACGATTGAACGAGTGTTTGACATAGCCCAAGCGACCATTGTTTTTGTCGGGACGAAACAGCGCCATTTCGTTGATGCGATGCCGAAACACAATGCACATTGCGGCGTGGCTCAACTCATGCACCGGCGTTCCCAACCAGCCCGTCCACAGAATACTCCCCCATCCGAAACGGCGAACAAGTGGCAATTGAATCTGCCGCTCAAGCCAGTGTAGCAACCAAGCCAACAATCCAAATGGCAATGCGATACAGACAAGTAGCCACAGAGTTTGAGTCACTCCGCCGCCAACGACTTGCATAAACCAGGATCCGATGTCTGCAATCATTCCAACTCAATGTCGCAAGAAAGAACCAAATGCATTCTTTAGTAATACTTTACCCAAATGGTGGCGCGCTCTTCGTAGCCGGATTCGTGAGAATTCGGGAAGTCTGGGCGGTAAACTACGCAAACGACCGAAGTCTCACGACTTCGGCTACCATTTGGCTAAACTGTTGCATTCTTTATTGTTGCAATCCTGGCCAACGAAGAAAGCCCCTCATCAAATCTAAGAGTTTGGTTGATGACGCGGCGGCGCAGCCGTCCATACAAGAGCGGACGCCACGACCGGAATCGCGATGAACGCGTAGAGCGCGATATCATACGTGCCAAACCAATCGATCGACAATGCGAGAGGCAACGGACCCGCCGCCGCCGCGAAGATCATCACAGCCATCGCGATCCCACGGATGGTCCCTTGATGTTCGCGGCCATAGTAGTTCATCCAGACGACCATTCCCGTGCTGCGAAGGATGCTGCCATGCAGGCCAAGGATCGTTGCGTAGAGAATTGCAATCAACGGAAAAGGCATCACCAGCACAATCGCACCGGCAGATGCCAACATCAACATCGCGGCCGACAGCAGATACCTCGCTTGACATCGATCGGTCAACCAACCAGCAACCAACGCAACGCACGTTGCCACGATTGCTTGAAACGAAATCAACGCCAGGGCCCAGCCCGCCGGGACTCCACGACTACCAAGCAAAGACACTGCGTGAAAGATCAGCCCGGTACCCACCATGCCGCTGGTCGCTGGCACCGCCAACAGTTTCCAAAATGTCGCATCGCGAAGCACATTGGAAACCGTCCAGTCGTCGTTTTCTCCATCATCATTCGATTTGCAAGGTTCATCGGATGTTGATGCAATGTGCTCGCGGGCAATCTCGTCGCCGTCTGGCAACAACCCAATGTCTTCGGGGCGATCACGGACAAAAAACAAACTGGGCAGCAACAGTACGCCCCACACCGCAAGCGCCAAAATGCCCCATCCTGTTTGCCAGTCATAATGCAGGATCAGATAAGCGTTCAATAACGGGATGCTCATCACCGACAAGCTGCCGCCCAATCCCGAAACTGCCGTCGCAAATCCACGACGCCGCGCGAACCACTCGCCCACCATCCAGGCCGCGACGAGCGAAAGCGCCCCTTGTCCCAACGACCGCACAAAACTGAATCCGACGTACAAACTTCCCAGCCCCGATACGCGCGACATGCCCAGACAAGCCAAACCCAACAAGAACGCGATGGCCGGCAACATCCTCCGGGCTCCATGCCGATCAATCGCACGGCCGACGAACGGCAGTAGCACCCCACTCACGATGGTTGCAAAAGCGTAGGCCAGCGAATAATTCGTCTCGGAGATTCCCAACGACGCTCGCATCGGCTCTTTGAAAGCGGCCACCGAATACGACTGCCCAGGCGCGGACATAAACTGAGCAGCAGCCGCAATACCGACCATCGTCCAGCCGGGGAAATAGCGATATCGCTTCTCCGTCTCGTTCGGCTCAAGATCGACAGCCAGGGCAGTTGAATTCATCGGCGGGGCAAGTAGGTCAAAGATGCGCGGCAAATACCTGGTCAACCAGGCGAAAGAACGCTTCATGTTGCGTAGGAGCGTAGCAGCAAAGATTGTCGCCAACTAGAGGAGTATCGAATCTCAACGCCACGCCCGTTGGCGCAGGCGCGGCATGGAAAATCAGCAACTGCGATGCAAACGGCTGTCGGTATTAGACGGGCCTCACGCGGCTTCCACTGCGATTCACACCGACTGCTCGCTGCGTGTTCGTGCGATTGCTATCTTGCGAACCAGGCCAAGCTATATCGAATCAAAGAAGTCTTCGATTGACACAGGGATAAGCGACAAAAACTCCTCCGATTCTTGATCCTCGTCAAATCTAACGGACTCATGGGAGAATACATACAGTCCCGGCATCACATTGCCGGATTCATCGGAAAGGTAGCCGATCGCGTCGCCGTTGCCAAAATCCAGAAAGGGATAGAAGAGATCCGCCTCTTCGGGGTGAGTTTCGTCAAAAAAACTGCAAACAGACTTTCCGAATTGCGAAAGCTGATCCAGCGGATGAAGTACCCACCACACGTCGTCACCGCTGCCGATCCCGACTCCGTTGTATGTTTCGTAAAGGCTGACGAATTCTTCTGGGAAGATAAGCCCAAGTTGATCGCCTCTTCTTGCGATCTCAGACGCAGCGGCACGGTCACCGGTTACAAGCTCGTACTCGTCGTTCGAGTGAGCTGCGGCGTGTTGTCGGGCGATGATTTTTTCCCAGTCGGGCATCTACTTCATTGTGTCCGATGAGATTTGCTTGGCAAACTACGCAAACAGATCAACATGCTCAAACTTGCCGCCCAACACACGGCGGCTGTCACATCCCAGCCACTTGTCGAGAATCGTGGCGTAGACCTGGCGGAAGTCGGTGTGAAAACCAAGGTCGCCGTTGTTCAATTTGTCTTTTTCGAGATTTGGATGCTCGCCAACCGCGCCGCCTTTGACGCCTTTGCCGATGACGAACATGGATGAACCGGCGCCGTGGTCCGTGCCGCCGCCGTTTTCTTTGACGCGGCGGCCGAATTCCGAAAAGGTCATCAGCAACACACGGTCTCGCTGGCCCGCTTGTCGAAGCACGGCATCGAATTGTTGAATGGCCACGGCCAGTTGTGAAAGTAATTGTGCGTGGGCAGTAAGCTGGTTGCTGTGCGTGTCGAAGCCGTCGATCGCCAGATAGTAGACCCGCGTGCCAAAGCCCGCTTTGATCATTTGCGCGACCAGTTGCATTTCGTAATACAACCCTTCGCGCTTGTAGACGTATTGATTGTTCTCATAGATCGCGAGACCCTGCGGCTTGCGAAAGTCCTTTTTGAGGATCTCGCGCAGTTGGTCGATCGACGAGAGCGTGCTGACCGACGTGCGCCGGACAAACTGGAACATCTCGTTGACGTCCTCTTCGCCTAGTCCAGACAACTCATCGATCAGTTGCTTTCGCTTTTTGTATTTCTCATTTTCACGATCCACTTCTGGTTGGAGACGATCTGTTCCTTGACTCTTCTTGTCTTGGTAGGCCGCTGGATCGCCAGCCAATTGAATGTCGAACTTCTTGTTCGGATGAAGCGTCGGAACGCCCGCACCCGAGCCTTCCATCGCCAGCGGCAGTTTTTGTTTCGAGATGTGAAACGCCGGCACATGGCCCTCAGGCATTTTGAGCATGTTCATGCTGCGTCCGAGCCAGCCGTTTTTGGTTTTGCGAGTCGGATCGGCCGAGTGCCAAATGTCCATCGATTCGAAATGCGAACGATTTGGGTTGGGATAGCCGACGCCTTGGACGGCAGCCACTCGGCCTTCTTTCAATAGACTCTCCATCGGCCTCAGTGCGGGGTTCAGGCCGATGTGGTCGTCGAATTTGAGCACTGATGTTGGCCGGATGCCAAGTTTCGGCCGAGCTTTGTAATACAGGTCATCGCCATACGGAATCACAGTGTTGAGTCCGTCGTTGCCACCCGTTAGCTCAATGACCACGAGAATTTGATCTTCGCCGGCGACCGCCGCCTGTGCCGTCGACGCGAGAAAGCCGGGGGCCGTCGAACCAAATGTCAGCAGCGTCGAGCCCGCGATACCGCTCTTTACGAAATCTCGCCGGTTTAACATTTCCAATTCCTTTACGTTGAGACTACCGAAGTTTAACAAAACTTCGGAAGTCTGAGTCGTGTAATCCCGTTAGGCCAATTGATATCGGGGCAAGAGCAAGATTGTGTGCGTCACTTCTCGCAATCGCTGGTTGTATTCGTTTTCCGGACCGTCGCCAAGAAAAGCTACAAGTTTCCCTTGAACCAGTTCATCGACTTCGCCTTGCAGCAACAATTCCAAAAGAAAGGCGACTTGCTCTTCTTGAGTTGTTCTTTTCGCCTGCCGGACCAGCGCGGCCGGATCCATCCGCCGGCTAAATCGACCGTCTTCGCCACCAACCAATTGCCAAGCGAGATTGTGCCGCGCGAGCAGCGTGCTGGAATTGAGCCAAGTCTTGCCGCCGTCCCAGCCTTTCACGTTCGGTGGGGCAAATAGCGATTGCCCAAGTCCATCCATCAACTCCGCGATCGTCACGGACGACAAGACTCCATAAAACGAATTGAGCAAACCAAGCACGTATTCCACTGGGCTCTTGACGCGACGACGATAGGCCGCGGCGGAAAAAAACAACCGCGAACTCAGCATCGTTCGCATGAGCGGCTTCATGTCGTAGTCCGAATCGCGCAACTGTTTGGCCAGCGGTTCGATCAAATCGTCCGGCGGCGATTCCAGTTCACTGACAAACTCGCGAAACAATTTGCGGACGAGGTGTTTTGCGGCAGCCGGTTGGTCCAACAGAATCCGTGCCACGTCGTCGCCGTTCCATTTGCCCTTTTGGCCAAGCACGGTCTTTTCCGTGTCGTCGTGTTTGGTCGTCGTGAAGGCAAACTCGTCTCGCTTGGTGCCCCAGCCGGAAAATGCGCGGGCGGCTTCGCGAATGTCTTGTTCGGTGTAACTGCCCTCACCCAAGCTGAACAACTCCATCACTTCGCGAGCGTAGTTTTCATTGGGCGCATCTTTGACGTTGTCGTTGGCGTCGAGCCAGATCAACATCGCGGAATCGCGGCCGATGCCGACCAGCATCTCGCGAAAACTACCCAACGCATGTTTGCGCAGTAACATCTGTTGTTTGAGCATCAACTGTGGCTTGACCACTTTGACGATGCTGGTCGCGAAATGGTTGTGCCAGAAAAGAGTCATCCGCTCCTGTAACGGATGCGGTGTGAATTGCAGGCGGTTCAACCAATAACCCTGCAGGTCAAACAGTTTGGCATCGCTGCGCATCAAGCTGTCGCCATCTTCATCGGCCAGTTCATCGAAGTACGCGGTTCCTGGTCCGCCGTCCATCAACAAATCGATACAAGCTTCGCGACCGGCTTCAACTGCCTGGTCAAGCGACTCCCAACTCGTGCGTGTCGCAAAGACGCCGATCGCCGGGACGCCGAATGCAGCGCGGCGAAAAAGATGTGCGGCCCACTTGTGGTTCCATACAGCCTTGGGCGCAGGCTTCCAAGCCTCGGCGGGGTCGATCTCTCGAAGCGTCGCAGCCATGACGATCCTCGCGTGTTCCAAAGGCCCTGCCTTGATAGCAGTCATCCTAACGGATTTGCCATTGGATTTTCCACGCTTTATCGAAAAAAGTAGGGTCCGCTGTGCAAACCGTTACCTTCTCTCGGTCCGCAAAGCGGACTCTACCATCTTCTGTTTACCCGTTTGTTACATGCCAGGCCTCAAATGTTTGCAAAAATATCAATTGTTCGAACTAAACAAATCACACAAGCGTCTAACAATCAGCCCAGAAGTCGGGCGTTCTTTTCAAACCTCAATTCGGAGAGTGCAATCATGTTCATGAAAGCAACGAAGGCAATCGCTTTGCTACTGGTCTTGGCGGTATTTGGTCGGGCAAACGCCGCCGACGAAAAAGCGGTCGACAAAGGTGATAAACCAAAAATTCAAATGGCCATTTTGCTGGACACCAGCGGCAGTATGAAAGGTTTGCTGAACCAGGCCCGCACGCAACTTTGGAGCATCGTTAATGAATTCACGACTGCCAAACGAAACGGCAAACAACCAGTCCTGGAAGTCGCGTTGTACGAATATGGCCACGCCAGCCTTGGCGCCAAGAATGGATTCATGCGCCAGATTGTCCCAATGACCGACAACTTGGACAAAGTGTCCGAAGAGTTATTCAAATTGGTGACCGGCGGATCGGCCGAATTCTGCGGCCAAGCGATCGACAAGGCAGCCTCCAAATTGAAGTGGAGCGAGTCGCACAAAGATTTGAAATGTATCTTCATCGCGGGCAACGAAGAATTCACTCAGGGGCCGGTTGATTACCGCGCTGCCTGCAAAACCGCCGCGAACAAAGGCATCACGGTCAGCACGATCTATTGCGGTGCAAAGCAAGAAGGCGTGGCCAACATGTGGCTCGAAGCATCCAAGCTGGCCGACGGTTCGTTCTCGAACATCGACCAGAATCGCAAAGTGCCCAACGTGGTCGCACCGCAGGACAACGAGTTGGCCAAGTTGAACGTCCGCCTTAACACAACCTACGTTGCATACGGATCGGACAAGAAACGCATGGAATCCGTGCAACGCCAGGTCGCACAAGACGGCAACGCGGCCAAGTCGAACCCCATCGCGAACAACTCGCGCATCCAATTCAAAGCGTCTCATTTGTACAACAACGCCGGTTGGGATCTATGCGACGCAATCACCCACAAGCGCGTCAAATTGGAAGATTTGAAGGAAGACCAGTTGCCCGAAGCCCTCCGCAAAATGTCGGTCGAAGAGCGAAAGAAGTACATCGCCGACAAGATCGCGCAGCGCAAAGCCATTCAGGCAGAGATCACAAAACTCAGTAAGCTGCGCGCCACGTACGTTGCCAATGAAATGAAGCGTTTGTCGGTGAATCTCGACGACACCCTCGACGCCGCCGTCGTAGGTGCCGCACGCGAACAAGCCGTTGTGAAAGAATTCTCTTTCGAAAAATAAGAGCAGCGATTCACACAACTGAGAAGCCCGGCTTTCGCAAAACAGCCGGGCTTTTCTTCTTTGGACGGTCGCTTTTCGCTACTCAACCGTTGTTTGATTGCACTTTGATCAGCGATTTGATCCACGATAACTTTGTGCTCATCCGCACGTTTGGCACGCGGAACCACGACACAGCGTTGTCAAATCTGGCGAATGTTGCGCCGATGTCGACTTCAACGATTTCATTTGAGCATCTGTGGGCTTGTTAAGAACTTTCTTGAATAGGGGAAAAACTGATTTTTGCGTTTTCTTTAAGTAGTACCATCGGCAACTATTGCGATCACAAATTGGGCGAACGATAATCTCTGCGGCATTTAGAAGCGGTACATTCGTTGTCTGCTTGACCGTTCGCCGAGCTAGCGAATTAGTCATTGTGGCTCACTTAACTTTGAGGAGTTGGTCGTCATGTCGAATTGGATTTCTTCGTTCTTGCGCGGACCCTTTGTCAGCGAATCAAAAACACCAAAACGACGCGCTAAGCATCGTCGACTTTCCACTGAGCAACTCGAACACCGATACATGCTCAGCGGCGTTTCCCTGATCGAGTCGACTTTTTTTGGCGGCTCTGGCGATCAGCGAGGGACCGATGTCGAAATTCAAGGCAGCGATATCTATGTTTCGGTCAACGCGAATGAAAGTGGCTCACCCAGTGCTTCCTCATTCCTCGTCAAGTATTCAGCACCAACTGGCCCAAGTACGACGCCCGTGTTTGCCAAGTCGTGGGCTTTGGGCACCTTGAACGGTATCGGCATCGACGGCGGCACCAACGTCTATGGTGCCGGCTTTAGTCACCCTGGGGCTGGCCTGACGAACGATGGCACGGGCGGCACGGAAGTCAAATCACTGCTGACCAACTTCGACGCTAACAACGTGTCTGGTGCCGGTCCCGGTGGTTCGAACTGGGCCGCCGTTGTCCCGCAAGGAACGTTTAATTCGAGTCCGGGTACGTCGTTCTTTCTATACAACGGGGTCGAGAATCTCAATGACGCGATCGCCATCGACGATGGCGGCAACACCTTTGTCTATGCGGTCGGGCACGCGCAGCCCTGCAGTCACACTACCTTTGTCGTTGGCAAGTATGATTCAGCGGGCAACATCCTAAGTGCGGCAACCGCGGCTTCCGCGAACTTCACGGTTTGTGCGGCTCCAAATGATGTCAAGGGCAATGTCTTTGGCATCGTCGAATTAGGCGGCGACATTATATCGCCGGAAACAACCACGACCCCTCGGACGTCTCGCATCCAACCGTTTGGAAATACGACAACAATTTGACGAATCAATGGAAGAACCGAGACGCAGCCATCATCGGAGACTTTGCCGGCCTTGCGACCGACGGGTCGTCGCTGTACGCCGTTGGTCAGACGCGTGGTGCCCATACGGACTTTGTCATTGCCAAATACGACCAGACTGGAGGTCAATCGTGGAGTACTGTCAGTGATGGTGGCGGCACGACAGACTATCTACGAGATGTGGTTGTCATTGGTGGTCGGGTCTTCGCGGTAGGTTACACGAATGCTCCCGGCGCGGGCGGCGATGACATGGTTATCTTGGAAATTCATCCATCCACTGGTGCCGTTCTTTCGACCGACACGTATGGCGGAGCGCAAAACGACCGCGCTAATCGCGTGACGACCGATGGGACGGAGTTGTACGTGATGGGCGAATCACGGAGTTTCGCCCAAGGTGGAAACTCGGTCGGCCAAAATGACGCCGTTCTGCTGCGTTACAACATCGATCCATTCGCTGTTACAACAACGGTTGATGGTGGCGCAGGCTCGTTGCGTCAAGCGATCATCAACGCGAATTCCACACCGGGAACCGACACGATCAACCTTGGGGCGGGCACTTACACGCTCACGATTGGCGGTGCCGGTGAAAACGCGGCGGCGACCGGCGACCTGGACATCACGGACAACTTGACGATCGTCGGCGCGGGAGCGGATACCACGATCATTGATGCCAGCGGACTGAGCGATCGTGTTTTCGAGGTCTTCGCGGGAATGACACTCGACATTTCGGGTGTCACGATCACTGGTGGCAACACCTCGGCGACAAGCGACCGCGGCGGCGCGATTAACAACCTGGGAACCTTGCTTGTCACGGACAGCGCGCTTGCTGGTAATACGGCTGGCGGCGGGTCGGGTGGAGCAATTTTCAATAACGTGAATAGTTCGACAACGATTGTCCGCAGCACGCTTTCGAACAATCAGGCCATTAATGCCGGCGGTGGTGGCGCCATCTTCAACAGCAGTACCGGGGCGGTCTTAACAATCATCAATAGCACGCTGTCGGGCAACGTAGCGACTGCTTCGGCCGGTGGCGCGATCTATAACAATGCTTCGGCGACGGTGAATCTCACCAACGCCACATTGACAAACAACAATGCTGGCAACGGTGTTGGTGGCGGGGTGTACATCGAGGCGGCGGGCACGCTGAATGCCACTAACACGATCATCGCCCAAAACACGCCAAATCAAATTGCGGGGACTGGCTCGTTGGCGGTCAACGTCAACAATATTGTCAGTGGCAATCCGCTGCTTGGTCCGTTGCAAAACAACGGTGGCACGACTGACACGCACGCGCTGCTTACCGGCAGTCCAGCGATTGACGCAGGTACAAACACGGGTGCGCCGGCAACGGATCAGCGAGGCGTCGGACGACCTCAAAATGGCACGGTTGACATCGGTGCGTTCGAAGTCCTGGTGCCAATTTGGACCGAGCTTTCGCCTGCGGGTTCCTTGCCGCCAGTTCGCATCCAACACCACGCGGTTTACAACGACACCGACAACCGGATGATCGTATTCGGCGGGACGAATGACCCAGGTGTTGCAGGCGTTCCGCCGCTGTTGAATGATGTTTGGGTCCTTTCGAATGCTGACGCAACGGGTGGTACACCGACCTGGACGCAGCTAATTCCGACGGGTGCGTCTCCCAGTCAGCGAAGTGAGAATGCCTACATCTACGACGAAGGTTCCAACCGAATGGTGTTGTTCGGTGGTAATCCAAACGTCGGTTTCTGCAGTAACACGGTCAACGACTTGTGGTTGCTGGAGAACGCGGACGGCACGGGCGGCACGGCGGCATGGACTCCGCTTTCGCCAACCGGCTCGATTCCAAGTCCGCGCGGCAACCACACGCTGAACTACGATTCGCAAACGAATCGCATGATTCTGCTCGGCGGCAACCAGGCATGCGGCCCACCTCTGAACGAATTGTGGGTGCTCGAAGATGCCAACGCCGTAAGTGGAACACCCAATTGGGTTCAACTTTCTCCAACGGGCGCGTCACCAGGCGGGATTACGGGTCATACCACCGTGTATGACGAAACGAACAATCGCCTGGTCGCCTACAACGGCAACAACGTTTACGTTTTGGAACATGCCAGCGGAATCGATCGCGCGACCGGATCACCGACCACACCAGTTTGGTCGCTGCTCAGCCCAACACCGGATCCGACGCATGGATCACCGCCCTCGATGTTCGGGCATTCGGCCACTTATGATCCCGATTCGAACGAGATGATCGTCTTCGGCGGCTGTTGCAGCGGCACTGGAACCGACAATCGTCAGGACGATGTCTGGTTACTTCAGAATGCGAACGGATTGGGCGGCACGCCCCAGTGGCAAAAGTTGATACCTGGCGGCTCAACCCCGCTTCCTCGTGACTTGAACAGCGCCGTTTATGACACCGATTCAAACCTGATGATTATGTTCGGTGGTCGCGGAACTCCACCGGCCCAACCATTCTCGGCATTGAACGATACATGGTTATTCAACGCCTCGGGTGTTGTTGTCAATCAACCGCCGAACGCTCCCGTGGACAATGACGCGACAGCCAACGAGGTCGCTGAAGGTGCATCCACCGGTACGTCAGTCGGAATCACAGCTTTCGCAAACGATCCGAACGGCGACACGCCAACCTACACGTTGACCAACGATGCAGGCGGGCGATTTGATGTCGGCTTAAACACGGGCATTGTCACCGTCGACAACGGCAATCTCTTGGACGGCCCCGATTCGCATTTGATCACGGTCCAGGCAAGCGACGGCTTAGGCGGAACCTCGACGGCCAACTTCACGATTTCGGTCAACAACGTTGCGCCGACTCTGAACAGCGTGATCGTAACGTCAATGATCAACGAAAACGGCAACGCAACCCTCGACGGCGTTGTCATCGATCCAGCCGTGCTCGACACGTTTACGCTGGACATCGACTGGGGCGATCCGCTGTCGCCGAACGACGCTCAATCGTTTGCACTGGGCGTGGCGCCGCTCACCAAGGCCGCCGATGGCATCGATTGGAATCCCGTGACGCGCTCGTTTTCGGTTGACCACCAGTACTTGGACGACAACCCGACGGTAACATCGCAAGACGATTACACAATCAACGTCTCGGTCAGCGACGATGACGCCACAACACTTGGCACCTGGTCGTCGCTTGCCAGTGCTCCCATTGCCGTCGGTGGCGCGGGTGGCTTCATCGGCAACGATTTCTACGTTGCGGGTATCACTGGAACTGTCCCCTTCCACAGCTCTGTACTTGAAGTTTACGACTCGACGAGCAATACCTGGAACACTCTTACCGCACCGACGCTGAAACGAGCAGGAACTACCGGAGACGCCGTCAATGGCAAGTTGTTCGTGATTGGCGGATGCATCAACTACGATTGCAACGTCGATACCAACGTGGTTGAAATCTACGAACCAGGAGTTGGTTGGACAACTGGAACGCCAATGCCAACGCTGCGCGGGATTGCCGCATCCGCCGCCATCGGCGACAAGATTTACGTGGCCTCAGGTTCCATCGGCGGATTGCAAGTCACCAAAAAGTTGGAAATCTATGACACGGTCGCAAACACGTGGAGCAGTGGCGCCGACATGCCAACTGGTCGAGAGGCTCTCAGGGCCGCGGCGGTCGGCGGCAAGTTGTATGTGTTTGGCGGGTATGAGCGGGATGGTGTAAACACGTTTGTTGGAACTTTGGATATCTACGACCCGGTGGCGAACACCTGGACGAGCGGAACGCCCATGCCGACGGTTGCCGCGAGCATGAGCGTTGGCGTAATTGACGAAAAGATTTATGTGGCAGGCGGTAATAACTCAACGGGAACGCTTGCGATCGTTCAAGTCTATGATCCCGCAACAAACACCTGGTCAACCGATACCAATATGTTGACAGCGCGGCAACAAGCTGCTGGCGGCGTTTACAACGGAGTTTTCTATGTCGCCTCGGGCTACGATCCCGTTGCAACAACCGTGCTAGAAGCATTTACTCCCGCAGGTCCCGCTGTCGCACAAGCGACCGTCACCGTCAAAAACGTCGCACCGCAATTAGCCAACGTTTCCGTGACCTCGATGATCAACGAAAACGGCAACGCGATCCTAAGCGGAGACGTCATCGATCCAGGCACGCTCGACACGTTCACGCTCGACATCGATTGGGGCGATCCACTTTCGCCTGGAAATACGCAGTCGATCGCTCTTGGCACCACGGCAATCAACAGTGGTGGCGTCACGTGGAATCCGATCACCCGACAGTTCACGGTCGATCATCAATACTTGGACGACAACCCGACTGCGACATCGCAAGACGATTACACGATCAGCGTCACCGTCAGCGACGACGATGGCGGTACTTCGGGCGGGGGCGCCGGTTCGTTGCCGTCCGGCTTGGTAAATTACTGGTCTGGTGACGGAAGCGCGGACGACGGCGTAGGCGGTCAGGATGGGACGCTGCAAGGTGACGCAACCTTTGCCACGGGCAAGGTCGGTCAAGCGTTTCATTTCGACGGAACGGGCGACGACATCAGCCTGCCAGGGTCGTTTGGTGGCGGCAGCGAATTCACCGTCGCTGCCTGGGTAAAGACCGCTGCGACGAGTGGTGATTTCCAGGCCATCTTCTCTTCCACCGCCGCCGACTTCGTGCATTTGCAACTCAACTCGGGCGGCAATATCGGATTTTACACCCCGTCATTTATCTCTCTACCGATCGTGTCGCAGACGCCGACCGGAGTTTATCGCCATATTGCGTTGTCCGCCCAATCAGGAAATTCGCAACTTTACGTGGATGGTGTTCAGGTCGGCAGCAGCGGGGCAACCTTCGGTTCCATTACCCCATCGTCCAGTGTGCGAATCGGCTCCGGTTTTGCAGGGACTCGATTCTTTAACGGAGACATCGACGAGATAGCGCTATACGACCGTGCCCTGGACGCTTCTGAGATTGCCGAGGTCCTGGACGCTGGCAACGCGGGCCAGTCGCTGGTCGCGAACATCCTAACCGTGACGGTCAAAAACGTTGATCCAGTCGGCGCGGATCAAAGCTATACGACCAACGAAGACGTTCCGCTCAATATCATCAATGTCCTGGCTGGCACTGACGACAGCGGATCATTCACGGTCACCGATCAAGGCACATTAGATACTCACATGGCGGTTGCGGGAACATTCCCCACAGCCCAAGGTGGTTCCGTGACCATCGCCACCAATGGCAGTGCGACGTATTCACCAGCCCCGAATTTCTTTGGCATCGACACTTTCGATTTCACAGTCGAGGACGATGACACAGGTTCCGACATCGCGACAGTGACAATCACCGTTAACGCTGTCAATGATGAGCCGGACGTAGTGCTTCCGCCGACTGGCGGGCTGTTGCCAGGGTCGGAATTCCAAATCAACGGCACGTCGGTGTCACAACAGAGTGGCGCGCCGGGTCATTCCGAAGCGGCCGCGCTATCGGGCGGCGGCTTTGTCTCCGTTTGGACCGCCTCGACGGACGGTAGTTCCACCTCGATCGCCGGACGTATTCATGACAGTAACGGCAACCCAGTGGGTGGTGAGTTCGTGGTGAATGCCGCGACGTCCACCACCAGTGGTGAGCAAAGCAATCCGTCGGTGGCAGGCTTAATCGATGGTGGATTCGTGGTAACTTGGCACTCCTTCGGTCCCGACGGTTCTGACTTCGCGATTGTCGGTCAGCGTTACGACGCAAACGGACAGCGAGTGAGTCTCGACGGATTGACCGTTGGCGCGGACCAGTTCTTGGTTAATACGAATACGAGTGGTTTCCAGGGTGTGCCTACTGTTGCCAGCCTGCCAAACGGTGGTTTTGTCGTCACTTTCTTTTCGAACATCGGTCCCACCAGCAACGATGTCAAGGCGCGACTGTATGACTCAACCGGTCCAGTTGGACCAGAGTTCGATGTCTCTGTTGCACCTGGCACGCAGGCGAATCCTTCCGTTGCAGTTCTTTCCAACGGTGACTTTGCGGTCGCCTGGCACTCGGACAGCGGTTTGGGAATTGACACCTCTTTCTCAGCGGTTGGCGTGCGGTTGTTTGACTCTGCCGGCACGGCGAAATCTGGTGAAATTCTGGTCAACACGACGACCTCAGGAACTCAGAACCAAGCCAAAGTCGTGGCCTTAGATGCAGGGGGCTTCGCCGTCGCCTGGGACGATCGTTCGACCAACGATGTGAAGGCCCAACGGTTTGATCAAAACGCTGCCAAGGTCGGCGGCGAACTCACGCTCAACGCCACCACGTTGGGCGACCAGAAAGAGGTTTCAGTTAGCGACCTGCCAGACGGCGGCTTCATTGCAGCGTGGCGGTCTGACACATTGCCGAACGGTTCTTCACCGTCTGACAAAGCCGTGTTGGCGCGACGGTTCGATTCCGCCGGACAGGCGGTAGGCGACGAGGTTGTCTTGAGCGACGGTGTCACGGGCGCCTTTCTAGCCGGCCCTTCGCTGGCGACAATGGCTAATGGGTCGATCGCAGCGATTCATACGGGTGGCTTTCCCGGTATCTCGGACACGGACGGTGCTCTGGTCGGTCAGATTGTCACTGCCGGCTCTGCATCCACGACCGACGAGGACATTCCGCTGACAATCAGCGGTGTGACAGTCTCCGACATCGATGCGGGAACCGATCCGATCGCGATGTCCCTGAGCGTCAACGATGGTTCGCTTGCACTGACTAACACGACGGGCTTGACTTTCTCGGACGCCGACGGATCTGATGGCACGCTGGCATTTACTGGATCTCAAGCAGACATCACGGCGGCCTTCGCCGCGTCGATCGTCTACACACCGGACCAGGATTTCAACGGCAGCGATACGTTGACGATCACCGCCAACGATCAGGGAAGCACCGGCTCTGGTGGTGCCCAACAGGATTCCGAGCTGTTATCGATCACTGTCAACGCAGTCAACGACGAGCCGTCGTTCGCCAAGGGCGCGGACCAGAACGTGTTGGAAGACAGCGGTCCGCACACCGTGGCCGGCTGGGCAACGGATATTTCCGTGGGACCAACCGATGAGTCGGGGCAGACGCTGGCCTTTGTCATCGACAGCAACAACAACACAAGTTTGTTTGCCGCTGGACCGGCGGTGGATGCCAATGGCCAATTGACCTACACACTGGCACCCGACGCCAACGGCAGCGCCACGATCGGGATCAAGCTGACGGACAACGGCGGCACAGCGAACGGTGGTGTCGACGAAAGCCCGGTGGAGTTGTTCGACATCAACGTGACGGCGGTCAACGACGGGCCGTCGTTCGCCAAGGGCGCGGACCAGAACGTGTTGGAAGACAGCGGTCCGCACACCGTGGCCGGCTGGGCAACGGATATTTCCGTGGGACCAACCGATGAGTCGGGGCAGACGCTGGCCTTTGTCATCGACAGCAACAACAACACAAGTTTGTTTGCCGCTGGACCGGCGGTGGATGCCAATGGCCAATTGACCTACACACTGGCACCCGACGCCAACGGCAGCGCCACGATCGGGATCAAGCTGACGGACGACGGCGGCACAGTGAACGGTGGTGTCGACGAAAGCCCGGTGGAGTCGTTCGACATCAACGTGACGGCAGTCAACGACAAGCCATCCTTCACCGCCGTTGATCCGCCGGCAGTTGATCAAGATTTAGGCCCGCAGACGGTCGTGGTTTGGGCAACGTTTGACTCGGGCCCTGCAAATGAATCGGGTCAAACAGCAACCTACTTCGTCACCAATGTCGCGCCTCTGACGCCTGGTTTCTTTGCTGTTGCTCCGGCGATCGATGCGAGCGGGACATTAACCTACCAATCCGCACCTGGAGTTTTTGGTAGTGCGACTTTCGACGTGCACGTCCAGGACAGCGGCGGAACACTTAACGGCGGCGATGACACTTCCGCGATCCAGACGTTTACGATCACGATCATCCAAACCAACACGCCGCCGACAACGACAGGAATCGCGGATGTCGAGGTCGGCGAGGATGCCCCGGATACGGTCATCAACTTGTTCGCGGCTTTTGACGACGCCGAGGATATCGATGCCGATTTGACGTTTATCGTCACCAACAACACCAACGCTGGGCTGTTCACGTCGACCACGATCGACGGCGTCGCCGGAACGCTCACGCTCAACTATGCCCCCGATACGACCGGCACGGCGGACATTACCGTTCGCGCGACCGACACGGGGACGTTATTCGTGGAAACCACGTTCACGGTGACTGTGCTTTCGGCCCAGGATCAATTGGACAACTTGATCGACGATGTGCTTGACGATCTCGTAACCAACGGCCCGCTGAACAATGGCCAAGGCAACGCGCTGACATCAAAGCTTCAAAACGCGATCAACAAGTTGAACCAAGGAAATATCAACGCAGGCATCAATCAACTGAATTCCTTCCTCAACCAGATCAACTCGCTGGTGAATTCGGGAACGCTAACGCCCGCCGAAGCTCAACCGTTTATAGACGCCGCCAATGCCGCGATCGCGTCGGCTTTGCCAGGTTCGCCGCTCATGGCAACGACGGTGGGAAGTCAACAACAAGCGGCCGCGCCGGTTAGTGCGGGTGTGTTGAACTTGGCCGCGAGTCACGCCATCGACTTTTGGAGTGCTGAGGGAGCCACCAGCTCGCAAATCGCTTCCCTACGCGCGACACCGATCCACATCGCCGATCTGCCGGGACATTACTTGGGTGCAGCTTCGCTGGCGGGCGGCATCTGGCTCGATGGCGATGCGGCTGGCCATGGCTGGTATGTCGGCGTGGGCGGCGTCACGTCGCACGCGATTGGATCGCAAGTCGACCTGTTATCGGCCGTCACTCACGAAATGGGTCATGTTATCGGCCTCGAGCATGGAAACGATCATGGTGTCATGCGTTCGCATCTCGACGTCGGCATCCGCACGACGGCTTCTTCGTCTTCCCCTTCGATGTCCACGTACGTCGTCAATCCGCTTTACAATTCGTTTCCGACAATCGCTAGTCGACGAATCGATGTAGCCCAACGATTGAGAGATGACGAGACCGACTTGAACTTGTACCAGTCTGTGGCCGAAAGCGGAGACCTTGACCTCTTGTCAAAGTTAACGGACCTGATCGGCGGCCAATTGTTCGAGGACGACACGCAGCCTGACCGACCTTCACGGCAATCGGCCGTAGGTCATGAGTCGACAGAATTGGATCAACTTTTGGACTCATTAATGTCGGACGGCATTGTGCCGTCAGACATGAATTGATCGCACTCGCGTTGAACCGTCTGTACCCGCGCCTGACCGCTCCGCAGTTCCGCATTCCATACGGTTTAAGGAGGCAGTCAACAAAACACCATTTGATCGGAATGAATGGGACTTTCCATGCACCGACTCGCCGCTGGCTGCTTAGTGTCCACTCATCTTGTCCCGCATTCGCTCTCAATCATGGGCCAACGTTAAATCGCGTCGGTTGTAAGGATTGCGCCGACTGTCGTGTCAGTAAATGCACCTGTGATGGGCCGTAGTCGTTGCTTGATCACGGCGCGCCAGTTACCATGAGGATTGTCAACACTTGTTGGATGATCACTCCATGGCAAACAAGCAATCGTTACCCCCTACCAACTCCACTGCCAGCACGGGCACGCTGCAGATCGGTGATCAATGGAACGCGATTAACATCATCGCGCACTCGCAAACGCATCCGCTTAAAGCCATCTGCGAATTGGTCGAAAACGCCATCGATGCCCGCGCCCAACACATTCAGATTATCCGTCGACGAACCAAGAACGAGATTCTGTTGGAAATCTTCGACGATGGTAACGGATTACTGCTCAACCAAAACGGCCAGCCTGATTTCGATCATATCGCGACCCACGTTTGCGACTCGATGAAGCGGCACCTCTCGCGGCGTGACCGCGTTGGTGTTCATGGCGAATTTGGCATCGGGTTGCTCAGTTTTTGGAGCCTCGGCGACCAACTTCGGATGATCGCCGGCGACGACGAAGGCCGGCTGCACGAGATGATTCTACGGCGTGGCGAACAGGCTTATTCGGTCAAACCGCTGCGGGGCGCATTTGACACCGGGGGCACGCAAATCACCGTCGGTCCGCTGCTGGAGTCGACACGCAACATCGTAACTGGCGACAAGTTACAACGATATCTGGCCGCCGAACTGCGCGACCGAATCCGTAGCAGCGGAGTGCACATCCACATCGCCGACAAGATTTCCCGAAAGCAATTGGTCGTCACGCCGCGTGAATTTCAAGGTGATCGGCTGGAGGAAGTTCGCAGCATCGCTACGCCGTTTGGCAAGCTGGTGGTCGAATTATATCTTCGGCCCACCGCGGACAATCGTCAGCAGACGCATGTCGCGATTTGTAAAGATGGCACGCGTGTGTTGAGTGACATTACGGAGTTGATTCAATTCGACCGAGCGCCGTGGAACAACGGCCGCTTGGAAGGCATCCTCGATTACGCGCCGTTCAATCTCGCGCCGGGTACACGCAAGGGTGTCGTGCCGGACGAGCGGTTGGATGCGTTCATCGTGGCCGTGAATCAAATCGAGCACGATGTGCAAAAGGCCATCGAACGTCGAGACGCCGCGGAGTCGGCGAAGGCAAATCGACAGATCCTGCGGCAAGTCAAACGAGCGTTCATGACGGCGCTGCAAGAATTGCCGGAAGATCAATACTTGTTCTTCGACGTACCTTACTCGAATCGACGCCTCAGTGGCGGCACTGGGAAAACAGAAAAAACAGCCAAGCAACAAAAGACAGTTCGCAAGAAAAAGGAGACAGCCACTGTCGCCGTGGCTGCAAAGCCGGGGCAACTCGACACCGTTCTAGTGACTCCTCGCCACGCTCGACGCCAACCAAAAGGCGACTGTGTGATGATGGCCAAGGCCTACGACGGCCGCGACGACCCGCTCACAGGCAAGGTGTCGTACAACTGGACGATCATCGAGGGAGACGGGCGGCTAAAGAACATTGGCGGCGCGAAGTGTACGCTGACGTCCCGCAAGTCTGGCCGCGTCGTTGTTCAAGTCGAAGCCAGCAAGGGCATTCGCAGCGCGACAGACAAGGTGGCTGTAAAATTTCTCGAACACGAGGAAGATTACGGTTCCGCACGGGGATTGCCATCGTATCGACTTCAAGCCGAGCGCGGACAATCCTGGCGGTCGCGATATGACGTGAAAAAGAACGAAATCACGATCAATTCTACCCACCGTGACTTTGTCGCCAGTCAATCCACCTTGGCCAAACACCGCCGCTATATCGGCAAACTCTACGCTAAAGAAGTCGTCCTGCTCAATTTCCCGCACGAGTCGTCCAGCCAGGCCATGGAGCGGCTGATTGAAGTGATCGTGCGTACTGAAGATGCTCTGTAAAAAATGGCGAATGACGAAATACCCAATGACCAAGGAATGACGAAGCACGAAGCCTGGGATGTGGATTCCTGCGTGTTTCAGTGGTAGTTTTTAGTCATTCGTATTTCGGTATTTCTTCGACATTGGGTATTTCGTCATTCGTCATTTCCAATTCCCAATCCCGTCACTTGTTGCTCTTAGCCTGCTGCTGACTGTACCGCCGGCCTGTGCCGAGCCCGTGGTCCAGGCATTGTACTTTCACAAACCGACGTGCTATTCCTGTTTCCACGTTGCCAAGCAAGTTTTGATTCCGCTGAAGGAAAAACACGGCGCACGCTTCGAGATCGCTGGGCCGGACGTTCTGACAGACGAAGGGCTGAGATTCTACTCGGAAACGGCCGATCGGCTTGGCATCTCCAAACAGCATCAGCGCGTACCGATGTTGGTCATCGGACAAGACGTGTTGATTGGCGGGCAAGAGATCAAGCGACAAGTGACGCAGGTCATTGACAAGCACTTTGAGAACGGTGGCGTCTCGTGGGCCGCCTCGCCACCTTCAGATGTCGACGTGATCACTCTCAAGT
>CAYFJO010000029.1:0-48094 GCA_964343305.1 uncultured Pirellulaceae bacterium | reverse complement strand
ATTAGGTTGCTGTTCAACCTAATCCCTTAACAATAAATCAGTTACAATAAGTCGGGGCGAAAGGATTTGAACCTTCGACCTCTGCGTCCCGAACGCAGCGCTCTAGCCAGGCTGAGCCACGCCCCGTGGTTGCGTGTTGGTTTTAGTTTACTTGCTCGTTCCATTTTTGGTCAACGGGCAATGGCTTCCCTAAATGACCGATTTGTGGATCAAACGCTAGAATCGTGGATATGATCCTGGGAAACGTAATATCATCCACTTCTGTTCGTAGTCTCGCCATTGGTCCCAGCCTAATTCGTCGTAAATGTCGCTGCGTTTTTTGAACAGCAGACGAGTTGGTGGCGAGTCGTGGATGTGTTCGTTCAGCGACTTCAAGGCCGACGCCTGGCGGTTGTGGCGGCGCTGGCGGCGGATGTGTAGTAGGACGTGCTTGCCCTCGGCGGGGTCTGTCCATTTCTTTAGTTCCGTATAGGCGGCTTCGAATAACTTGTTGCGTTCTTCGAATGACTCGGGAAATTGTTTTGCCGGTGGGTCGCCGGGTTTGGAATACTTTGCGGGCAAATCCATGTAAGCTAATGCTCGGGCTTTGCGATAAAGCGCGTCGATCAACACTTCTTTTTGTTTGTCCATTTCCTTGCGGACGTTGGTGGCCTCCGTGTCGTCCGCGTCGAGTTGCACACCGTAGTGAGCAGCGAGTTTTGTGGTGTCGATTATCTCGAGGACTGCATCGCAGGCTTTGGCAATCTCGGGAAGATGCGGCTTGCGATCTTTGTCGTCCAGATAGCGAATCTGCTCGACCAGTACCATCAAGTCGTCAGGTTTCTTTTTGAGCAGTTTCTTGGCCAGTCGGTCGAATGCTTTCTTCTTTTGCTTGGTTCGAAGTTCGGCGAGATGGGCGAGTTGCGTGTCGCGTAATTTGTCCGCGAGTGTGTTTTCTCTTTTCGGTACGTCCGGTTTTGGTGGGGTCTCAGGCTTGGCATTCGGCGGAACGACGACTCGGACGGGAAATCCGTCAGGACGTTGTTCACTCCCATCGAGTTGCTTCTCTTCCTTGCCGTATGAAATCGTGCCGATCAGTACATCGCCGGGGCGGGCGAACTTGGGCAGCGACGCGGGAGTGGCGAGGAACACAGGGATGCGATCGCCTCGTGGGAGACGACGCGATGTCAGTTTCGATCCGCCGTTTGTCACGCCATCCGGGTCGGCATGAGCGGAGATAGAAATCGGCTTGGACAGTTTTCGGTCCAACAGCATCGGCATTTGTTTGAGCTTCTCCAAGGCACTCGCCTTGTCGTGGCGCGTGTGGAACCGTACGACATATTTACCCTTTTCCAGGTTGGCTTTGCGGTCGCCTTCGCCGCTGGCGACGAGGCGCCGGTTGGTGTCGAAGATTTGCCACAGGTGCGAACTGTATTCAAGCCAGGATTCAAGATGGTCGCTGAGCACGATGCGCGGCGAAACCTCGGCTTTTGCGTCCAACTCGAATTCGTAGTGCAGAATCAATTCGTAAACTTGCCAATCGCCCGGAAGTGCATCGCGGTCGGCGGACAACGGCCGAATCGTGGACTTGGTGGGGCGATAAGGTTGCCGGAGTGTTTTGAGTGACGCGGATGGTTCAACGGTTTCGTTTTGCAGGGTTGCGGTGACATCGACCCGGCTGGACAGTCGGCTGCCGTTCCATTGGATGTCGGTGTCAGTGGGGATCAAACCGTGAAACTCGAGTTCGAATTCGAACCGGCCATCGCCAAGACTGGACCAAAACTGTGCCAGGCAAAGTTCCATCGTGCGGCCGCCTTCGACTTTGAAACTTCGCACGGTTTCGCTGTTCGGCTGGATCCGCATCGCCAATTTGGTTTCGCTGCCGCGGAAGGAAACTCTGGGCAGCGTGTGTACGGCGTGGATGAAGACGAAACGCGACGCTTCCATTTGGCCGCCGCGGATTTTTAAATCGGCCCAGGTTGCTCCGGTGGGAACGGCGATGAAGTTACGATCGATCTTACCGGGTTTCAGTTTGACTTTCTTGCGCCAGATGTTTGGATTATCATCCGTCGACGATGGTTTGATGACGGTGATGGGCAGATGGAAGATGGGGCCGCGCTCACGGTCGGACTGGTCGTAGCCGATGACTTCGGCGAAGTGCAGGCCCGGTTCGAGTTGTGTTGGATCGACTCGGATACCAACTTGTTTTCCGCCGTGGACGAGTAAAAAGTGTTCCGGGGCTTTGATCCAATCGGCCGTTGATTCGAGCGCGACGCGCAATTGAAATCTGACTTTGTCCTGTTGGTCAGCGTCGGTGTGCCATCGCGGTTCGACTTTCATTCTTGTTTCAAGCACTTTGTCGAGTTCGTGCGGTTCGCGCAAGTAGACACCACGAGCGGTGTCGAGCGACGGCAGCGTCGCTTCGTAGCGCAATCGTTCGCCACGAGCCATCGTATTCTGGGTGGCGTACTCAAACGCTTTGTCGGTTTGGATCAGGCCGTGGCCGTGGGCGAAGGCGTCGCTATTGCCAAGCCGCCGCGCTGTGTTTTCAATCGCTCGGCGGACACTGTGCGGCGAGTAGGGCGTCTCGGTTGCTTTCAGGCCGGACAGGATCAACGCGATGTTGCCACAGGCGTTGGGAGACGACATGGATGTGCCGTTCATCAATTGGTTGGGTTGCAAATACCAAGTTGGAACTGGCGCGATCGCGCCACCCGGCGCGCAGATGTCGACGCCAACATCGCCATCGGACGTCGGTCCGCGCGACGACCAGGTGTATGGCATCTCCGGCAGTTTTTTGCGGAGTGCGTATTCGGCTTGCGTCATGGCGGGCGAGACATAGGCACCGACTCCGATGACGGCGGACGTTGTGCCACCGGGTGCACCGACCGTTGAAAGCGCCGGGCCATTGTTGCCCGCGCTGATACAGCAAATCACGCGGTGTTTGTTGACCATTTCGGCCCAGCGATCAATTTTTCGACCACGGTTGGGATCGGTCGTCGAACCGCCGTAGCTCATGTTGACCAAATCGCACTTGTTTTTCAGCACGGCGATATGTCCGCGCGTTTGGCCTGTGCCGGTCGAATTGGAACCGAGGCGGCTGTCGCCAATTTTTATAGACACAATCTGTGCGCCGGGAGCGATGCCGTTCAGTTCGGGTTGGTTGGGATAGTGCGCGGCGACGATTCCGGCGACATGAGTGCCGTGCGCCCCACAGTCGGTGACGATCGAGAGCAGGTTGCCGTCGTCATAGATATTGACGGCGAAGTTCAACAAGTCTTCGTCGCCAAACGTACCGTACTCGCGATCCTCGCGGTAGTTTGTAAGCGATTTTTCATCTTCCAAATCGCCGTCTTCGTCCGTGTCGATGATCGCTCGCCAAGTTTTGCCGTCGCGGTAAACGACGCAATCGTAAAGCGGTCCGGGGTCGTCGAACCTTTTTTGCGCCTCGCGCAGCATCTCGAGTCGCATGCGGCGTTCTTCGCCAACCTTCTTTTCGTCGCCCTTGGCGTTTGGGTTTTTTGATTCCCACCGGGCGATCTGTCGTTGGATGGCGGTTTCGAGTTTTCGCTGGCCGGCGTCCCAGGATTCGCGGCGCTTTTGTTTGAGGCGCGGGATGAGACGACTGGGGAACAACTCGAACGCTCGTTTGATACCGACGTGGTACTCGGCGTTGGCATTCTTCTCTTCCCATGTGACGGGGATTTTGAGTTTGCGGCCGGTGAGTCCTTCGATCGTGCCGTCTTTGACCTTGCGCACGATGGACGTGTCGACATCGCCGCTGCCGGAGCCGTCGACCAAATCGACGACTTTTGGTTTTCCGTCGGTGGTTGTTTGCAGGCCGGCGGCACCGGGATCGACGCCCGTGTCGTAGATCGCAACGATGACGCCGCGGCCGTCGTACTCGGGATGTTGCTTGAGGAAACGCAGCGCGCCGGTTTCCGTCTTGGGGAGTATGCCCTTGGTTGGGAAGGGCGTTTGTGCCGAAACTTCGCAAATCAAACAGAAGGCAACAATGGAAACAAAGACTTTTGTTCGATGATTCATGATGGTCGATCGGGGGAGGGCGGGATTTCGTGTCGAGACTTCCACACTAAAGAAAACTTCGGATTTCTAAGCCGTGTGGGTTGGCGTGAATTGGTCGATTATAATTACCCGGCGGCGGGCTCGCATTGGATTCGTCGCACTTGGGCACTCATTGTTCTAGAGGGCTTTCAAAACCCCGTAGAACGAGCGTCCCCGCTTATCTTCTTGAAGTTATTCACTATCAACCGCGACCGGATTCAGATCGGTTACATGATGTCGCGGTTCTTGCAGCGAAAACGTCAGCAACCAGCCAAGAAAGACCAACACGGTAATCGTGATAAACACCGCCTCGAAGCTGAACAAATCGACGAACCAACCGACAAGTGGTGAGCAAAATACGGGCAGGGCAACGCACAGGCTGATCGTACTTAAGTATCTCGGATGATCCTCCGAGTCACAGATTTCCAGCGTGTAGTTTATCAGTGTTTTGAGTGTCACCGGCGTCAGGCCGACGAGCAGGAAGATCATGAAGTAGAGCGATGGCCCGACCGCATCCAATTGCGCCAGCACGAGGGCCGAAACGGGTGCGCAGCAGATGGCGAGCAACGCAATGCGCAGCACCAAGCGATTCCCACACCGATCGGCCAACCCGCCGGCCGGCAGACTGAACAGCGCGGTTCCCGCGTTTTGCAATACGACGTACCAAATCAGATTATCCATCGTCAGCGACAATCGAATGCGTCCGAGCGCCTGATAGTGTGGAAAAAGCATCATCGATGTCCCGAACAACGCGGCGACAATTGCCAGTCGGCGCAAGTTTCGGTCCTGGCGAATGATACGGGCAGCGTTTGAAAAATGCTCGATGAACGGATGTCGTGGCTGTTGGAAGTTGTCCGGTTGTTCTCGCAGGAACAGCGACGCCAGTGCGCTGCCGGCGAACGCGAGTCCCGCGAATCCGAAGATCATGCCAAAGTTGGCATCGGTCGGCCGCAGCCAAATGGGCAACAGCAACAACGCCGCAACGATCGAAACCAATCCGCCAAGGACGCTTGCCAGCAGTAACAAACGTCCACGGCGATTCACACGCACCAGTTTTCCTTGGACCGTGTTGAACGCGATCTGGTTGATTCCCGTGTTGATGAAGAAGAAGGCGTAAAACGCGAGGAAGACGATCGGCATCCACCAAGTTTGCGGCGTGGCGACGTTCATCCAGATCACGGACAGCGCCAAAAACGAGAACGCCATCATGCTTGTGCAGATCGCCACCGCCCGCGACTTTTGCGGCATGACTTTGATGCGGCGGGACATTAACAGCGGCGGAACGCTTTGGCCGAACCGATTGAACATCGGCAGGCAACCACGCAACCAACCCGCGCCGCCCATGAAGTCCAACACGGCCGGCATGATGACGCTTTCCGTCTTGAAGATCCAACCCATCCGCATGACGACCTGGTAGATCACCATAACAACAAAGTTGCGGCGCTCGTTATGTGGCTCCGTGTCACTGGAAGCAGTGTCGGTAAAAGGCTTTGGCAGTGAAGAGAGTTGAGATGGCGAGGAAGGCGGGTCGCCTGTGGCGGGATGCATGAACGCCAGTATAGTTGCGGCACACGAAATTGATACGGGGCACGATCGCGCCTATCCAAAACGATCGGATTCAAGAACAGGATGCCCGCGCAAGAAATCAGCGATGGACATGACGCGTTTTCCGGCCGGTTGTAGCTGTTCGATCGACAACACGCCGTCTCCCGTCGCAATCCACAGTGTGTTCGGATCACAACGGACGACCGTGCCCGAATCTTGCGGTTCGGGCACGTCATTGACGACGGAAACCTGATCCAAGATCAATCGCTTGGGATCGCATCCTTCACGAACCAAGTCGGTGAACGTGTTTGGCCACGGCTTGAACGCACGAACTTGATTCTTGATCTGTTGGGCGGATCGCGTCCAATTCACCTGGCCATCCGCTTTGCTCAGCCGCGGTGCTTTCGTTGCCAACTTTCGATCCTGAATCTGGCCAAGCACAGTCTCACCATCCCAGTCGCGAAGTTTATCGATGGCTTCCAAGACGGCGTCCACTCCAAGTTGCGAGAGTTTGTCCTCAACTTCGACCGCGGAATCTTCCAGCGCGATGTCGATTTGACGAACGGTCAGGCATGGTCCGGCATCGAGCCTTGGCGACATGTGGATCACGGTCACGCCGGTCGTCTGCTCGCCGTGATAGATCGCCCAGTTAATCGGAGCCGCGCCGCGATACTTGGGCAGCAGCGAACCATGCAGGTTAATCCCGCCCAGTCGCGATTGTCCCAACGCTTCGGCCGACAGGATCTGCCCATAGTCGCAAACGACAAACAAATCGGCATCGAACGACTTCAATTGTGCAATGGCGTCGGGATCCTTGATGCTGTGCGGCGCCACAATCGTGGCAAGGTTGCGTGCCTGGCCAACATCGCGCATCGGATTCGCGGGCGTTTTGCGGCGACCACGTGCCGGTTCGACGGGGCGCGTCACCAACGCCACCACTTCGTGATCCGAGTCCAACAACGATTCGAACGTTGGCACGGCAAATGGCCCCGTGCCCATCATGACAAGACGCATTGGTTTGAAGGTCCAGCTCCTTTGTTCCGGCTCTCCGATCATGGCGGCAGGATGCCGCACAACGCCGTTAAGGCTTTTTTGTAGCTGCGTTCGCCAGAACGCGGATCGACTGTATCAAAACATCCGCGTTCTGGCGAACGCAGCTACGGCTAACAATACTGTTTTTCCAATCCCGCCAGCCGCTTGGCGATCGCTTCATCGTCCGGGATTTCGCCTTTCTCTCGCCGGAATTCGAAATCACGTTCAAAGACATCAATCTCCGGCAGAATCTGCGAACGACCGGTCTCCGACATGCGATCAATGAACATGACTCCGTCCAAGTGATCGTTTTCGTGTTGCACGACGCGGGCGAAAATCCCGTCCAACTCCGCCTCGATTTCCTCTCCTTTCAAGGTAAAGGCGTTCACCTTGATCTTCTCTGGTCGTTTTACGTCGCCATACAACTCGGGCAAGCTGAGGCATCCTTCCTCGGCCTCGTCCAGTCCCTTGGGCTTGCTCAGCACGGGATTGAGAAAGACCAGTTCATCGCCTTTTTCCGGGTCGGCTTCCACGTTCACGACGAACATCCGCAACGGCAAATCGACTTGGTTTGCCGCTAATCCAACGCCTTTGGCCTCGTACATCAGTGTGAACATCTGACGCACGGTCTTCTTCAACTCCGCGTCGACCCGCTTGATCGGTTTCGATTTATGTCTCAGCGTGGGGTGTGGATAATGAACGATGTGCAATTCGAGATCTCCGAGGCGATGACACGGAATTATACTCGCTAATCAGCAACACCTGAAAGGGTGTCAGGCCGGGCGGGCGTCGAGTTGCGTTGACTCACAAAAAACGACGACTTAGAATTGCGTAAGGGTCTTCGGAACAGTTCTTCATGGCATCTCAACCGCCTAGCTTGCACTCGCACGATCTGGTTCCACCGGAACGCGGCATTCCCGCGTGGCTGATGTCCGGCGGATTACATTTCACGATTTTTCTGGTGTTGTGTTTTTTCGTTCAGACGACACCTCGCGGCGCGGTCGACGAACCCGATCGGCACACCGGAATTGCTCTGGTCACCGAAACGAACAATCGTCGCGAGTATCTTACGCAAGAAGATTCAGCCAGCGCGGGTGGTTCGCCGTCTAGCAGTTCGGGAGTCGAAACGTCGAACCCGTTGCCCACGCCGAATGATGTGCCCGTTGATTTGGCCGGCGTGTTGCCGTCGGGTCAAGATTTCGTCGGCATCGGCGGCGACTTGGCCGGAGCATTGCCGGGTGCGGATGGTTTGCTCGACGGTCCCAAACAAGGCAAGTTCACCGGCAACCAAACGCAAACCGGAATCTTTGGACTTCAGGGCGTGGGTTCGAAGTTTGTCTATGTGTTCGATCGCTCGCAAAGTATGTCTGGGTTCGAGGGCCGTCCGTTGGCCGCGGCCAAGGCCGAATTGATCGAGAGCCTGCAGGCGTTGGAGTCGACACACCAGTTTCAAATCGTGTTTTACAACGCCGAGCCGCACGTGTTTAATCCGTTCCCCGGTCGTGCGGCCGAAATGGTGTTTGGCTCGGAAAGCAATGTTGCGGCGGCCGTTGATTTTGTCGAGAAAGTCGTCGCCGACGGATCAACGCGACACATGGGCGCGTTGAAATTGGCCGTCAACATGGGGCCGGACGTCATCTTCTTCCTGACCGATGCCGAGGAGCCGCGGTTGTCCGGCGAAGACCTTCGATTGATTCGGCGCTGGAACCGCGCGGGGGCCAGCATCAACACCGTCGAATTCGGCGCGGGCGGATATCGTGGCGACATCAATTTCCTGGTCAAACTGGCTAATGAGAACGACGGGCGTCACATTTATGTGGATGTGACCAAATTGCCGTCCGCGGGACGAAGGGACGAGAGATGAGTCAATCTGTCGCGCCAAACAATGCGCTTTGTAGCCGAAGTCGTAAGACTTCGGGGCACCGAACTCTTGCGAGTTCGGCTACAACAGTTCTCACAGCCATGATTCTGATTCAACCCAGCTCGGCGGTGGACATCGTCACGTACACTTCCGGCCAAGACGGCAAAAAGCAATCCAAGGCCCATGGCGAGATCATCGATTACACCGGCAAGTCATTAACGATCGTCCTGGCCGGCGACCGCGAACAATTGATTCCAACCGAACGCGTGGTCGAAATCAAATCTGCTTGGACACCTCAACAGACCGAAGGCGACAAGAAATACGCCGAGGGGAAATTCGACGAGGCATTGCAACAGTACGAAGACTCCGTTCGAATCGAACACCGTGTGTGGGCAAAACGCCTGATCTTGTCCAAACATGTTTGGTGCTTGCGAGCAACAAAGAAGTACGAACTCGCCGCCGAAAAGTTTCTGCTCATCGTGGGCAACGATTCCACGACGCAATATTTCGATTGCATTCCGCTCGCTTGGAAGACGCAACAACCCGATGCCGGTTTCCAGAGACAGGCGATCAAGTGGCTGGACGCCCAGGATGATGCGGTCACCACGTTGATGGGAGCCAGTTGGTTGCTGTCGACAACGCATCGTCCCGCGGCACTGGACGCGCTCGCGCAACTGGGCAACGATCCTGATCCGCGTATTGCCCACTTGGCGGATGCTCAGCGCTGGCGAACCGAGATTGTCACGGCGAAACCTGACGAAGTCGGCCGTTGGCAGAAGCAGATCGATCGAATGCCAAAGTCGCTTCGCGCGGGACCACATTTCATCGTGGCACAAGCTTTGGCTCGGCAGGGTCAGCATGAGCTTTCGGCGATGACGTTCATGCGGACGGCGATTTTCTTTCCCAACGATCGGCAGCTTGTCGCGGGCTCATTGCACTTGGCGGCGACAGAGTTGGAGCAGCTTGGACGCACGAGCGAAGCGGTCGGATTGTATCGAGAGGTGGCCAATGTTTATGCTGATGTGGCGGTTGCGGCCGAGGCAACCGGACGATTGGAATCGCTCACCAAAGCGAATGACGAATGACGAAATACCCAATGTCGAAAGAATGACGAAGCACGATAAGACTCCCGATGTTTTCTTGTCAATTTCGGATGTCTAAACGCTAAACCAACGGAGTTCGATTTGCTCACGCGTTCACAATTCTTTGGCCTGACATCCGTTCTTCTCGTTCTCGTCTTGTTGATTTTCCCGGTCGTTGCGCTGGGGCAAGCGGCCGGCGAAGAAGGCGCGAAGCCACCGCCGGCACCTCAAAGTTTCATCAGCATCATCTTTTCTGGCGGCATCATTGGCATCATGATGGTGATGCTGTTGTTTGCTCTATCGGTCACGGCCGCGTATCTCGTTTTCGAACACATCATGACCTTGCGGCGTGCCGAATTGATGCCGCCAGGATTGAACGACCAAGTTCGCGACGCATTGCTCGGTGGACGAATCGAAGACGCCGAACGCGCCTGCCGCGAACGGCCCAGCATGCTGTCCTTCATCTTGCTGCACGGCATCGCGGAGATCGACGGCGGCTGGGCGGCTGTGGAAAAAGCCTTGGAAGACGCCGTCGCGGAACAATCCGCCCGCTTGTTTCGCAAGATCGAGTACTTGTCGGTGATCGGCAACATCGCCCCGATGGTCGGCCTGCTGGGAACGGTGATCGGCATGATCATCGCCTTTCAACAAGTCGCGGTCAGCCAGGCCAGTGCCGGAGCGGCACAGCTTGCCGAGGGAATCTACCAAGCGCTCGTGACAACGGTCGGCGGACTGATTGTTGCGATACCATCGGTCGGAGCGTTCGCCGTCTTCCGCAACCGAGTGGACGAACTCGTCGCCGAAGCGGCCTACATGGCGCAACATGTCTTCACACCGTTGAAACGACGACGCAACAAAGCCAAGCCAACGCAATCATCCGCTCCAGCGCCGCCACCCGCTCCGCCCCAATAGCTGTTTGGTGTCATTCCTCAAACCGCGTAGAATAGTATGGCCATGAAAAGAGATGCAAAACAACAATCCTCCGAACGCAAAACACCGAATGGCGGTGGTTTCCAGGCGGTGGTCGACGCCTATAAGAAGGATATCGATCGGACTCTCCTGCGGGAGAACTTGAAGTTAACCGTTGCCGAGCGGTTCGCCAAATTCAAGAGAACGATGGAGTTGTTTGACGAACTTCGCCGTGCGGGTGTCGCAGCCAGGAACAAGCAATCGTGACGGCAAACTTCGACCAACTATTGCCTTTGCTCTGCACACATCACGTTCGTTTTATTCTCATCGGAGGTGGTGCCGCCATTGTTCACGGCTCCAGCCGAACAACGCAAGATGTTGATGTTGTCTATTCACGCGACGACAAGAACATTCGAGCATTGGCACAGAGTTTACAAAAGATGCCCTGCGGCTTAGTTGCCATGCAGGTCTCAGTCATTCCGTGATCGGTTAGAATAAATCACTGTGGATACGCTTGCCGAGAATCGCCGCACCTTATTAGCTTTCATTCGATGAAACTCCCATCCAACCTCCGCAGTGGCGAACTCGGCGTCAACATGACGCCCATGATTGACGTTGTGTTTTTGTTAATCATCTTCTTTCTTGTCTCCAGCCATCTCGCAAGACAGGAGACCCAATTGCAATTGCCGTTGCCCACGGCCGATTCGGGCGAGACGGCACTGGAACAAGATCGGCCGCGAGTGACGATCAATGTGTTGGGAGACGGCTCGCTGATGTTGGCGGGCAGTCGGGTTGAGCCGGTGAAGTTGCAACTGCGGTTGCTAGAGCGGATGGAACGCAGCGGCGGGGACCTCGAAGTCCGCATTCGTGGCGACCGCGATGTGCCTTATGGCAATGTGGAGCCAATCATGCTGGCTTGCGCAAGAGTCGGCATTTGGAATGTGACCTACGCGGTCTATCGCAGAGAGGTGGTGCGATAATGCGACGCACTTCGACGTATGCCCGCCGTCCGAGCGGCAACGAAATCAAGATGACGCCGATGATCGACGTCGTGTTTCTGTTGTTGGTGTTTTTTGTTTGGACCGCCAGTTTTCAAATCGTCGAGGAAGTGCTCCCCAGCAATTTGTCGGCCGTCACGGGAAGCGAGACGCCGCAAGATCCCAACGACCCGCCGCCTCCGGAAGAAGATTTTCCTGACATCGTGATTCACATCCAGTGGACGGGCACGGCACCAAGTTGGGAAGTGAACGACGTCGCGATGTCGAGCCTGGCGCAAATCAAGACGCATCTGGAGCAGATCGCGGGCATCAAATCCGACGCCCCGGTGATTATTCATCCGGAAAAAGATGTGCCGCTGGGCAACGTCATCGATGTTTATGATCTGTCGCGGCTCGTTGGATTCGAAAAGGTGCAGTTTGCTGCGTCGGAAGAGATTTGACGTTTACGCCCAGTTTCCGAAGACTTCAGCGACATCGGACGTTTTTTTGGCGTCGAGACTCACGAGGTGCATAAAAGCCTTCAAAAGTCAATCGATTGGCGATTGATCGCTCCGATGACAATCGCGTTTGCATAGTAGTACGGATAACCGTATTGCGCCCGGCGGACATCCGCGAAATCGACTTGCTGCCATTCGTTGGCCCACGACGTGCGCTTCATGAAGTACCGTTCGTTGAACGACAACGATCCGTCGCGCATCATCGAGTCCAGGAATTGGTTGTAGCCCATGGGAAATGTCAGCACGATCTGGCCGCCGGGATTGAGCATCGACTTGAGATGGTCGATCGTCTGCGGAATCTTGTCCCGATCACGGGGCTTCTCGTCCCAGCCGATGTGTTCGACCGTCGAAATGCTGATGATGAAGTCGTACTTTTCCTCGGGCTGGTAATCGATGATGTCCTTGCTGATGACGTGGTCGCCTTGGCCGGTTTCATACTTGTCGACGACATCATGCGAGGTGGGGAAATACTTCCACAACACATTGCCCACTTCGAGAATTCGTTGTCCCGCGTGCTGCTCGACGAAGCTCCGAGCGATGGGTATCTCAACACACCGTTCGTTCAGCCACGTCCAGTGGGTCAGGTCCCACAAATACTCAAGCTCGCTGCCGTTGAACGTGAACTTCCGCCCTTTGTGCTTTGCGGAAAAATGCGCGAAGTGCTGCCGGTTGCGATGCAGACGTTTGGCAAGTCTTACGAATGGCTTGAACAGGATCACAGTGATTCTCCAGCTTTGAGGGACGCGGGATGATACTGTGCAATCGAGCCATCACCAAGATGAATTGCTGCTAGCGGAATGACTAACTGCGCTCAAGTCGCGGGATCATTCAAATTTGATCCCTTCTTCCTCCTCAATCGAGATTGTTGGTGGCACGTATCTTGGCATTGGTCGAAATGGCCGCTCATGTGACAACGTGCGAGGAAACGCATCATCCCAACTCCAAAGCTTTTCCAGCACCAACACACTCAAGAGTGTTGGAATCAACATCGCACTCCAAAGAAGAAAAAACTCGACAATGCCATAATACTGCCCAAACGTCTGCGACACCGCGACGAATCCAATCCCAACCATCGCCGACGAATGGCCAATCAAATACGGCCTCACGGATCGATTTCCGCCTCGACGGCTCGCGAGCCATAACCCACCAGCAAAGGTGGTCGCCACGGACGCGAGAACCAACGATTCGACAATTTCAAAGTTCAACACAATGACGATCGTCGAGATTCCGACAATCAATCCCGTGATTGCACCTCCGGCAAACGTTGGCCAATTGATCGATTTTCGACAAGTGTGCACTCCGAGAATTCCATGTGTGCCACCTAGATAGACTGCGGCTACGATAAGTGCTCCCCAACTGGTCCGTCCAAACGGCTCGATCATTGCGATCAAAAAGATTCCCCCCAAAAAGCCCGTCCCCACGAACACAGCGACGCTTGCCAGGATGCACACAAAGCTGGCCATCATCAGTTGCCACACATCGCCCATGGCCACGGGGTATCGAAAGCGTTTGCGCTCGCGAATCAACAGCATGGTTCGATAACCGGACAGCCCAACCACGATAAACGCGGAGATTCCCAGAAACGGGACAACGCGGGTGATCGCGACGCAGACAGCCACCACGGTGGTGACAAGGAACATGCTGGACAAGTTGAAGTTCAGCGTGTTTTCCGATTGCGATTCCAAAACCTGCGCCGCGCCACATCGAGCACAATTTGGCTCGGTCGCGGATCGCTTGGCCGAACATTTGGGACAAACGACGCAATCCTCAACGAACGCCATTTCGGTCGAACGCAACGGCAGCCAGTTACAAAACGGACACGGATCGTCGCTCGCCGACCTTCGCCTTCGACAATTGGGACAACGTACTTTGTCCATCGCTTGACTCGCGATTGTATGGCAGTTGGCTCACCATCCATTCTACTGAGCGTTACGCGACAGACCAGGATTTGGTTCCATTTCCAGGCGATTACTCGATGCAATAAAGATGCTTGCGCGTGCGGACGTACATTCGCCGGCCGCTGAACGCGAGGCTGCTTTTGAATTCTTCTAAATCGTTGCGGCTGATCTCTTGAAATTGGCGCCCGGGCCGGAAAACAACCGTCGTACCTCGGTTGTTACTCACATAGATTTTCCCACCGGCCAAACAGAGGCTTGGATCAACACGGCCACCATCGAAGCCAAGTCGCTTGCGATAAACGCGATCGCCCGATTTCGCTTCGGTCACTTCCAACACGCCTTTGTCAGTCACTCCATACAACAAGCCGTCGTGATAAATTGGCGACGCCAATCGGCTGGTGCGCGAGCCGTCCGCTTCCCACGCGGCCAGTTCCACTTCTTCGCTTTTCATGTGCGGCAGCTTCACCGCTTTGATCGCGCCGTCTTGCATTGCATAGACGACACCCTCATGCACGATGGGCGAACAATGTCCGAGGCGGAATTGATTCTTGGCCAAGATCTCACCGTCGTCCACGCGCACAATCGCGCCGCCGGGTGTCACCACAACCGAAGTGTCGCCGACCCGACCAACGACAGGACTTCCGTGCCGTGCGCCAGTCGGTGTTTGCCAAACCGTTTTGCCCGTGGTCACGTCCAACGCGTTGAGGTTCTGATAGTGCACGATTAGTTTGCCGCCGATCAGCGCCGGCGATGCGCTGTGGTCGCGCGGCGCTTCGACAAATTCAATCCAATTTCGTTTGCCGTTGATCGTGTAGGACGCGACGATCCCTGTGCCGAAAACGACGAAAACGTTCTTGCCGTCGGTCACTGGTGTGCTGCCGGTATTTGCCGTGTCGCCACCTGGCATCGGTGGATAAACGGTCAGTTGCTCGACTTGCTTGCGAAGCTTTGCGATTTGCTCTTCGAGCTGTTGAAATTCGGTCGATTCGCCGTCTCCCGCTCTGGCCTCACTCGATTTACGTAGTTCGTTGCGCTCTCGATTGAGCGTGTCAATTTCCTTTCGGAGGTTTCGCGCCAGTTCGAGATTCCGTTCAATGTGGCCGCCCTTTTCGGGACCAAATACATCGACGTATTGGTTCGTGTGCTGCCAAAGTACACGGCCGTCTTCGGTCGACAAGCAAACGATGTCCGCCGGTTCCGACGTCACAAAAATGCGCTCTCCCACGACCACTGGCGATGCCAGACTACGGCCGGGCAGTTCTGTCTTCCAAACGACGTTTTCTTCTTTTGACCAGTTTCGCGGCGGATCGGTATTCGGAAAATGGCCCGATCCGTCGTACCGCCAACCGACGCGCCGACCGGCCAACGCGGGAGCGAATGCCGTCGCAACAAGAAGCAGTGAAATGGAAATTCGAACGGAAGGCGAGTAATGAATCACGTGACGGTCCTTTGTGTTTTGGCGGCGAGACAACGCATTGATGGTCGTTTATCTGTTTTCGCCAAATCCGTCAACGTCAGTTAGCCAGGCATATCGCGTTTCGACTTGAACAATCGGCTGAAAGGCACACTCAAAAACGCAACCAGCAACAGTCCAAACAAGCACGCGCTGATAGGCCGTGTGAAGAAAGGCGTAAACTCACCGCTGGTTTTGATCAAACCCGTCCGCAGATTTTCTTCCACCATCGGCCCCAGAATCAGTCCAAGAATCATCGGCGCAAGCGGCACTTTGTGCGACTCCAGGAAGAGGCCAACGAGTGCAAACACAAACATCACCCACACGTCGAACATGCTGTTGTTCAGGGCGTACGATCCTACGACCGAAAACAACACGACGGCCGTCAAGACGACACTCCTCGGCAAGCGCATGATCCAACCAAACGCCTTGATGCCCAACAGCCCGGCTGGCAACAACAACAACTGCGTCACCAGTGCAATCATGAAGATGGCTTGAACCTGCGAACCGCTTTGCTCAAAGATCATCGGTCCGGCCTTGATGTCGTACATCATGAGCGCTCCCAAAACGATGGCCGTCACCGCATCGCCCGGCACGCCAAACACGAGTGCCGGAATCCACGCGCCACCCACCGCCGCGTTGTTCGCGCTGGTCGGAGCCACAACCCCTTCGGGAACTCCCGTGCCAAACTTGTCCGGCTCCTTCGAAACTTTTTGCTCAATTCCATAAGCACCCCAGGCCGCGATGTCCGCTCCTGCCCCCGGCAGCGCCCCGATGAACGTCCCCGCGATGGCGGATCGAATCACCGTCCACTTGTGTTTCCAGATGGTGACGAGCGCCTCGACTGGCGAGATGTCGGATGCCGCCCTGTCGTCGGCTTTCACTTCGACCAGCGGGCTCGTTACGTTTCGCAAGACTTCGGACAACCCAAACAGTCCGATCATCACGGGAATGAACCCCAGGCCGCTCAGCAGATTCTGTTCGCCAAACGTGAACCGAGGTGTACCGCTGACGATGTCCATGCCGACCGTTGACAGCAACATGCCCAGCGTCGCAGACAACAACGCCTTGGCCGTGCTCCCTTGGCTGACCAGCGCACTCATGCTGAGTCCCAGAATGCCCAGCCAAAAATACTCAAAGTTGCTGAATGACAAAGCAAATCGCGCGAGCTGCGGCGCGACAAAGATCAACAGCGTCACACCGATCAAACCGCCGATCGAGCTGCAAAACAAATCCAGCGTCAGCGCCAGTCCACCTTTGCCGCGCTTGGCCATCTCGTGCCCATCTAGCGTCGCCGCGGCCGATGCGGGCGTCCCGGGAATTCGCAAATAGGTTGCTGGTATATCGCCCGCAAAGATCGCCGTGAAACTGACTCCGATGATCAGTGCCAGCCCAGCGGCCGGTTCCATATGAAAGCTGATTGGCACAATCAACGCCACTGCCATTGTCGCAGTCAAACCAGGTGTCGCCCCCACAAACACCCCAAAGCACATCCCCAAGAGCCACGGCAACAGAACGCTGGGGTGGAGTAGTTCAGACATGGGCCGCGATCTGCGCCGTCGGATCAAAACCGTCCGACTTCACGTGCAAGACAAACGGCGGAGCTTGCCGCCATTGGTCCGACGGCGGCACTGCCGTGACGGAATCGACTCCGGCCAACGCGATCGATTCGCGAAGTTGCCGGGCGACATCAACAAAAAACTTGTTCGGCCCGTAAATCGTCATCCCGTCCGTCCACAAGTTCTGGCTCACCTGCAAATCCATCCGCATCATGTCGCCGCCCAATGTTCGAGTCTGCGGCCTCGCCCCAAGCGGCGCTTCTTCCAACTCGCGCCCGGCGGCTTCGATCCAATCGCAAACCGACAACAATCGCTGGCGAGTACCTTGCAACTTCCAGCAACCGTATTCATCCGACTCAAAATAGATCCCCGCGTTCTCAACGTCCGCAATCAACGACCGTCGATCGCGCTCGATCGCATCTGCTTCCGCTCGCGCCAACAATTCGCGCACATTCTCGTCACTGGTTGGCAACACATCTTCTTCGACGTAACGCAGCAATTCCTTGACCGACGACAACTCCGAATGTGTCGTCCCACCAACTTGGAAACAACACCTCGCCGGATCGTACGACACATCGCCGCGTCCATCGATCGTCGCGACCGACCAAACGCCAGACGCTTGACGCGCAGGCCCGATCAGCGAGTAACGCAATAACTGTCCCGCGTCCGACCGCGGCTCGTAGTCAATCGCTGTTTCCAGAGTCTGCCGCAAGCGACGAGCAAATTGTTCGTCCGAGAGTTTTTCTTCGTTCAAACCAAGTTCGTCAGAAAGAAACTGACGAACACGCGCCGGCGAAGCAGGCTCGTGCAGCTCTACCGGCTGACTTTCAAAACCGCCGACCAGCACCAGCGTCAACGCCGGGATCGCGCGCATCGTGTCCGGATCGAGCCCGATTCGAAATCCGCAAATCCTGTCGCGCGGAACTTCGCCCGATTGGCCGCTGGGGTCTTTCCAACTCAGGCCCGCTTTCGACAGCCGAATGTTGTCGTCGTCTAATTCACTTCGCCGAGACGATCGCCACGTGAAAAGCAAGAACAGAACTACAATCGGCACCAGCGCCGCGAGCCCGGGCAGTCGCATCGCCCGAGCACCGAAAACCCACAACACCACTAAATAGATGATCGCCGCGAACACGATCTGCAGAATGCGAATCCGCAACGACGTCGCTTGCGACTCATCGGGAATGTGCCAAGTGATTTCTTGTTTCTCGTCCGCCATCGTCGTGTCTCAATACGTGAGCTGCGAAAAGAACATTCTGTTGAATCAGGCGGCACATTGGCAAGACGGCGGAGAAGCAATAGGACGGATTGGCAATCCGTCCTACAGCCCGTGGCAAGCTTCGCAACTCTGCCCCAACATCGCGATCGAATCCAACTCCGGCCGCTGTGGATTCGATGCGGCATGGCAACGCGTGCAGCATTCCATTTCTAAGTGCGCAAGCGTCTGGTTCGTCTGCCCTCGCCAACTCGCACCCAGCGGCAGGCAACTGTCCGAGAGCCCGAGCGACAAAAGAATCTCGCGGCCGTTTTCGTCCGGCTGAAATCGCTCCGCGGCACCAGCGCTGTTGATCGGCATGACACCTGGCTCAGGATTCGACAACCAGACGCCGACTCCGAGGCCAATGATGAACAACACCGCCGCGGCGAATCGCCAAGTGAACTCCCAACTTTTTCGCTGTGACACACCGCACAAAGACGCGGGATCAACAGTAGTCTTGTCGATCGCCGTCATCACCGCGCTCGTCCGATCGACTTCGCACAACACGCCGTTGTAGCCCGGCAGCGAGTCAAGTTCGTCCGGCGAGATGGACTCATGAAACAACTCAACAGCCGGACGCAACGCTTCGGCCAACTGTCGGCAATCATGGCAAGCCGCCAAGTGTCGTTCGACGGCCGCGTCACTTGGATCGCCCGTCGGGAAAGGTCCGCGCGTCAAGATGTCAAACACGTTGTCACAATTCATCGTCTACTCCTCTGGAGTAAGCTCCAAATTACAAATCCCAAATAACAAACAATACTCAAATCACAATGTTAAAAGCTTAAACGTGACATGAGAGCGTTGTTTTGAATTTGGAGTTCATATATTGGAATTTGTTTGTCATTTGGTGCTTGTCATTTGTGATTTGTACTAAACTGGGTGATATCTATCTCGCCGATCAACCGTTGGCTCATTTTCGTCAATCCCCATCGCACACGGTTTTTGGCCGTCGACAAGCTGCACTGCATCGTGTCGGCGATCTCTTGGAATTTCAGTCCACCGAAGAATCGCAACCGCAACGCGTCCGCTTCGCGGTCGGGCAACTCGGCGAGCAGTTGTTCAATCCGCTGCGATTCTTCTTTGGCAAGCAAGATCATCGCCGGCGTCGATTCGCCGGACTCGACATCGGCTTTGACTTGATCCTCTTCCACGCCGTCAACTCCATCGGACCACATGTTGACTTTCGGCGTTCGCTGCCTGCGCCCGTACGCTCGGCGGCACTGATTCAACAAAATCGTCCACAGCCACGTGCGGAAGCTGTACTTCGAGTCGTAACTGGCGAGCGATTTAAACGCACAAAGAAAAGTCTCTTGCACGACATCCTCAGCCAACGTCGCATCGCCCAGCCGACTCGTCGCGACTCGCAAAAGCCGCGTTTGATACCGCTCGACAATCTCAGCGAACTGATCACGCTTGCCATCAAGCACCTCGGCAAGTATCGATCCGTCAGAAGGTTGAGTAGGCGTGGACATAGGCGGGTAAAGTGTAGTCGAGGCTCTCCGAGACTCGACATCGGGTGCTCGCAGGTCTAATTACGGAGAACCTGGACTATATTGTTATAGTGCGCCGGCCCCAAAATGGTTCACTTTAGTACTTGTCCAAAATCAAAACCGTGTTTTCGTGCTAGCACATATTGCAACCCGACGCGTAAGCGAGTACGGAAGCCTTAAACAATCCTCGCTTACGCATCGGTTTAGGATGGATTGCGGCAAACACCGCAAGACGAAATTGATTATGGACAGGTAGTTAGTTCCAGACTACGTTGATTGCCTGCGACGATTCACCGCAGCCGATTTAGCCAAGGCATCGGGGTTGAGTCGAAGTGCGATAAAGCGACTTGATGATTGCGGATTGTTGCAGAGTGAAGATGGGAGCCCAAAGCTCTACTCGTTTCTCGATGTTAGACAAACTCGCCAGATCGTCAGATTGCTTCAAGACGGCGCGAATCTTAGTTCTGTAAAAAAGTGCATTGATTCAGCTTCAGGAGTTTATGCCGCATTACGAATGCGCCGTGTCAATGCTCAATGTTGATGGAAGAATATGGATGACGCGAACGGAATCTGGACAAGTCATCGAGCCCAATGGGCAGGCGCTTTTACAATTCATGGATGAATGTCAAGGATCAAGTCAGCCTCTGGAAGAACGTACCGAAACAAAACAGGATCTCTTCGAATTTGCGTGGGAGGCTATTCAGAAGGGCAATGCACAAAAGGGTGTGACGTGCTTTGAGCAGCTTATCATTGCGATAGGTTTTGTCATTGCACGTTTAATGTTTCTGCACCTTGTCAGCGTTTCGTCAATCGTTGACTTTATGCACGGTTGCACACACATCTTTACGCTGCCTTCCGTTGGAATGATTTGACCAGGCCGCCAACGTATGACTTCACCTCGATCTGATCGAGTTTCAATGAGTCCAAATTTTCGGGAATTGATCTAACAGGTGGCAGATTGTCCCAGGAAGCACTTCGTCTGTTCGCTGACCCACGCAGAATTGGGATGCTCGGTCGAGGTGGAGACGATTGCTTCCCGTCTCGTCATCGATCATGCCATCGTCAAGTTCATCATCGCCGAACCACGGGTCATCAATTTCGCAATCGACCGGCTCATTGTCGACTGGAACGTCATCACTTGGTCCATCGTCCGGTTGTTCGGGCGTAATCAACGCCACGGGCAAAGAGGCTCTGGTCGCCGCGTCAGCCAGGGCGCTGGCGATGGCGGGCGATTCTTGATGCCGCAGCGTGGCCCAGTTTCCGATCAGGGCAACGTCGCCGTCATTGCCGAAGTGGTGAAGTTCGTCGCCACCGGCGGTGCCGTTCCATTGGCGGTTGCCGCTGGTGTCGGTGTAATACGCGTTGCCACGCTGCACGCCAACATCATCGAAGCCATCGGCGTTCCAGTCACCGGTGATCGGCCTGTCGTCTGCTCCACCGAAGGCAAAAGCCCAATCCACCGATTTGCCATTCCACTGGCCGTCGCCATTGGCATCCAAATAGTAGTATCCCACGCGGAACACACCGATGTTGTCGCGGCCGTCTCCGTTCCAGTCGCCAATCGCGGCGATGTCCGTCGGGTTTCCAAAGCCGTGGACTTCATCGCCGCCAGCAGTTCCATCCCACTTGCCATTGCCGTTGGCATCGCAATAGAATTTGCCGTCGCGATGGACGCCGATGTCATCGATTCCGTCACCGTTCCAATCGCCGATGGCCGCGGCGTCGTTGGCGGATCCAAAACTGCGAACATCATCGCCGCCCGAGATGCCGTCCCATTGGCCATTGCCATTGACGTCCAGATAAAAACTGCCCTGGCGATGGATGCCAATTTCGTCGTAGTCGTCACCATCCCAATCGCCAGAGATTGATCGATCGGTGTCGTTGCCGAACCTGGCGAAGATGTCGTCTTCGTCCCACTTGGTCGAGTCGTTTGCATCGAGATAAAAACTCGAACCGCGGTGGACACCAATGTCGTCGGCCATCGTGATGACCTCGCCGTCAGACGATCGAACGTACACATCGATGCTGTAATCACCCGTACTCGACTGGGCGTGCGACGACGCCGTGACATAGTAGGTTCCGGAATCCAGCTCGAGGATCACTGAACTGTCGGTGCCGCCGTGCGAGTCGTTGTTGTCAGAGACAATCCGGCCGTCGGCATCGTAGACGCGCAGTTGCGTGTCGAGGTTGCCGTCGGGACTAAAGAGCTCCACGTAAGCCGTTCCCGCCTGGTCCATCTCGAACTGAAAAACGTCATTGTCCGCGGGTTGGTTGATCGTGCCATTCGCCATGCCGAAACCGTCGCTCATGACGATCTGGGTTGCGTCGGAACCGACCTGGTCAACGTGGTCGTCGCTGGGAACAGGTTCCGGTTGGGGCTCAGGCTGGGGTTCCGGCGGTGGTTGTGTGCCGTCGTCGGGCGGTGGTTGTGTGTCGTCGATCGTTCCGGCGAACAGGAAATCACTGCTGACGATGGTGGGCATGGCAATCGGCTCGGAATACAAGTAAGCGCCGTCCGGTTGAGACACGCCCAACTCCGCACGGAGATCCGCCAGCGCTGCCTCCTGTTCCGCCGTCAGGCTCTGGCCCACCGCTGTGAACGCATTGGCATACTGGTAGATAATCTCGCCGTCTAGTTCGCCGTACTGTTCCATCAGGACCAGCACGGCGTCTGTGTCGACGGTGTCGCCCGTCATGTAGCCCCGCAGCTCAGTTGCGACTAGCTCCCTGACCTCAACGATCTCGTTCAATGCATCTCTTTGGATATCGACGAGCTCGGTCACCAGCCGGGCCTGTTCGGCCGTCAATGTTGCCAGGAAGGCAGCACCGCTCTCGGCAGTCAGATTGGAGTCGATCGTGTAGTCCGGGTTGCCCATCGCCGGGGCGTCCTTAAGGTAGAACGACCCGAAGTAGGTTCCCTGGCGCTCGGGGCAGAAGTAGACGTCTGCCTCTACCGAGCCGGCGTACCAGCTGAACATGTCGCCCGCGTACGTCATCACGGCGACGTGCACGTCGTGGCTGTAAGCTTGCGGGTCCAACTGATCATCGACATCGGGCCACGATGTCATCCCATGTCCGACCATGGCATCGAGATGTTCGCGTTGGGTGGCGTCCATCGCATGGAGGATGCCGCCCATGACCTCGGCCCGCTCGATGCTGATCTGGGCGTCCAGAGCGTAGAGCTGCGCGGAGTAGGCCTTGACCGCCTCGATGTCCAGCCCCGTGCTCCCTTCGGGCAGGTCACCTTCCAGCAGGCGGCGGAATCCGTCCATCAGGACGAAGCGATCGTAGGCATACTGGTTGATGGCGTCGATCTGGCTCTCTGCCAACGTGACCAGCTCAGCTATCTGGCTGTCGGTCAAGACCGACAGCACGTTATTTGCCGCCTTGGTCAGGAAGTCGGTATTGTGACCCATCTCGCTAGGGTCGTTGTCGCGCAGGTATTGGAAACCCCAGAAGTCGGCCACCTTTCCGGGAGGCAAGAACGAGTCGGCTCCCAGTGAGCCGGTCAGAAACGCGAGGCCGTCGAAAGCAATCGTGTTCCTCTGAGCCTCGTCCGAAAGGGTCTGCTCGATGGTCATCCCGCCTCCGTCAGACGGCGCTTGCGCGCCGTTGTCGGGTAGCGTTTGCGCGCCGTCGTCGGGCGGCGTTTGTGTGCCATTGTTAGGCGCTGGTGGCGTGGCGGCGGCTTCCAGTGCCTGTGGGACCAGCAAGTCCTCCGCTCCTTGGAGGTCAAGATCGGGCACAACGGTTGTGATCCCTGCCAGGAGGCAGCGGTCTTCCAGCAACTCGACCACCATCTTACGGGGACGCTGGCGATGTCGACGCTTCCTCTCCCGTGACTTGGCCAAGTAATCAACAAGCTGCCTGAATAGCGTTTTCGTACTCATCGTAATTCTCCTCTTTCGTGTCCAAGAAAATGGTCATCGGTTCAAGAACGAATCCGGTGCAGAAAAGAAATGGTCTGTATCGGGCAGCCCTGGCAGTTCCCTCATGGGACTGGAATAGAGGTAGGCGGGGGCCGTCCTGTAATGGTCAGTGTTGTGCAGTTTCAATAGCGCGGCGCGTTGGTCGGCCGTAAGCGTGCTATTCACTTTGGCAAAGGCCGTTGCGTACAACCACGACAACTCCCCGTCCAGTTCTCCATAACGTCGTCCAAGGGCCAGCACGTTGTTCTTGTCCGCCTGCTGCCCCTTCAGAAACTTGCGCAATTCCATAGCTATGGCCCGGCGAACTTCCACGATTTCCTGGAGCGGTTTTCGTTGCCTGTCAATGATCCGGGATATCTCTCGGCGCTGACCGGCATTGAGAAGCCCGAGAAACGACTCACCGGTGTTGCCTGTGATCGCGGTGCTGATGTCAAAGTCCCGTTTCCCCATCGCCGGCATATCTTTAAGGTAGAAGCTACCAAAATAGGTTCCATGTCGTTCCGGGCAGAAATAGGTGTCGGCATCGAGCGACCCGGCATACCAACTGAAGAATTCGCTTCCGTAAGTCATATAGGCCACGTTGAAGAGATGGGGCTTTCCCCGGATGATGCTGTCTCGTTCGTCAACATCCGGCCAAGTATTGAACTCGCCGAATTTCATCTTTCCGAGATATTCTTTCTGCTTTGCAGTGAGCGATGTTGCTACTTTGCCGAAGGTCTCCGCCCGGGCGTAACTCAGCTCAGCATCGAGGGCGAAAAGTCCGCCGACATATTGGACGACAGCATCACGATTGAGCCCCGTACTGTCGCCCGGCCGCTTGCCATCCAGTTCCCGATGGAATGCCTTGATCAGTGGCAACCGTTTCCAGGCGAGGGTCTCCAGCTCTTTCGTCTGAGTTTCCGCAAGATCTAGAAAGAGCTGACGTTGCTCAACGTTGAGCACGCGCATCACATTGCCCACGACTCGGTTTAGGAAGACGGGATTGTGACCCTTGCCGGCCGCGTCAATATCACGCATGTATTGGAATCCGAAGAAATCGCATACCTTTCCCGGCGGAATGAAGGTGGACGCACTGAAGTCGCCAGTAATGAAAGCCAATCCGCTAAATGCGATCGTGTGGAGTTGTGCGCGATCCGAGATGGCCTGTTCGAGGGAATACTGCCCGGGTGCCTTCCCTGGCCTTTCCGGGCGGTTGCCGGCGTCCGGCCGATCGGGCGGCGCGTCGCCGGGCCGAGGCAGACGGCGGTCTTGGTCTCTGCCTCCGCCTTGCGGCCTGGGCGGCGGCGGGGCCAAATCCCGCAGCTTGTCGGGATCGAACCCGGCTGCTTTGATCGTGTTATTCATCGCCGGACCGCCCCGCAGCCCTGCGTCTCGAAAAGCCCTATGGATTGCACGGGCATCCTTCGCTGTGAGCGAGTTGGGGTTGTACCGGGAGAGGATCTGCCTTGCTTGTTCCCGCTGTTTGTTCGTAAGGGATTCCGTACTCTCCCCGCCGCGTTCGTGCCGAGGCGGACGCCGGTCGTTCATTTTCGGTTTCCTGGGTTGCTGGGCAAACGCTTGCAGGGTCGCCGCCATACTCAGTCCCAGGAACAGTATTGCCAGTTTTTTCATCTCCCGGTTCCTTTCGTGTTGTCGTCAATGATCCAGATCTCGTTAGAACTGCGGTCACAAGCATGCTGCAAGTACGAGAAGCGACGCCGGTCTTCGACACGGATTCTGCATTATTTTTCAGATTCTGAGAGTTCGTGCCGACAGGATGGGGACAACTGAGGTCACCGATCCATTGGTTTCCTCATGCGAAAACGTGCAGCGGGGCAATTTAACGCGGAAGCGCCGATTCTTTTGTAGAATGAGACACTGCGTTTCCGTACTCTTTGTTATGAGGTCTTGCGTGGACGACAGTATCGACGGATCCGATGGGTTAGCACGCCGGTTGAAATGCGGCGACCGGGAAGCACTTGCCGAGCTTTTCTCGCTGCATCGCAAGCGACTGTGGCGGATGATCAAGTTCCGCATAGACCAGCGTTTGCAGGGCCGCGTGGACCCGGACGACGTGCTCCAGGAAGGGTACGTGGCCGCCGCTGAGCGGCTCCAACACTACGGGAACGACTCACCTTTTTCGCCCTTTGTCTGGCTTCGGATGGTCCTGTTGCAGACGCTGATCGACGTTCACCGGTACCACCTCGGCGCGCAGATGCGCGATGCGTACCGCGAAGTGGACGTCCGCGGTTGCCGTTATCCACAAACGACCGCGGCCTCCCTCGCGGCCGTATTGGTGGGAAGCATCACATCGCCCAGCCAGGCCGCGACACGTGCGGAAATACTCGAACAGGCGGAAAAAGCCATTGCGGCTATGGAGCCGCTGGACCGTGAGGTATTGGCTTTGCGGCATTTTGAGGAACTTCGCAATAGCGAAGTGGCTGATGTGCTGGGGATCAAACCGAAGACCGCCAGCATCCGTTACATCCGGGCACTCCGGCGACTGAAGTCCATCTTGTCGCAGACACCCGGCTACTCCGAAGGAAATTGAGATGTTTGAAACAAACGAGGACCGCGATCCACTGGAAGTTTTGGCAGACGAGTTTGTGGAACGGCAACGTCGCGGAGAGCGTCCCTCCATCTCGGAGTATGTGGCGCGGCGCCCGGACTTGGCGGCGGACATCGAGGAACTTTTCCCGACCGTCGCCGTTGTGGAACGGTTGAAGGTTCAAAAGGAACAGCGTAGCGGTGAGCGTGTCTCTCTGGGCACGGTCCGGCCTGAACGTGTCGGCGATTTCCGACTCCTCGGCGAGATCGGTCGCGGCGGCATGGGCATCGTCTACGAGGCCTTTCAGGAGTCACTCGGCCGTCGCGTTGCGGTCAAGGTGCTGCCGAAGCAGACGTTGCTGGATGAAGAGAACCTCCGGCGATTTCAACGCGAAGCACAAACGGCCGCAAAACTGCACCACACCAACATCGTCCCCGTCTTCGGCGTGGGGGAGCACGAAGGGCTTCACTTTATCGTCATGCAGCTCATCCGCGGCCAGGGGCTGGATGCATTCCTGGCCAGACTTCGCCAAGCCGCGGAGGGTGGTGCCGGCGCGCAGCAGGACGAACGGGACTTGGTCCCAGTGCCCCCGCCGTCCGGCCACCCAAGCGAAGTTTCGCCTTCGGTGGAAAGTCTGCGTGAGGGACCCCCCCCTTCCGCTGACATGGCCACCGACCGCTTCTCAGTCGGCCATGATACAAAGGTCGGTGGGTGGCCCGATGCGACGAGCGAGCCCCCACCCGCTGCGCCAACGCTCGGCGAGGGAGAGCAGTTCGGCCCGGCTTATTGGCGCCGCATTGCCACGATTGGGTGGCAGGTAGCGGAGGCCTTGCATTACGCCCATTCGCACCACACGCTGCACCGCGATATCAAACCGGCTAACCTGCTGCTGGACACTCAGGGCGTGGTTTGGGTCACGGATTTCGGACTGGCCAAGGCGATGGACCAGGACAACGTGACCCAGACCGGGATCATGGCCGGCACGTTGCCCTACATGGCCCCGGAACAGTTTGCCGGCCAGGTGGATGCGCGGAGCGACATCTACAGCCTGGGGTTGACTTTGTACGAGTTGCTCACCCTGCGTCCGGCCTTCGCAGACGGTAGCCGCAGCAGCTTGATCGGAAGAATCACGCACGACGAGCCGTTACGTCCGCGCGCGCTCAATCCAGACATCCCGCATGATTTGGAGACGATCGTTCTCAAGGCCATCGCGCGCGAGCCGCGCAACCGCTATCAGACGGGTGACGAGTTTGCCCACGATCTGAACTGTTTCCTGGAAGACCGGCCGATTCAGGCGCGTCGAGTGTCGTCGTTCGAGCGGCTGTGGCGGTGGGCGCGACGCAAGCCGGCCATGGCCAGTTTGGCGGCAAGTACACTTCTGCTGCTGGTGGCCGTGGCCGTCGTCGCCAGCGTGGGCTACGTGCGCACGGCGCAGGCTCACGCCCAAGAGCGGCAGGCCAATGTGGAAGAAAGGCGGCAACGCAAGAAAGCCGAAGATACAACGGCACTGGCGATCGAAGCATTGGACAGTATGTTTGGGCAGCTTGCTCCGGACCGCACCGCCCCGGCTTCCGCAGCACTTGTTGTCGACGCCGAAGGGACAACCACGGTCCCTGTCCAGCCAGTACTGTCGAAAGAAGTGGCCGCGATGTTGGAGCATATGCTGACGTTCTATGATCGCCTGGCGGCCGAGGGGGCTGGCGACGCCAAGTTGCGTCGCAAGACCGCCGAAGCCTATCGTCGCATCGGCGACATCCACCAGCGGCTGGGGTATCACGAACAGGCCAAAGTTGCATACTTGGATGCGATCGAGTTGTACACGCGGCTTGCAGAATCGTCCGCGGAAGAGACGGAGCTTCGCGTCGAAATCGCCAGGATCCACAACGAGCTTGGCAACGTATGCGATGCAGCCAGTCAAACGGGTGCGGGGCGCAAGTCACACCTGAACGCCCTGGCGACGCTCGAAGCGGAGTCCGCGACCTCACGTCGCTGCCGGTATGAACTGGCGCGTACGTACTACTTTCTTGGCAAGCGGACCCCCGAACTGCCCGGACCTCCTCCCCGTGGGCCGGACGGTCCGCGCCCGCCGGACGGTGGCCCGCGCGGCTTTGTGTTTGATCCTCGCGGTCCGCGTCACGAGCCTCGCCCGCCGTTTCCCCGGCAGCCGAGACGAGAGGATGAGAAACGATTGGACGACGCTTTGGCGCCTCGGCGGCGTCTCGCGCAGGACGATCCGGACCGGCCCCCGCCTCGGCCCGGCAGTCCGCAAGAGCGCCGGCCCGAACCGCCACGCCCGCAGTCGAGTTCTCCTCCGCCCTCTCTTGGCAGTGACGGCAAGGAGAACGACGACTACCGACAGAAGGCCATAGGTCTTTTGGAACGGCTCATTGCCGACTATCCAACGGTGCCGGACTATCGCCATTTGCTGGCCCGCTGCTATCGGGAGATGTCTCAAGGGCCGGACTTTGGCCCGAAATCAGAGAGCCACAGTTGGCACGAGGCGGCCCGGATCCTCGAGAAGCTCGTCGATGAGCATCCGGACGTCGCCGATTATCGTTACGACCTGAGCGAAACGTATGCCATGCTCGGTGACCAACGGTCGCATGAGCCGGGAGCTCCAGATAAGAACGCCGCACTACGGTCGTCGGCGATGCTCGAAAGAGCCTTGATCATCGCCGAGCAACTCGTGGCCGAGCATCCGAATATCCCGGACTACGCCGTCTCCTTGGTCAACACCCGCTTGAGACTGCATCATCATCTTCGGGTGAGTGATCCTACGCGCGCGGAAGCCAACCTTCGAGAAGCCCTGGAATTGCAGTCCACGCTCGCACGCCGCTTCCCCGATAACACCTCCTGCAAGTTCTGGATGGCAGCGATTCAGGAGTCGTTGGGCGCCCTGTTCCAGGAACAAGGCCGGTTGCACGAAGCCCGTTCTGTGCTGCAAGACTGCGTCGCCTCATATCAAGAAGTGTTGCAGAGGGATGTCACCTCGGGGCGCGTTCGCGATGTCCTCGCCAAAAACTACATGAACCTGGCCGACGTCCTCCGCCGAATGGGCCAGGAGCAAGAGGCCCGGGAAGCACAGCGTTGGGCCGAGGACCTTCGCCCGGAGCGGTAGCCGGTCGAGTCATGCATGAGGCTAGAACAACACCCAAGTTCGTTGACCGATTCACTCGCAGCTTCGCAAGAGAAACCCGCCGTCTGGTCGAATATCGTCAAGTTTGACACGAAACCAGCTCGTAGCCGTTGGGCAACTGTTGAGCGTTGAATTGTTCCGCCAGCGATTGCATGGATCCATGATACAAAAAAGACCGCTGAAAGTTTCGTATCAGAAACGATCAGCGGTCTCCAATCTGCAAAAACTCCCGGCCGAATTGCAGCATAGCGGAGCTGCTGGGAGACAGGTGGGAATCGGGCGTGCTTTTGCACGAGCCTTTGATGATTCCGACCTACCCTAAAATTGATCCCTCTGCCGAAATATTCAAAGCCGGGAGTTTTCAATATCGGTTGTCTGCCCAATTCTACTTCAGAAATCTTTGTTGGACAGGTTTTTTGCGGACGAATTATTTTTCGTGCGGCCGGGGTGAATCGTTGTCGCCAGGCTCGACGAGATAAAAGCCGGCATTCCACAACCCAAGCGCGACAAGCGTCGCGATCAGAGCCGCGAGCAAATTGATCACGATGACGCTGACGGTTATCTCAAACACGTGCGGTGAGAATTCCGTTCTTCCAGTCACGTAAACGTACGATTTCAATGCAATCCACCAGAAAATCCATTCGCAAACACTGATATAAATTAAACTCGAGAAGAACTGGCTGACACTTTCTTCCCGCCACATGGGCTTTGTCGAAAGTGCCCAATTGATCACCGGCAATGTCACAATAGAGAACATGAACGCCATATACAATTGGACATTGGTTTCCCACATCAGCCATGTATGAATGCCGCCTCTTGGCTCGTTTCGCAAGAGCCATTTTCCCACCATCAAAAGGAACGCCACGATCGCTGTCCAAAGGAGCATGTCCCGTATTGAGAATTGCAATGATTCGTTTGCCACTGAAGAGACGTGCTTTGATCTGATTCGCCAACCTTTGATGCGGCGCATGATGCCATAGACGATCAAGTGCACGCCAAAGTAGATGAAAAGGTACGAAATCATGTTTTGCGGGACGATGGCGTGATTGGAAAAGAAAGGGTGTGGAAGAACAACTTGCCGCCCAATTTCGAAGCCACACAGCGCTGCAACAAGCAGAGTCAAGGATTTGATGAGCCTCATGCCGAACGCCCCAATTCCAAACGCCGACCAACCCGCGAGTACGGCGACTTGTGACACAAACCCGATCACGAAAATCCCAAAAAGAAAGCCGTGCCAAGACCGATCAAAAATCGAGGTGAAAGGAATGGCGATCAGATCCGTGACAATGACGGCCGAAATCACCAAAAGAAGCGTCTGTCTCGTTTTGTCCGCCACAAAGAATTAGCCTAGAATGTTGTGGTTTCGTATTTTTTGGAACATCCACAGTTTGTTTTCGTTCAATCGAATGAACGACTGTCCTTACTGTGGAGTCAATAGATGCAGGTGGTATTTGTTAACCTTGTCCCTCGATGGCTGGGCTTATTCGGTTTCCGTTTCGCCAGATGGCCAGCATGCAATTGTCGGCAGAAAAAACGGACCACTCAAATCCGTCTCGCTCGTCCGCCCATCAGATCAAACGATTAACGGTTGGTCAACTGTTGATGATCAATCGAATAACGAGGCCCAGTCCTGCGCTGATGATGACCATGGCCGCCATCAGTCGAGCCAAACTGATCTGGCGTTTGGCAAGATCGGTGAACAACAAGCGATGCAGCGACGCGAGGGCATACAGAAGTCCGATACACGCGACGAAGTAAACTCGTGACGAAATCGCGGCGGCGATGGGATGGTGATGCGTTGCACGGCCGTCAGAGATCAGTTCCTGAATGGGTTCCAGCACGTAAAGCGACGGCAGCAAAACCACGTTGCACCAAAACGGCGGATAGATCAAAACCGAATTGAGCACCAAAATGACAATAATAAGGATGACGATGAACTTTCGGGAACATACGGCCGTCCAGACACGCGGCAAGTAACGAGGCAACAGCCACAGAAACGCACCAAACACCGCAACGTTCATCACGCTGAAAACGGGGTAGACCGATTCAAGGCGCAAGTTTGCAAGACCATCGTCCAACGAAAACTTCGCCATCGGCGTGAAGGTGCCCGTACTCAAGAAGAAGTGTTTCCTATCGCAACCGTGATAGAACAGCGGCAGGTTCAGCAATAAGATGATCAACGCGACTCGGGGCCACCGCGTTTTCGTTGTATCGCGGTCTTGCGGCTCGGTCTTGTCGCTCGCCGGATCAGTCATGTCTCAGCCTTCTCGATTGATAATCCTCGACGAGCGTTTAGCAACTGACGTGCCAGCGTGAGAAATCTGCAAAACTCAGGCATCTGAGTCATTGTAGGCGGGACTGAGCCCTACAACAAATGACACGGCCCGTACATCACGCGTCCTACACCGCTGAGCGGATGCGCCCGCCGTGGTCGCAAACTCGTGAGCAACTTGCTGCGTCAACGTTAGCTTGCCTTGAGTGCGTTCAGACTTCCGAAGTTTAAGAAGACTTCGGAAGTCTCGGGCCTCACTTACCCAAATGCGACCAGGCCCATCTCGGCCAGATCGCGGCATGTGTCCATGATCTCGTGGCGGTCGGACTGCATGGTCAGCGCCACCCACTCGTCGAGAGTGCACGGCTGGAAATCGGCCAGTTCGTTGATCAGCGCCTGGCCTTCGAGTTCCAGCACGGCCGTGTGGATTTCCGCACCCACGGCAAAGAACAGTACATCGGCCGGCGTCGTCGACTCGTCGTCCAACAACGCGGTCGTGTGAAACCGCGACCAGGAACGAATTGGATTCAAATGAATGCGAAGCTGAGCATTCGTTTCCAACTCCGGTAGGAATTGCTCAGTCAGCCCAATCAGTTCTTGAAAACGAATATGCTTCAAACGATTTTTGCGACCCACGTTTTCAACCTCGTGACGCGCCCGCTGGCAAGCGATCATGTCGAGTTGCTCGGCGGACGGGCTCTGCGTCTGGGCGAGCCAAACGAGCATTCGCTCGGCATCGCTCGTCACGTTGTCAAAGGCCGCGGACTTGTTGTCGCGAACGTATTCGATGATCAGGCTCTCGAAGTCCTCGAACACGTCAGCGACTGATTCGAGTTGCACTTGTAGTTTGTCAAATCGTTTTTCAAGATTCCCGTCAACGAACATTTTTACGCGCGACAGATTCGAGCCAGCGACCAGATCGCCCGCCACATCGAGCTGGTGATTCGGCCGCGTCATCGCGTCAACGAGCCGCATAATTTGACCGCGATAAGTTTCTTTAGCTACCTTTTCCACTGTTCGTCTCCCAAAAACACTTTTCAACACCCGATGTGTCAGCGAGGGACCACACAAACACAAAACGTCCCTCGCTGACGCATTGGGTTTTGGCCGGTCCTAAACTACGCTGGTTTCGTAAACCTCTTCCGCGATCTGTCGCACTTGCCGCACTTCGCTACGCCAACCGTTTTCATCGGGAAAGTTTTGGTCGCGCTCGATGAACACCGCGTCGACCTTATCGCCGCCGATGCGCAGTGCGTGACGATACAGCTTGAAGACCTCTTTTGGAATCGGATGCGAATGGCTGTCGATGTACATGTCCTCACGTTCGTCGAAATAGCCGCCAGCCAAGTGCATCTGCACGTGCGAGGCCGACGCCATCACTTCGTCGATAAATTCGTAGCCATCGAAGCCAAAGTTCGTCGCGTTGGCGTATACGTTGGTCACGTCGAGCAACCAGCCGCAACCAGTTCGTTCGAGCAGCTTTGCTAAAAACAGCGGCTCGGGAATTGTTCCTTCGAGCTGAAACAAGTACGCGATGTTCTCGATGTAAAACCGACGCGGTTCGAAGTATTCGCAGATTAGTTCGATGTTTCGGCTGACGGTGTCGAGTGCTTCGCCCGTCATGGGGACGGGCGAAAAGTGGCCCAATTCTGAACCGTCGAGCGTGTCACGGGTGAAACCAAGATGATCACTGATCGATTCGGCCCCGTTTTCGTTGGCGATGGCTTGCAGCGTTTCGAGGTAATCGCGGCTTGGCGGATCAGGGCTGCCGGGTGAGAGTTTCAATGCGTGGATGCTGACAAGGTCAACGTTCAGGTCGCCGATGTATCGATCGATTCGCAGCGGATCGTCGGCTCGTTCGAAAGTGAGTTCAACGGCGTCGATCGCCGGATCGTCCAGGATCGGACGATTTTGTTCGCGGAGTGCGTAGCCAATCGCCGGTAGCATTTGCCGGTCCTTTGTGAAAAATCTGTAGGATGGGTTTCCAACCCGTCCGTGCCTCAAATTGGACGGGTTGGAAACCCGTCTTACAGAAGCAAGCCGATGGAGCCTTCTCGCGTGGATCCCCTGAGGTTCCGCGCGAAAAGGTCCCCAGCTTGATGCTTTCTCTGTCCCACCACGAGCGATTACCATCGGCAGCGACAGCAACGACAACATCGACAGCCGTGGTGTTGTGCCACATCGCCGCGCGATTTGGTACGCAGCTTCTTCAACTCGCGGACCTTCTTCGTGGTTTTCTTGGTTGTGGTGGTCATAGGTTCTCCTTTCAGGGCAGTGCCAACTCGCCGCCTGAGACCGTCTCAAGCAACTGATCAGCAGAGTGCTCCACAGACGGAGCGACGAATATTCAAAGCGGCTGGCAAGTGCCAGCACGGGAGTCGGGAGTTCGAAGGCGCGCAACTTGGCACCTTCGGCAGGATCGCTTTGAAGTGGGCACAGCGAGTGCCAAACCATAAAGGTAGGTAACTAAATGCTTGCGTCCATTCAACTTGAACGATCGTTCGACGTGATGAACGAGATTCAAATAGGCAAAAACTTGTCATCAGAAAAGCGACCCGATGAGTACCGATGACGACGTGAAGTGTCGCCGTTTGCCCCGGATTGCGCAGCCCAGCCGGACTCGGCGCGAACCACGAAGGCGAAATATTTTTCACCGACAACCAGGGCGACCATGTCGCCGATGAAAAAACAGTGATGTTGGTTGTGAAAGACCTCGCGCCGTATTACATTCACGAACTGAGACTTAACAGAGTTCGTTCCAGCGACGAGCCGCTGTTGTTGCACCCCAAAGCCTATTACACACTGAACCGAATCCAAAAAAGTAGAGGACCCACCCAATGAAGAAACTCGCCGAAACTCTGTCGATGCTCGTCGTGCTGACGATTTTGTTGTCATGCAATGCCGAGGCCCAACTCCGAGAAGTCAAACCCGATGTGATTGCGAAGATCAAGGCCGCGCTGCCCGACAAAGCTCCCGTGGCGCCAATGAAGGACCGCAAAGTCCTGCTGTTCAGCAAGACAAACGGCTTCCGCCACGGCTCGATCTCAACTGGTGTCAAATCGCTGACGATGCTTGGCAAAGCAACCGGTGCGTTTACGGCGGTGCATAGCGAAGACGATTCGATGTTCGAGCCGGAAACGTTGAAACAGTTTGACGCGGTGATCATGGTCAACACGACGGGCGAACTGTTTCGTCCAAAAAAGTGGTCCAGCGACCCTGACAAGAAGAAGCAGGAACAAGAACGCGAGGAGCATCTCAAGAAGAGCCTCGTCGATTTCGTCAAAAGCGGCAAAGGTCTCGCCGGTACGCATTCAGCGACCGACACCTACAAGAATTGGAAAGAGTACAACCAGATGATGGGCGGCGCGTTCGCGGGTCATCCGTGGCACATGGCCGTCCCCGTCCGCATCCTCGACGGCGACCATCCACTGAACAAAGTTTTCGGCGGCAAAGGATTCACCATCACCGACGAGATCTACCAGTTCCGCGACGACACGGCGTTGCCGTCGGATCGCAAGCTGCTGCTCAGCCTCGATCCCAACTTCGAACAACTCGGCAAAGGCAAGCGCAAAGATGGATTATATCCCGTGAGTTGGATCAGCACGTTTGGCGACGGGCGCACCTTCTATTGCTCACTTGGCCACCGTGATGAAATCTATTACAACCCAGTGGTCCTAGAACATTATCTGGCCGGTTTTCAATACGCATTAGGCGATTTAGACGCCGACGCCACACCAGCAGCCGTTGAGTAGCATTACTTTTTGAGTAGCACTACTTATCAGTCGCACCGCCGAGTGTGATGGAGATGCCGTATTTCGTCTGCAAATGTGCGTGGGCGATGCTGGCGTAGCGATCCTTTGGATACTTTTTGCACACCAATTGGAATTGTTTGATCGCTTGCTCTTTTTGTCCGGCCTCTTCGCGTGTCGTGCCCATTTGCAGCAACGCCCACGGGGCCGACGATTCGTGGCCCCCGGCGATCTGTGTGTAAAGGACGATCGCTTCGTTGTACTGCTTCAAAGCCCGGTGACAGGCCGCCATCTGTTTGTAGTTTTCGGGAAAATTCGTGCACTGTCGATAGACGGCGATCGCCTCTTTGTATTGCCTGGCCGAATGGTAGGCGTAGGCAATTTGGTATCGCCACTTTTGACTGTTTTCGATGTCAAGTGTCACAAGTTCTTCGTAGACGGCAATCGCTTCGGCGTACTTGTCCGCCGCTCGGTAAGTTGCCGCGATTTCGGACTTCCACCGGATCTGGTTGTCCGGGTCGAGGCCGACAAGTTGCTTATACGTCGCGACCGCATTTTCGATGTCTCGTAGTTCACGATAGCTATTCGCGACTTGGTTGAGCCCTTCGATACGGTTCTTGTAACGACGATAGGTCGCACGGGCGAGATCGTACTTCTTTTGCGATTTGTACCACGCGGCCAAGCGGCCAAGTGCCTCGTCGTCGACGCCAAAGATCTTTTCGATCTGTTCGTAGGTTTTCGGAACGTCGTCCAAGTGTTTCGCCAACGCGTGCAACTCGGCGATGTGGAACCAGTTTTGTTTGGCGCGGCGCTTTTGGGCGTCGTCCGTAAGGTCGCTTGGCATCGATTCACGGAGATAGGCGATTGCCCGTTTGACAACCGTTTCGCCCTTTTGCGCCGTTTCCGACGCACCGATCAATCGGCTGATGGCACTGCGCGAATACGTGAGGACGTAGTCCGGAAGTTGCTCTTCTGTGTAGGTCGTTGCCAAAGCTTTCACCGCGTCATCAAAGGCGGCTTCACCAAACAAATGAGCCGCCAACTGTTGCGATGCCGTCTGGCAATATCGCGTCGATTCTTTGGTGCGTTTGGCGTCGAAGGTCAGCTTCTTCCAGAGCGCGACGCGTGTCTCGACGTCCTTTTCAATCGTTGTGACGTCGATCAAATCAACCATCGATCGCACGGCGACCAGTTTATCCTTGTGATCCTTGAGAACCTTGGCATACGCTATCTTGGCGCGGTCGACTTGCCCAATATCCTTGTAGGCCTTGGCGATCAAATACGCGGATGCGACGGCATCAGGCGATTCAGGCCAATAGTCGATGACGGATTGGTATCCTTCCTTGATGGCCGTATTCACCTTGCGCAGGTTGACCTGGCAGAGACTCCATTTCAGCAGGGCGTAAGAAGCGGCGTCGCTGGCTTCGTACAACGTGATGAACTTGTCGTATTCCGACATCGCAACAGCCCACTTTTTCTCCTTGTAGTACTTTTCGGCGATGTTCAATTGATAACGCTCGCTCTCACGCAGTTTGGCCCAGCGTTCGAGCGACATGGCGTCGAGCGCCTGGGCGTTCAACGAACCGGCGTAAACCGAGATTAACAAACCACAAACCGCGAGCCGAAAACTCGCGACGATCATTCTTTTTTTTGTGCTTCTAGCCATTTGCTGTATTCCGTGTGTGCGTAAAAGATGACATTGGCTCCCAATCGATAACACGCTTCATACACTTCGGGCTTAACGCCGGCGTGGCCGTCAGCCCAAGCGTCGCCGATATCGCCAGGATGATAGTAACATATCCAGCGGCCGTCCTTGTACCAACCCATCGCTTCTCTGCGAGCACCATGCGGCGCGACCAGTGGCATGAACGGCACGGGAAACGGGATGCGATGGACCTGGTCGTCCAACGGAATCGGCACAGGCCGCACGGCGGGCAACACGCGGTTCATCAGTGAATAAAACTGATTTTCCCAATGCCGGCTGCCACCGTTGTCCGCAAAGATCATTCCGTGTTTTTCAATCAAGTACTCACGCAGAATCTTGATGTCGGCATTGGACACCGAAATGTTTCGCTCGCCGGTGATATAGACCATCGGTGGACTTTTGCCGGCGGGGAAATTCTTGAGTTGCACAATTCTGCGCGACTCGGTTCGTTTTTCAACTTTGTGTTTCGTGCGAATGCCATACTCGGCCAGCATGTTGAAATCGCCACCGATGCCAAAGTCCTGGTCCCAATCTCCGCCGTTGTATTCCAGTCGGATGAACCGCACTTTGCCTTTGAACGTGCCGCCCGCGAAGCCGGCGCCTTTGCCTTGACCATAGCCGACTTCGTATTGATGCTTCGTCGCTTCGTCGAGATTGAGTTTGACGGCATCTTCGATCTTCGGCACCTTCATCGCGATGGCGCTGTAAGGATTGATCACAAACTTTTTGCGAATAATCTTCTGCACTTTGATTTGCTGGACGACCTGCTGTTGTTCACCGCCGCCCGCCGGCATTTCGTAGATCTCCCGGCAACCTTGCAGTTGCGTAAGCAGGAACAGCGCCATGATGAAAGAAAACGAGTAAACCGTGATCGCCCAGATCGACTGGTTGAGTTTTTTTGTACGGCCATAATACCAGGCGTTCAAGTCGAACGGATTCCAGTTCCGTTCGGCGTCTGGCCTCTCCAATGGTCGGGCGAATGTCGCGACAACGACTCCTGTCTTCGCCGGGTCGCTAACCTCACCTTCACTTACCGATTCACGCTTCGCGCGAAGTCGTTTTGTCGACCAATCAATCCACCAGATGAACCACGACAAGCCGAGAAAAAAGAATCCAACAGTGCCCCACCGCGCGATCGACGCTCGCAGCACTTCCAGCCCCAGTGCGTCGCAAATGAAAACCGACGACTGCCACCAGACCACGAACACACCAGACGCCACGACGCAAAACGTCATCCACGATTTTGGAACCGGCCGTCGTGCCCAAAGTAACCACAAAGCTCCCAGCACGGCGCCGAACACGTGCACCACCGAATGCGCGATCGGCGGGATGCGATCGATCAGGAAAAGCTGATCGCCGAGAACGGCCAGCCAGGCCAAGCTGAAGATCGCCGTGACAATCAAAAGCGCGATCAACGCAATCGTAAATCGAATTGGCGGGGCGTTGGCGGACATATCGTTTTAGGTTGACGTGACATCGGAAGTTTTCCGAAGCTTCCGAAGGCTCGAACCAACTCAGCAAACTTCCGACTTCTGAGAAAACTTCGAAAGTCGAGCACTACTTAACATTATCAAGCAGATCGTCAAGCGAATTTTCGAGCGGATTTTTGTCGGGGTCCGCCGTCTTGGTTTCGTCGATGCCGAGTGCTTTGAGTGCCGGATCGGCGGTCGACGTGGTGTTGTTCGACGCCGCTGTCTCGTTATCCGCGGTCGCGGCTTGATCGACAGCGGGCGTGGTGGACGAATCGTTGACGTTGTCTGTCGTTTCCTTTGCAACGGGCGGCGACTTGTCTTGCTTGCCGCGATGGCCCAGTGCGTATGGAACAATCGTTAACAAAACCAAAACCCCGACGACCAATCCCGTCGCCAGGGCCGTGCTTTGGAATAAGCCGCTCTGTGCGATCATGCCCAACACTTCTTGAGGACTCTTGCCGCGCGAACGGGCGATAAAGTCTCGCAACTCGTCCGCCGTGGCCGACACGTCGACTTGCGTTTGCTGCAACTTCGTCTGCATGCCTTGTGGTTGCACCGGTACTTGAGCGGCAGGTTGAGTCTGCATGGTGCGCGGACGAGCGTGCGTTGGACGCGTTCGCTTTGCCGGCGGGGATTCGGGGGGAACAGGACGTTTTTCGGGCGGGCGTTGTTCGGATGTGCTCATAATCAATATCTTCCGCTATTTGCCATCTTTTTCCAAGATGTGAACGAGGTCACCCCCCGCTTCGCTGATCGCTTCGATCACGGGTTCAAATTGCTGAGCCGGCGCCTCATTGTGAACTTTCAACAGCACCACGCGGTCGCCCGACGGGGCGTTGCCGAGGATCTCTTCGATCGTCGCGGCGATTTGAGCGTGGCCGACTTGCTGGCCGTTTAAAAAAACTTTGTTATCAACGTTGATGATGATGCTAACTTTGGCGTGTCCGGCGTTCTCCAGAATGTCGGTTTTAGCCGGAGTCCATTTTACATGGCTATCGTCCTGAGCTTTGGCCAGAATCACGAAAAAAATGAGTAAATTAAACGCAATGTCACCCATTGCCATGGCGGGGACAGCGCTCGTTCGTGATGGTCTGCGTCGGATTCTCATGTCTGCCTTGTCGTAGGATTGCTAATCCGTCCCACAGGTCACTCCACAATCACTTCACGTTCTTCTTCACGCTGCACCGTAATCGTGCCACCGGACTCTTCAATAATCGCCGTCACCGTAATCCAGTGCTGGTAAGCCGTTTCGGGTTTGCTCTTCACCACGACCACTTTGTCTTCGGGGCGAATTTTGGCATCAATCGCTGCTTTGATGGCCGCGGGAAACATTTTCATCGTCACCGGATTGCCATTGATCGCGACTGTCTGCCGCGTCAACAACACTTCGATGTTATCCGATTGTTCTTGCTGTTCGTTTTCTTCGCTCTTGGGAATCGTCTGCTTACGACCACTGTCCGGCTGAACCGAAGCACACACAAGGAAGAACACAATCAGATTGAATGCAATGTCTCCCATCGCACTTTCCGGCGGCTCGACAAGTAGTTTTTTCGATCGTCGCTCTCGCATGTTCTCATTCTCGCCCTTTCGCGGAGCGAAAGGCGACAATCCTACGTCTTACTCAACGCCAATTGCAGCGTGACTCCTTCAATCAACTCACTGGCCGACTCTTCAACATCCAGCACAAACCGATTAATCACACTGTTGAAATAGTTATAAGCCATGAACGCCGGAATCCCGACGATCAATCCAAAACACGTCGTCAACAACGCAACGCTGATACCGCCGGCCGCCGCTTCGACAATATTCATCTCGCCCATTTTGGCTTGGATGTCGTCGAACGACGTGATCATGCCCGCGACGGTTCCCAGAAAACCGAGCGTTGGCGCGACGCTGGCAATCGTCCCCAAGATTGGCAGGTGTCTTTCCAACGCCGCAACGATATGAACACCATAGTCTTCCATCGCCTTGATCACCTGCTCTTCGATTCGCGCCGGATCGTGACGCAATCGCCGCAGCACGAGATACTTTCGCAAACCGGCACCCAGCACAGCCGGCACGGGCCCTTCCTCTCGTTCGCAGAGTTGCAACGCATCCTCAACCCGGTCTGCCTCAAGCAATTGGTGCACTTGATGACGCAGGGTGGAAGTATCCGTGTTGAGCATCTTCAAACTCCGATACCGCTCGATCAGCACTCCCATCGCAATAATCGCCATCAGCAAAATGGGCCACATGAACACGCCACCTCGACGAACCAGCCCCAGCGCACCGGCACTCGTCAAGTCGTCGAGCCAATCGAATATTGACGATCCTTCAGTGCTCGCCGATTCGTCGCCCGCTTCCTCGTCCGTTGCTCCTTCCTCGGCCGCATCGGTCGCATCGTTTGCATCGTTCGGAGCATCTGGTTCAGTCGCCGTGTCGTCAGCGGGCGGCGGTGTCGCAGGCTGTTCGGCCGGCGTCTCCGGCTCCGAGTCGCCACCGAGCAACTCGTCAGCCGCATCCTGAGCCAACGTCGAAACGCCAAAAGTTAAGACCAGATAAAACGAAAAAGCAATTCGGTACATCGCAAAATCTCACAACTACACAAGCCCGATGCCCCAGCGAGGGACAATCCCTCGCTCGCGCGTCGGGCTTGTAGCAAATAGGTAGGATGGCATTTCAAAGCCGATACGATTTGCTGGCACAGACAATAGACAACTTTGGAAAGCCATCCTACGTTGTCATCGCAACTACTATCAATTGTCGCTTCGCCATGCGTCTGTTACCAGCTATTGGCGAAAAATTGAGTCGAATTCACGATGGGTCAATTGTCGTCCAACTCCTGGAGAGCGGCTTCGAATTGTTGAATCATTTCGGGCAGGGTTAAGCGGCCGCGGGCAAATCGGGCGGCTTCGCTGGCGGGGAAGTCCCAACGACATCGATTGTAGCGTTGGAACGCCACCTGCGTGTTGCGGGCCATGCGATAACTTTCGCCAGACCAAAACAACGCTTGGGAACACAACTCGTCGTCAGGGAATTTCTTCGCAAAAACGTCAAACGATTCGGCGGCCGTGCGGAAATCTTCCGCCTTGTAATGGCACTGGCCCACCCGGAATGCGAGGCGCGGGGCGTGCTCATGGCCTTCGAATTTCTCCATGAATTTCTCACCGACCTGGGCTGCGATGTCGTACTCTTCGGCTTTGTAAAAATGGTCGGCAATGCGAATCATCACGCTGGCAATCAACGGACTCTTCGGATAAGTCGCCGCCAGCGTCACGTAGCCTTCCAGCGCCTCGTCAAAGTCGCCGGCTTCTTCGTACGTTTGCGCGAGCTTGTATTGTGCGTCAGCCGCCAGGGCATGATCGGAGTATTGGCGGATGATCAATTCGTAGGACTTGATTGCCTCATCCCATTGCTGCAACTCTTGCGCGAATTGGCCGAGCAAATAGGCGATTCGCGGCGCGTACTTGGGATCGGGATAATCTTCCATCACTTCGCGCAAAACGCGTCGGCCCGATTCAAGGTCCAATTTTTGATCTTCGTCCCGGCCAAGATCCTTGTGGCTCTTGAACAGCTCAAAGTAACTCTCGGCGATGTGGAACTTGGTTTCAACCGCCAGGTTTTCGTCATCGAATGTCTTGGTAAACGCCATCAATAGACCATTCGTGCCGATCACGACCGGCACATCCTGCGTCAATTCCAACGTGCCCGAATCCGTGCTGGCCGTTTCATCGACATAACGAAGTTTGATCGTGTCGCCGAAATAACACTCGGCCGATGGTTCGTCCACGTTCAAGTTTCCGGGCGTCGGCTCATCCGATGCTTTGAGGATAATCGAGCCGGTAAAGATGCCGCTGTGAGCGAGCGTCTCGACCAGCTCGTAGGCTTCCTTCTCACCCGTGTCGGTCGTAATCTCGACCGAGACCGCGTCTCGTTCATCGCTTGCGTCGCGATCGGCGTCGACCACCTTCAGATACATCCGTTCGCCAACGTGGAGCTTTTCAATCGGATCTACGTATTCTGGATCGGTGCAGGCGAGTGTTCCGTCGACAATCATTCGGCCGCTGGCTTCGCGATCGATGGGGCTGCCGCTTGGCCTCAGTTCATCGTTGTAGGTCGCGGTGATCATGTCCTTGCCGGTCAAGTTCAGCACACGCGTGACGAGATTGCGGAGACCGTCGCCTTCGTCTTCCTCATCCATCACTGGCTCGCCAATCAAGTTACGCGGCATTTCCAACGTGAGCGGAATAATGTCCGCGCTGTCTTTGCCGCCCAGTTGCATGATGATCTGGCCAACGAATCGCCCTTCGAGCAACGCCGGATTTTCGACCACGGGCAGGTCATCCGCGAAGGCTTCGGAGATTTCGCACTTCACATCAACAGTGGCACCGTCGGATGTCTGGAGCTTCACAATGACCGAGCTACGGCTGTCCTTCGCCTGGTCGGGATCGATCACTTCGACCGTGATCGGCGCTTCAAGCGCGACTCCGCTCGCCTCGCCTTCGATCGGTTCGAGGTAGATGAACTGCGGTGTGGCTCGACTTCCTTCGGGCGGCATTTCGACGCGCGAAGGTAAAATCTTCACAACCCCTTCGGTCGGTTCGTTCACATAAACCACGGTTTCGCGCGGGACCGAATGGCCGGGAAACGTGTTTTGCGTGTCGCGGTAACGGCAGTAAATGCGATCGCCTTGCTTGATGCTCAGCTTGCCATCTTCGTTGCCCTTCGTCGTGTCGACTTCTTTGGTAAAGATGCCCGTGAAGGCGTCGGTCTCGGCCGCTTCAAGCTCGATCGAGTCGCCGTCATTCACCATGACTTCGAACTTGATCGTGTCGCGCTCGGCGGTCGTGTCTTCGTCGTAGTCGACGATTTCGAAAATGATCCGTTCGCCCGGATCGATCCGCAACAGCTCTTTGCGAGTCGTCGCGACGCCACCGCCTCTGCTGCGCGAAAAGTCATAGGCAATCGGCGCGACTTCGGCGTTGTAATACGTGGCCGTCAATTCTTCGGACAACAACTGACTGTTGCCCGACTCGGTCATCGTAAACTCGTCGGTGTAAGTTGCCGTAACAACGTCGCCGCCGGCAATCTCCAGCGTGTCGTTGCCGGCCAGCGACAACACATCGCTTTCGGTCGGAATATACGGAACGCTGCCACCGTCGCTAATCTCAAAATGGTTGATCGCCACCGCTTCGCCAAGATACTCGTCGATCACGAATCGAACGTGCCGAACTTCGCGCGGGGTAAAGTTGAACTCCCACACGTTGTCGATCACCGTACGCTCTGGTGGATTCTCTTCAGCCTCGGCCGTTTCGCCGGTGGTTGTTTCCGCTTTGACAACCGCGTCGGTCAAATCAAAGTCCGACTCGCGGAACGGCACCAATTGCACTTGCTCGGAATTCAGGTCGGCGCGGGCCACCTTCGCTTCGGCCACTTGCGAACCAGCCGAGGCGGCGGAGAAGATCACCAGATCGTGGGCACCGGCGTCGAGCCACACGTCGACAGTGCGATTTCCGCGAGCAACGGGCAGTTCCAATCGGCCGTTGATTCCCAGCGCCGTCGTATAACCCTGCACCAGGAACCGCACGGCACCGTCGCGAGGCTGGACAAACTTGCCGTGCCAAATGACCCCGAATGCTTTCTTCTGACCTTCTTCTTCGGGTCGCGTCCAGGTCAATTCCTCGCACTCTTCCTCGTCGATCGGAGCGCTGTTCTTGCTGAGGCTGACAATCTGGCTCCACGTCGTGTAGCTGTACACGTTGCCGTTGTAGACACGGCGTTTCATCTGGCCAAACGGTTCGTCGACGATCGGCGTGGCGACGGGCAACTCCGGATGTCCTGACAGACGGAACCAGAACTCACCGTCGTTGCTGCCCAGCAACGTGCCGCGCACCGGCGCGTTCTCGTCTGGGTTCGGCGTGTGAATCCGCACTTTCGAGACAAGCTTCAAGTCCTTCATGTCGATGGTCAGCATTTTTGGCGTCGCGCCGTTGGGCTCGCTGAGCCATGTTGTTTTTTCGTCGCGATCGATCGCCATTAAAGGGCTGTACTCGATCGATGTATCGCTTGCCAAGGCACCCGCGGGAAGCTCGTCCGACATGATGGAGCCTTCAAAGATGCCCGTATGCGGGCCGGTTTCTTTCAGTCGCGCTTGCACTTCGTCGCCGTTATCAGCGGCAAGTTTGACGACCACCATATCGGCGTCGTTCGTCAAGTCGCGATCACCGTCCTTGACTCGCAAATAAACCGGGTTGCCCGGCTTGATTTGATTGACCGGCCGATCTTGCGACACGCGCTCGTCGGCTTCCTCTTGCTCGCGTGTTTCTCGTTCCAGTCGTTGGCTGAACGTTTCTTCTTCGGCATCCACGATCTGGCTGCTCGAAACTTCAAACACGGCACTCGACGCGACGCGAATTTCGACGTCGGAAAGCGGCACGTTTTTGAAATCCGCCTTGAACTCGTCCGGATAATCGCTCTTGATGACGTCGTTGCCCGTCAACTGCAGAACCTTGTCGCCTTGTGCCGCACCGCCCAGCGCCGTTTCGAGATCCGCGCGGAACAGCCCTTTGCCTGCACCGGAACTGGTCAGGAAAATCGTCTCTTTATCGCCGCCCGGCTGGGTCGTGACAATCACGGCAATCCGGCTATGGCCGCGGCTTATGCCCAGATCACTGTCATGGACAACCACCGACAGTGGCAAACCCGGCGAGTGCAAACGTTTGCTCACACTGCCCAAACGGCCAACCGTGCGGAGCAGATTGAGCTGGTCAAGATACTTTTCTTCGATGCCATAGACTTCGGACAGGTTGAAAAGTGCCTTGTTGGCGAGTTCCACGTCGGGCACACGTTCGAGCACCGCTCGGAAAATCCCACGAGCATCATCGTTGTCTCCGCGACGAAATGCCAACACGCCTCGCAAGAATTCGGCCCGAATCACGACGCTGGCGTCCTGGCTGTTGGCCAGTTTTTCGAAAACTTGTTCGGCTTGGTCGTACACTTTTTGAGACATGAACGTCTCGGCAATGCCAAACTCCGCTTCGACCGCTTGTAGCGTTTCTGGGTAGCGATTCATGACCGTCGTAAACTCGCTGCGGGCGACGTCATATCGCTGGGCACCAAAATAGTTTCGCGCGAGCAACAATTGAATCTGTGCTTTGACCTCAGGCGTGTGTTGCGTCGATTCGCTGAACTGGACCAGCCAACCTCGCAAGGTTTCTTCGACCAGGTCGTGGTTTTCATCGCCACTGGCGGCAATCAGTCTTTCGCAAACAAACGTCAGCAAGTCCGTGGGAATCTCGTTGCGATGTTCGTTGAACAGCGCGCGGTTTTCATGATAGGTATCGAACGCCAGGTTTTCGTCACCCAATCTCAAGTACAACGCCGCCTGAAGCAACGGAGCGATCGGGCTGTTCTCATCGATTGTCAAACCAACGCTGCCCATCCGCGAATAACACTGTGAAATCATGGCGCGACCCGCTTTGAATCGCGGCTCGCCTGCGTTGCTGATATTGGCCAGCATCCCCGTTACGAGTGTTGCGGCAGCAACGTAGTCTTTTCGCTGAATCGCCCCCTGCGCGTATGGCACCAGACGATCCCAATCGTAAGACTCGTTGCCCGTGATCCGCGTTGGACCTTGATGGACCAGCAGCCACTGCATCGGCGCCATGGAATCCGGCGGTGTCTTTTCCAGAATCGCCATCTCGGCCGCCGCCGATGCATATCGCAGCCGCATGTCGCGGACGATTTTGTAAACACGATCCTTATCCTCGTCGCTGGCCTCCTGGTTGGCGCGGATCGAGTCGAGCCAGCTCTGCAGCGTGCCGACTTCCAAATCCCAACCCCGCATTGGCCGGCCATCTTGACGCGTGCGCGAATCGCGAAGCACTTTTTCAAACTTGTTGAGGTCGTTTTGCTTGAAATAGATATCGGCCAACCATTGGGCGTAGCGGCCGTGGAAGTCTGTGTCGTTGCCAATCAAGACAGTGAGTGCCTGCATCTTCTGCGGCTCTTCCATCTCTTGCAGCAATCGATTGGCACACTCCCGCGACTCGACGTTCTGCGGGTCGAGCAAGAAATTTGCGTGCCAGTATTTACGGGCGTCCTCGGCTAATTCAAGCCGTGTCAACACATCGCCGATGTACGACGCGTAGCCCGTGTTTGTTCCGAATTTCTGCTGCGACTTTTGAATCCATGCGAGCGCCTGCTGGCCGAATGCCTTCTCTTTGCTCACATCGGCCGCGACCATCACTCGCCGCCAAAGGTCGGCATCCAGCCACTGGGGATCGAGTTTCATGATGTGCAACGCGGCGTGCTTTTTGATTTCCGGCTCGGCATAGTCGGTCGCCGATTGCAAATACCAGACGGCGTACTGAAAATTGTCGGGATGCCGTCGAGCGAGTTCGCCATACCGGTCGGCCGAGATCTTGCGATTGTTCGAACCGGCGTAGCGCCGATAGTAATAGCCTTGGAGTTGAAGCAGCCAGCGGATTTCATCTATTTGCAGCTTGCTGACGATGTTCGGCGCCAGCAATTCATCACGAACCTTGGCCTCGTTCGAACTGTATCCACCTCGGGTCTTGAGCCACAATTGAGCGACCGGATCGGCATCACGTTTGCCGACTTCGGCCTTGACGAGCGCCGCGCGATCTTTCAACTCTTTGATGCGGGCTTTGGACTTGATCCATCCCGCCGGAAAACCGCGAAACGAAATGAAGTGCATGTGCTTCGACCGCGAATCGAGGATCCGTTTCAGATCCACGTTAAACTCGTTATCGTCCGCCGCGTTGTCCAACAACCACTGGGCGGCTTGCGTCACGTACGATCCATCGACTTGCGGATCGTCGACCAATTCGCGCAACGTCGCTTTGCATTTCGCTTTGTCCTTCATCCGGTCACGATACACGTTGAACGCCAGCACATATCGCAAGTAGTAGGCGTGTTTTTGGTTCTTGCCGATGGCCGCGCGCAACAATTGTTCGGCTTTGGCAAAGTCGGCCGGCTCGGCGCCGATGTTCTGGACAAACGCCGACGCGTTGTTGTACGAAATCGCGTCGTCGTTGATCAGCGTTGTGTAGAGTTGGAGTGCTTTCGGTTTGTTCTCCGCGCGAAGATACGCGTGGGGTACCAGCGACTGGCGGTTGAACCGATCGGCGCGATCCGCGTATCGCGTCGTGTATTCAGCGACCACCGGCTCGATCTCGTTCGGCTTGCACTGTGAGTTGTGCAAGGCTTCGATCAAGTAATAATGAATGTCTTGCCGATCGCCGCCTAGGCTGTGTGCCTTGCGAAGACTGACCACCGCATTGGCGTGTTGGCCGAGGCTGCGATAGTTCGAACCCATCAGCCAGTGCAATTCGCGTTCAAGTTTTTTGTCGTTGCCAATACCTTTCTTGACCAGCTTGTTGCCCAGCAGATTGCTCTTGGCCCATTCACTGATGCGCCGCCATTCGTTGAAACCGCGCCAACCAACTTGTGTTGCGAATTGGCCAGGCAGTTTTTCGTGCATCTGCTCGGCGAGTTCGGCGGCCGAGGTAATGTTTTCCTTGCCGCCTGCTTGCGCGAACACTTCGATCGCTCGAACGCCGGACTCGCGGCCGACAACGGCGTTTCCTTGCCGCTTCCAAATCGTCTGATACGCCTGGGCCGCAGCCGGACGATCGGTCATCTGGTCGAGCGTTTTGGCCAATCGAATTTCCAGAT